>JBBRRB010000003.1:0-277941 GCA_038225555.1 Bryobacterales bacterium
AAATCCAAAGCTGGATTGGTTACACTCTGTCATCGCGGAAGGACGCCTCCTTTTGGCCGAAACGTGTTGTGGCAAATACGTTTATGCCAGAAAAGCGGCCTTTTCGCTAGTCTATTCGTGAGAAATGTGGGTTAGGAGCTGGCCCAAGAAGTCCGACGTGGCAGGAGTAATCTCGGATGGTTTCAGCATTGCCCGGTTGCCTGCCGCGAGCGCGCCAAGCAGAGGAATCAGCGCCAAATTGACCGGAAAATTCCAAGGCGAAATAATGCCGACGACGCCGATTGGCTGTGGCTGGACCCAAGCCTCGCCAGGCATCAAGGGAACGGGGACCGAGCGCGAGCGTGGCTTCATCCAATCCGCCAAATGGGAAAGAGCGTGTCGGATCGCACTTGCGGTCGTGTACAGCTCGCCGAAAAGCGTTTCCGCCCGGCTCCTGCAACTGAAGTCTGCGTCAATTGCGGCCATCATCGCCTCCTCCGAATCCAGCAAGGCGGATAAGAACCTCTTCAAGTCGGTCCGCCGGCTCTCGGCAGAGGGATTCGGGTTGGCCCGGAATGCTGCCCGCTGAACCTGCAGCGCCAGGCGGGCAGCAGTTCCAAGTTGGCTATCAATCACAAACTAGAACAGCTTATCGAGAACGTCGTTCATCTGCTCGGCTCTGATCTTTTTGCCTAAAGCAGCGAGGTCTTTGTAGTCTTTCGCTTTCGCGATCGCAGCTCGATTTTCAGGAGTATTGTCGATGCTCAAAGCCTTCATGGTTCTGGCGACATCCTTCTTCGCCAAGCCCAACAGAACGGTTTGGTTGCGACCTGCCTTCTTCGCCTCCTTGGAAGGCGTTGCGGTTTTAAATGGGGGTTTTGATGGATTCACCGGGATCTTCTCCTAGAGTCAAAATGGCTTCCGGATTTAGGCTACCAGTTCTCTCGATTCGGCGCTATTCCCGCTCAAACACTGGGGAGGTGGAGAGCCCCAAAAACTTTACGGCGATAGCAATAATTGCTTCGCGGCGTGGGCCTTCTGGCAGATGACGATTTACGGCCACCCCGATGTTCGGCTGATGAACGGCGGGCGAAAGAAGGATCGCGGAAGGCAAGGAGTTGGATCAGAGTAAGGTCCAGCCGAAAGCTTCGCGGGGTTATTGATCCTGGCACCTCCCGGACTTCCAGAGACATGCCAGCGCGGCGGGCATATTCCCGGGGCAAATAGAGCGTGCCGTGAGGTGAAGAGTGCAACGATGATGGAACTTTCAAGAGCCACGATGGCCTGAAAGCTCTTTATGGTGCCGAGGGCATCGAGCAATCGAGCCACACTTGGTTCGTCTGAAGTATTTATTTAGGCGTGAGTGATGGCTCGTGTGGAAGCGGATAGCCGCGAAGAGGCGGAAGAAAAGGCGCTCTCGCGGGCACAAGAACTGCTCTCCCGTACTCGCCGGCACGCTGTTTAGGGATGCTAACAATCTAATTCGTCTCACAGAATATAAAAATCGTACGTAAACGTCCACTTCTCTTCGCGCCCGGGTGCCACCTCGATCTGAACGTAAGGTTCGGGACAAGCGGTCGTGCGAATGGACCAGAACACCATTTTTACTAACGGTCGATCACCGCGAATCCGAACTCCAGCGCCAGACTTCCGATTCTCAATCCGCAAATCGTAGTCGCTTGGGGTCGCACCAAATCCCTCCATTTCGGTAAAGACGCTCTGGCCTTTCTCCAGGGTCTGTGTATACATCAGGTCCTTGGCTTTCACCTGCGCAAGTCCCTTAAGATCCTTCGTCGGCTTAGGCTCGAAGGGAAATTGGATCACCATGTCCGGCCCGGTCGTCTGGTTATCGATCACGAAGAAATTGTGATTGTATTGGGCGGTCCTAATCAATTTACTGCCGGTATTCCTGAGCGAATGTTCAATTGTCATCTCGGGCGTGCCCTTGGCCAAACGAATCGTCTTCTTGTAGACGTAAGCGTAGCCTGAGTCGTCTTTTAGCACATGCGTGAACTCGATCCAGTCCGCACCTTTGCGCGTCGACCACTTCCCTCCATCCACGATTTCGTAAGTTTTGAAAGGCTGGTAGCTCGCCTCCTCTGGCTTGCGCACCGTGCCAACGCCGATTCGAATGAACGTGCCGCCGACCTTCGCCTCATCGTACCCGAGGCCCGCATCGTTGGTGCGATACTCCTCTACCGGGCCCATAATCGCATCATGCAGCTTGGGGTCGTACCGCTCGAACCACTGGCCGAAATACTGATGGCCCTTGAATTCCAGACTGGGGATCACTCCGGACCAGTCAAAACGCGTGCCGCGATAATAACCGCGATCGGAATCCGGCAGATACAGCTTCGCGCTGATCACACTGTTGCTGATGTTGGCCTGGGGAAAGTCGTCGACCGCAACAGCAGCGGCACTGGTGGCAAGAACAACGCAGGCGATCGGGAATAGTTTGGGCATGGGCAGCTCGTCAGCCACACGATATCACGGAACGAATCGCGGTCGCCGCGATTGAGCATGTTAAACTGATTGAGAATAAGGGAGAGGTGGCCGAGCGGTTGAAGGCGCACGCTTGGAAAGCGTGTTTAGGGGAAACTCTAACGAGGGTTCGAATCCCTCTCTCTCCGCCACTTTTTCCCGCCTGTTTTCCATCTTGGCTTCGCCTCTACCTCTACCGCCGCACTTACCAATGCGCGTCAACCATGCGCATGAGCGCCTCAAGCTTGTGAACATCGACGATTATGGAAGATTGAAAATCACCATCTGCTACGTTGGAACAGAATTGCAGCCCGTAGACCAGATCCAGTTTATCCGAAATCATCCAAAAGAAAGGCCTGAATTCCGACACCGGCGAAAGCTCAATCACCTTCGTCCCCCGCTCGCAAAAGAGAAGATTCGATAACCCCGCGCCGTGCGTAGCAATGAGGAACTCTGCACTCTGGAACAACAGGACCTGTTCCCTTGTGCTCATCCCGTCGAGATAGACTGTCTCGAAGCCGTATCTGGAGAGAAAGACCTCTACTTGTTCGAGATTATGGATCTTTCTGGTCGGTCCTTTCCGCGCCACTAAGAGCCGCCTGTTCCGTGGAGTCCGCAGATGGGCGTACATTGCGGCGATTCTTTGCTGAAAGCCCTTCAGATAGACTGCGGGCATGTGCTGTATCAGATCGCTGTCAACCCAGATCGCCTCTTTTACCCTGATCAGATTTTCGGCTACCTCCGTAATTCTGTATCCGCCGAAACCGAGCGCCTGCAGCGACTCGCGATGCTGAATCAAGGCATTTATGTCGACAGACTTCGGCAACACTATCCTCAAATTAGAATCATTCCCTAGCGCTCCCGATAAGATATCCAGACACAGCAGCCCTTCAACAATCCAATGATAATAATTGTGCAGATTTCCGTTATAAAAAAAGAGATAGGAATGCTCGTATAAAGGCGCCGCCTCTAGGGCCTTCTCGTTAATCAACAGGCTATCGCCTTCGCAAGACACCCAGGGCGACATTGCTGGAGGCGAGCCGTGAAGATAACCGAATGCCCTCGACACACCCGAGCGGTCGAACACTGAGCCCTCGCTGAACCTTGATGTCGACACAAATTGATCGCTGCGCCTGATCAGCCGGATGGAGTCTTTGACCGCCCCGACCTGAGGTATGCGGGAGCTGTTTCCGCAGCCGGAATAGAATGCCCGGCCGTCTGCGTGATCGGCGAAGATCGGCGCGCCGCGGTGGGCACCGATCTCTATCGGCCAGTAAGAATCAGCCGTTTGCAAAAAAGCCCCGAAGGACGCAACCCGGGGGGTATTGTCGAGGCCATTGGAACCAACCAGGATATGATCTGACTTCGCCGCCGCCTCGATCGGTGCGGGCGCAGGCGGCGCGGTCGGTTGGTGCCGATGCGCGACATTCGACCGCTTCAACAACGCTTGGGCTGCCACGCGTTTGGGATCGAAATACAGAATTCCTTTGAGAACCCAGTGAGGAGGGTCGACAACTGCGTCTTCTTCGAGCGCGCTGATCCCGTCGAACATCGGGTCGATTACCGAGATCTGAGCGCTGACCAGTCTTTCAGCCTCCACCGCACACGGCAGAACCACTACTCTCTCCGCACCTGTTGTGAGAGTTGCTTCGGTTTGCGCTCCCGAACCTGAACGGACACGGATGCGGAAGTCTCGGCCATATGAGCCGAACCGCAGCAGTAGATTGAGTCTGGCGCCAGCCGGGAGATCAGCACGGAACCGGACCAGCGTTTCCGGCTGGGCTGGCCGCACGCCCGCGCTCTCCGGCCGGGCCCAACCGGAAATGCAGACAAGCTCACCGGATAGCGTCCCGTCCACTCCATTGCCGGTGCCGATGGCGACATACTCGCCCGATGGCAGCGACATGGCCGAGATGACTTCCGATGGGCGGGCCATCCGCGCCAGCGCATGAGTGGATTTCAGGAAGTCGTCCGACACGTTCCGCCAGGACCGGGCGATGAACCGTTCCGCGATCTCGCGTTCGCGCAGGCGGCGGAGTTCCGGATCATCTAGATACCGCAACAGCCCGTTTAACCCGTCGCGGGCGTTGTAGGGATCGATGTAATCCGCAAGCTCCCCGCCTACCATCGGAACGCCGCCGGTGGCAGAGCAGAGACAGATCTTTGCATGCGCGAGGCTTTCCCCTACCGGCAGCCCCCATCCTTCAATAAAGCTGGGAAACATCGTGAGCATGCATTTCTGGTACAGCAGATCGAGCTCGCCGTCCGTAACATTGTGCAGAATTTTAATCCGGCCGCCCAAGTAATCGCACGCATTCAGCTGATCCATGAAGTCCTGGACGAACCAGCCCTTGCGGCCCGCAAACACCAGAGAAGGAATATCCGGCCGCCCAGAATCGACCATCATCTTCCAAATCTGAAACAGATATACCGGGTTTTTCCGCACCTCGATGGTGCCGACGCAAAGGACATAGTTCGTCTTGAGGATGGCGGAAACGGCGGTCGAAACCTCCGATGGGGTCTCGGCCGGAGGAAACACGTGGCCTAAGGGCACCACATGGACTGGCAATGGACCCATATTCCGCGCCGTCATGTGTTCGATCAGGGCCGCCTTATTGTATTCCGACGTGGTGAGAAGAAAATCGGTGAAGCTGAGCGCCTGCATTAGCGCTTTGGAGAATATTTGGGTTTCGCGGACTTCGAAATACTCAGGCGCGACAATCGGAAGGATGTCGTGAATAAATACCCCTACGATGACTCCGGATGTCTGGAGCTGCTGCAGCAACTTCCCCGTGCCCCCCACACCCCAGAAGGCCCCGACCGTGACAAAAATATCCCTTGGAGGGACCGTGCACGGAGCTGCACGCAGGAGTAATGAGCGCACATCGCTCTCGATCACCGAGTTAGAAGCAGCGTCGGAGCGGAAGGCCTCAATGGCGCTTAGCAGCAGGGACGGGTCAATCCTTCCCAACGCCCCTCGCTCGTCCAGTGCTACTACGCGGATTGGCCAACTCGCAGTGTCGATTAGGTTGCGGAGAATCTCGCACTGCACGCGCTGGATGCCAGAGAGAGTCGTGTGGTGGAGCAAATAGCGTGCCAGGTCCGTTCCGTCGATGTGGAGGTGCGGCCTCTCTGCCGACGTATCCAAGGTCCTCTTGCTCGTCATCGCCGGCGGGCGCTGCATGATCCGATTACTGCGCGGAGAAGCTACAGTGCCTGCATCTCGAAATCGCGCCCAGAAAGCCGGATCGATCCAAGGCTCATAGGGCTGAAAAGATTGTGTCCGGAAAGATGGCAGAAAACACTTTTGGGATGACGGTCCAAGAATGGCCGCCATCCGGGAAAAACTACTGTTGCATGCGGCCAGGTAGTCCGCTCGCCGCAGGACTTCGAAATCGCGGATGTGCTCGGGCAGCGCGCTATCGATCCCGCCGAATGTCGCCGAAACCCTCTCGAATTCCTGGAAGACCGGCAGTACGGATTCAGGTTCGTCCGTACCAATGAACAGAAGTGGACGGCGGAGCGTCGGCCAAATTTTCCGCAGCCACTCCACGTACCACTCTTCCGGCACAAGCGCAAACTGAGGGATTTCAAGCATCCGATAGTCGCCGCGCCGGACATGAATCGCCACCAGCGTCCGCTCGCCACCTTCGGTGACTTGATCTCGCCACCCATCAATCGCACGGACGCGTTCATCAGAGAGCTGGAACATCCGCCGGAGCAGCGGCCTGTGTCTTCGCCAGCACTCCGGAGTCTCCTGGAAGTAGCCTTCAAAATTGATATTGATCGGAGGCTCGTCCAGGTCCCAAAACATGCGATCGTTTTCCGCGAATCCTGGGAAAGACATTTTCGGAAGCGCTAGCCCCGTAACGGGTTTGTCTTCGAGGCCGAAAAGCTGATTGCCCTCCCAGGCAGGCACCGCGGCAGTCAAGCCATGTCTGATCGCATAGAGCTTCACGCACGCATATCGAAACAACCGGTTCGCGAACCCGGCTCCTTCTCGAAGGCGCGAAATGCCTACGTACCCGCGCGAATCGACGTCCAGGTTCGTAAAAGACCGAATGGCATCGCTGGCAAGAAAGCATAGCCCTTTGCGGCCGCCAACGCGTACGGAAGCTATGCACACAAGACCTCGGTCAAACATGCTGCGCCGCAGTCCTGACGCTTCTGCTTGGGGCGGCGGACTCGTTGTTTCGGGCAGGAGAACGGCGACGGCTCGAAAGCTGAAATCCTCCTCGATCGGCTGCATCCGCTCGCTCAGCTTGTCGGCGGTGAGCACAAGCAGATCATTTCCGGACACCGCACCGCAAGTCTCGTGGGCCTGCCGTGCCAAGATGCCGAGGGCGCCTTCACCCTCACTGTCCTCTGCGATGATCGACCTGCCTTCCAGCTCCGCCAGCCGAAATAGAAATGCTTTCTCGATGTTCGGTTCTTGGCGATCTCCAAGTACAACCAGCGATCGTATGGCAGCCGATTGGCCGAGGAATGGTTGAAGCAAAGATTTTATTGCCTCGGGTGATGCAGCAACCGGATCCCAATCTGTAAACGTGTTATTCGTAGAAGCCTGCACTCTGCTTATGGTTGCATGGATTCCGGCCGGAAATGGTACGGTAGGCAACAGTAGGGCCCTATGGATGTGCTCAACCCAACTCTTGCTATCACCTACAAAGATGACGGAAACCAGGACGGCATCTGCTCGCAGTTACTACGAATCTACGGCATCTATGCCATATCGCGGTTTCTGGGGATACCCTACTTCCATTCGCCCATAGTGCATCTTGGATATCAAGGTTTAAAGGCCCTCGAAAACAACGCTCCTTTACCGGGTCTTCTGACCGAGGTAAACCGGGCCTTCCAGATACCTTCCGATATTGAGTTGCCCAACAATGGAGTGATCATTCACGATATGGTCGACGCCGACCTCGAGTCCATCGAGAGGATCAGGAACGCTGTCAGCCACGACGGGGAAATAAACCTAATAAGAATCCTGTACCCCTTTCCGGTTACCGATCGCAACCCGGAACTGTATCGATGGCTCAAGACCATTTCTCCATTTCCATATCGTAGACCCGAAGTCTTCAGACTGGCCATGCACGTGAGGCGAGGAGAATGCCTGGCGGTAAGTAACGACAGGATGTTGCCCAATTCATACTATGTGGCGTGCGCGCTAAGGTTTCAGGACATCTTGCGAAAGCTCGACATCCCCTTCGTTTGCGAGCTATATACGGAGGTCCCTTCCAAGGCATTTGTAGTTACTCCCCAGCATCACGGAATAAACGGGCGGATTGCGGAAAAAATGATTTTCCATCCGGCGATGAACCAGCCCGAGGATTTTGACGCAATTCCTAACCTCGTAAAGTTCATTAATTCTGATCCTATCGAGTCTCTACGGCGAATGGCGACCGCAGATGCCCTGATTATCAGCCACTCGACCTTCAGCTATTTTCCTGCCATTCTCAACCCGGATCATATTGTCATCTATCACCCGTTTTGGCACGGTCGAATGAAGGATTGGTTGATCGCCGACGACAACGGAGTTTTCCCGGAGAACCGCCTGATCGAGCGCCTTAACCTATGGAAGCGGCAGGCGGGCAGCGGTTCACCCCACGAAATGTCACGTGCCGTCGATGTACCGCCCCGAGATCTGTATCCGGAGATAGAACGACTGCTGCAACCATTCCGGGGGCAATCGGCTGAGATACGGTCAGTTGTTGCAAGGGGGTGCCAGCAGGTACTAGGGATGAAAGAAGAAACCGCCCTGCGGCTGGTGGTCTCTGGACTTTCCCTCGGGGACGATTTGCTTCTCTTACCCGCGTCTGAGCTGGAAGAGATGATGACGCTGCCTGCCCAGGGGTTCAGCTTTCGAGCTGTCGCCGTCCTCTTCCCCGATCCAGCGGATAAACCCGGCGCTGGAAATAGCTGGAAACTTCGGCGTAGTCTGTTTGATCGCGGTTTGGTCTGCATCGGTTCGGTCGAGTTTGCGGGCGGACGAGCGCTCTGCTTCCTGGCAAGCGACGCCGTCAGATCCTTCAATCAACTCGATGTCGAATCACGCGGCTATGTCACCATGTCGACCCTTCTCGATGGAGCCGGTATCGGAAATCAATTATGGAGGTATGCCTGCGTCAAGCTCTACGCGCTGAGACACGGCTTGACTCCGGCATTTCCGGCGTGGCAGGGCAACCAGCTTTTCGGTCTTCAGGACACATCTTGCGCGGGCTTGGCCTTCCCGAGAATCAGCTACCCGGGTTTTGCGAACAATGATCGCGAGCTGTGGGATCAGGAGAACCCTCCAATCAACATTGATCTGGCGGGCTACTTCCAGGAGATTCCGGAGTGCTGGCGAAAACACCGCGCTCTGCTGAGACACATGTTCCAGCTTCCGCCTGAGCATGTGCAGGCTATCGACGCCTGGCGGGACGCGGTAACGGACGGCGGCCGGCGAACGCTGGTGGCGTCAGTGTCCGGCGCGGCGACTATCACAAATTTCAGTTCGAGAGCTTTCCATGGTTTCGGATCGTGCCCGAAGAATGGTACCTCGACTGGCTGCGGACAATCTGGCCCACGCTGCGCGACCCGGTCTTATTCGTTGCGTCGGACGAACCGGAAAAAATCGTGCCGGTGTTCCAGGAATTTAATCCGATTCCCGCGGCGTTCGGGTCGATAGCCCAGGAATTGCCTCATCACGTGAGCGACTTCGAGGTCTTGCGACGAGCGGATTACGTGGCGATTTGCAATAGTAGTTTCCCCCGTTTCGCCGCTATTCTGGCACCGTCCACTCAAAAATGCTTTCTTCCATCGTTCCAGACGCAATCCTTTTTGCCGTATCAGCCATGGATGGATCCGGAGTTTTGGCCAAGATTCGCGGATGCATGGAGCCGAACCAACCTGGACGGCAAACAAGAATTGCCCGCGCTGGCCGAGAGCACTGCGCCGCCGACCCTCTTCTTGGAAGTTTCCGATCTGCTGCTCTCGTTGCGACATCAAACCGGCCTTTCCGGCATGCAGCGGATCCAATGGGAGATTTTGTGCAGTGTGCTTGAGATCGCCCGTGAAAAGCCAATCTGTTTTACGGTTCTGAACAAGGCCGGGGGACTCTGCATGATCGAAACCAACGCGCTGCGGAAGTTCATTGAGCATAAGCGGACCACGCCCATGTCGAAGGCGGACATCGAGTCGGATGTTCTAGCGCTTCTCAACCGAGCCGTTCCATGCACTGTTCGCTCGCTTGACGTTTTTCTAACCGTTGGCGCATTTTGGAATGTGAGCGGCATGAGCGTGTTGCTGCGACACGTGAAGAATTCTGGCGCGATTGTCGGTCTGTTTATTCACGATACTATTCCGCTCACTGCGCCTGAATATTGTGAACCTGCCAGCACGCGCCTGTTCGTCAAAGGTGTCGTCGAGTCCCTGACTTTTGCCGATTTCATTCTCACGCCTTCGGAGTACAACAAGGTGTCCCTAACAAGGCATTTGGGATCCGCCTTGGCCTCGTTACCGGTCCAGGTCGTAGCGTTAGGCCACGGGTCGTCGCGTCTGGCGCCAGTCGAACCAAAAATTTCGGACGCGGTCGCCGGAATACTCGAGACAGACTATGTGCTTTGCGACGGCACTATCGACGTGCGAAGCAATCCAGCGTATCTTTTCAATATCTGGAAAATGATGATCAGCTCCGGCCGACCGAATACTCCCTACCTGGTGTTCGCGGGCCGGAAAGGCTGGTTAGTCGAGGATTTCATGCACCAGTTGGAGGCGTGCAATTATCTGGACGGTCGAATCCTGTTCGTGCATGATGCGACCGATGCAGAACTAGACCTGCTCTATCAAAATTGCATACTCACCGCTTTTCCAAGCTTCATCGAAGGGTGGGGGCTGCCGGTGGGAGAAAGTCTCGCGCATCACAAGATCTGCATATCCTCCGGCGAGGGGGGCATTCCAGAGATCGGCCGCGAGTTGGTGGATTACGTAGACCCTTACAACGTTCGCGACGGACTCCAACGGTTGTCGGGATATCTCGACAACCCGGAACTGCGTCGGAACCGCGAGTTCGAAATCGCCGCCCATTTCACACCGCGGTCGTGGCGGCAAGCGGTGGACGACTTACTGGCATCAACTCAGATGCTGGCTCGCCAAGCCCGCCCATTCGCAGGTGTGAGAGCAGTCACGTTACCGCCCGGCCGCTATGTGCCGATCAGCAGCGGAACAAGCAAGATTGACGGAGGTTTGTCAGCGGAGTTGATGTGCGTTTCCGGGTGGTACCCCCCCGAAATTTCAGGCGTTCGACCGAGCCGACTCACGTCCACAGTGCGGTTTCGCACCAATGCGCCCGTTGGGACCAGGATCAATCTCGTTCTGCGATTGGCCGCATACGGTCGCGACTCGCAGATCCGCATCTCCTCCGGTTCCGGTGCCGAAAAACAGGTGTTTTTGGCGGAGGGGCCGAACAGAGTGGCAGTCCTGCCTGCTATGGTGGAACCCGGAAACCTAGTCACAACACACCTGCTCACCATGGGCGCGATTGATGGCGAGGAATCACCTGGGGGTTCCCATTGGATGTTGAAAGGAATTCTGTATTTCGATCCCGAAGGGGTCGCTAGCAAACGGGTGGACGCCTGATCTGCTAGGCTCTCTACTCCAGGCGAGTGGGGCTTGATCCTGCGGTTCTAAATACCAAGCCCCAAAACTCCCCGGCGGCGTGGCAGATCGCGAGGAGCCGAATTATGGGTAGCGCTCGGCGGAGAGGCTCTTCGACGCTGGTTTTGCCGGCTAGGGGCTCGGTCACATTCTGCACGATGGCTTGGGGAAGCCGGAAGCAGCGTCGAAGACGTTGGCGGCGGCTATCGTTTGAAAGCTGCGATGCGATCAGTCCCGAAGTGGACCGGCCGTTGTGGAAGTGCATGATGGCAGATTCCAACAATCTTCGGGACTGGATGTGCCGGACGACGATGCGGTCGTCAATCCCGATCAATCTTTCCTTCAGAAGCTGCGGCTTGATGACGAATTCGATCTCGCCCGGCCCGATTTCGCCTGTGGGAATCGCGCGACGCTTAAAAGATATGTTGGCGGCCGGAGGAACGCGGTCGGTTTTGGCGAGGTCAATTGGAGCAATAAAAGGAGCGAATGTAGTCAGAAAATTCGCCCAGTCTGAGGTGGTTGTGGTCGAGCCATTCTCCATAGACCCGCCGATGGCCGCGAGCTCCGGATGCGCGCTGTGGGCTTTGAGGATCTTCTCGCACCAGTCGGTTGCAGGCCGGCAGTGATCCTCGGTCCAAGCAATGATTTTGCCGGTGGCGGCGGACGTTCCGATGGCTCTCAAATGGAACACGGACGCGCCGAGCGCTTTGATCCAACGGACTGATTTCAGGTGCTCCGGAACAGGCTCGGGCAGGCCAATTCCGCTCGAATCAGCGAGCAGAATTTCGGCGTCGATTCCGGCGATTTGGGGCAGCAGGATTTCTAGGCATTCCTGCGAGTTGGGCCAAGGGTGCGTGGTCGCGATAACGACCGAAAGCTGGACTTCGGTGGGCACTTCGCTCCCACCCCTGCTGCGAGGATTTCGCGCAAGTACCCGCACGACTGCGTGTAGTGGATCACGTTGCAAATCCCTGATATCGGACCCCGCGGCACGCCCGCGCAAGATCGTACTTAGACGCGAAAACGGGCTATCGTCGTAGCGGGCGGCCTTTTCCAGAAAAGCAGGCGCGAAGGGAGCGTCCTTCCAGGCGAGATAAGCCTGGTACTCTGATTCGTTCGAGGCAAGATGCAACAGGTAGTCGGCGAGTGCGCGCGGATCTCGAAATTTCGACGCATCGATGAAGCAATGCTCTCCCGGTCCGAACTCGTCGATATTCGGCGCACCCAGATAAACCGGCACCGATCCGGCGACCAGGGCATCGAAAAACTTCTCCGTCACGTAGTCCCGTCTGATTGAGTTCTCGAAAGCGAGGGTGAATTTGTAGCGCGCGAGTACTTCCAATTTCGTCTCGCGGCCTGAGTCTTCCAAAAGCGTCCTATTGTTGAGGCACTTGCCGTAGGAATCGATTGGGAAGTAAGTGCATCAATTCGCGGACCAAGTTGAACCGGCCGCTTCTGTCCTGTGTGCTGGAGGCCATGAAGACTGCGAGAGCGCTCTCCGTCTTCGGCACCGCCTTACGCAGAAGGGCCTGGGCCGTGCCAATTCCGAAATATACACTGGGAAGTCCGAATCGAGCCGATACGTCATGGTCAGGTCGAAGTGCTTCATATAATCGACACTCGACAATTGTGGATACCAAGCGTCACTTTCCATCGACCATGCAACCCAGATCTGGCCCTCGCGTTTGGGAATCAGGCGTATGTCGGGAGCGCTGGGAACATGGAACACTACGGCCCGCACGTCTGGAAGCCGGTCCATCTCAACAGTCACAAGCTTCCGGTCAGCCGGACCCAGAAAGTCGGCGGCCCCTCGCGAGTCGTAAAGAAGGATGGTGGGCGGGGAATCCTCAGGCACCCTCATAACTCGAGCACGGCATTGCCCTAAATTCTCATCGAACTCGGGCCTCTGGCAACGACGCAAAAATACGTCTCAGAGCCGATTCGGAGTAAGCTTCCCGCACTAGCCGCAACGCGTTTAATGCGAGTTGACGCCCAACTTCCGGGCGGGAAATGAGTTCCGAGCAGCACGCAGCGAACGCCGCTGGAGAATCCGCCAGCAGAATGTCGCGGTCTGGCGTAGCCTCGATCCCCTCCGCTCCGATCGTGGTTGAGACTACCGGCCGCCCGAAGGAGAACGCTTCCAGGATCTTGATTCGCGTACCTCCCCCAGCCCGCAGCGGAACAATCGCGGCATGGGAGCGCTCGTAAAGGGGACGAACATCGGGCACTTCGCCCGCCAGACTAACGAGTTCGTGCGGCTTCAGGCGGCCACCAGATCCGGAGCCCGCGACCTCGACGATGAAGTCGGCCGGAGCTATGCCTTTCAGTATGGGAAGTACTTCGTTGCAGAACCAATGGTACGCATCGAAGTTGGGGTAGTAGTCCATGGTTCCCATAAACAAAAACCGGAATGGCTCGTTTTGGGAAGGCGCGGGTGGATCCAGAGGCGGCTCTTGCAAACCCATCACATTGGGCAAGACCCGCAATTCCACCGGACATCGGGCCATCAGGGACGTTCGGTCTGCCTCGGAGCAGACGTACACGCGATCAAACTTACGGAACGCAGCGATCTCGAGCAGTTCGAACCGCCGGCTTTCGGCGAGCGCCCATTCTGCCATCGCCGCATGATCGTTCGCGCGGGCAATGCCTTCAATTCGCCTGTGGGTTCGCGATTCGATATCGTCGAGATCGAGATGCCGCCGACCGGCCGCGCTCAAATAGGGCTTCGCTACCCGCAACGCAGCCAGGCGGAAGACGTGGACCACATCGAAAGCCGAATCCGGGGGCGGAGCCAGCTCTGGGGTCGCCAGCGAAACCTGATACACGCCGCGCAAAGTTTTTTGAATCAACTCCGAGCGGATGAGTCGCCCGCTGCGGGGCAATCCCTGTGGTAACGCCGAAACGTAAAGCAATCGTTGCATTCGTCCAAAATGCAATAAATTCTGCATGCAAACTGAAGAGGCTCCATGTAACTTGACATACTTGTGGACTCTAAGTCAAAATAAGCTCTTGTCAGCAGTTAACGTGGATCAATGTCCCAAACGCGCCGACGGGCTGGAGATAATCCCTGCCGACGACGGCTACGTTATTTACGAAGAGGAGAACGACCGCGTTCATTACCTAAATCCCGTCGCCGCGTTGATCTACGAGTTGTGCAACGGAGACAACTCGACGGGGAGCATTATGGAACTTGTCCAGCAGTCGTTTGGGCTGGTGGACACCCCAGCCGCCGAAGTCACAAAGGCGCTGGAGCAATTGAAAGAAGAGGGATTAATTAACTAGTTGTATTGGAGACATTAACATGAAAGAACGCATTTTTGAGCACGTTAACCCTGCACGCCGTGAGTTCTTGAAAAAACTTCTCGCGGGTGCCGCTTTCGCAACTCCCGTTATCGCAACGTTCAGCGTCGAAGCTCTGATGCCGAATCCGGCCTATGCGGTCGCGAATACTACTAGCGCCTGCGCCCCCCCGGCTCCTCGCGCACCAATCACGTACCCTGGGACGCCGGCTTGCCCAGGCCCTTCGTGCGCGCCCCCACCCACGCCCGTCCCGGTAGTGCCGCCGGTACTCGCCTGTCCCACTAATAACCCTACGTAAGAATCGCCCGGTAGTTAAGTTATTCCAACACAACGCCGCCGTGCCCTGCACGGCGGCTCGTATTCTGCAAGCCGGATGGAAGCCCCACTAGTTTCTGCCACGCTCATCGTTAGAAACGAAGAGCGGTTCCTTGATGGATGCCTGGATTCGCTGCAGGGGTTCGCCGATGAGATCATTCTCGTCGACACCGGTTCCACGGATGCAACACACGCGATCGCGGAAAAGCGTGGAATTGCTGTGCATTCCTTTCCCTGGAACGATGACTTTTCTGCGGCCCGAAATCACGCTCTCGGTCTCGCTCGCGGCCAGTGGATTCTCTACATCGATGCTGATGAGCGGGTGACCAGCGGTACCTCGGCAGTGAGGACGACCCTGCAAGATCAGTCTAATCTGGGATTTCAGGTGTTGTTAACTCCTCGGGTCGGCGCGACACCGTACTGGATCCTGCGACTCTGGCGCAACCTTCCGTCCATTCGCTTCCGCGGCATTATCCACGAAAACATCTGGCCCGCGCTGCTGGAATACCAGGCGGCTCGCGGCGGTACGATCGGCAATGTCGCCCTGGAAATGGAACACTTCGGGTACGAAGACAACCACGCCCGGAAAAACGATCGGAACCTGCCTTTGCTCGAAAAAGCGCTCGCGGTCGATCCAGATCGGATTTTTTCCTGGTGCCATCTGGCCTCTATCCATTTGGACCAGGGGCGTCCGGACGACGCCGCAGTCGCGTGGCGGAAAGCTATAGAAATAGTCCGCCATCGAAAGTACTCTATCCATGACGACACTCTTCCCTGGGTTGGGCTGATCCAACTCGAAATGAATCAGCTCGAAATGACTCGCAAAGGCGATGCCTTGGAGCTTCTTGAAGAAGCGCTGGCCAGGTTCCCATCCGACCTTCAATTTCCCTGGCTGAAGGGACGCTTCCTGATGGAGCGGGACCGCTTCGCGGAAGCTATTCCGTTCTTCGAGCGGCTCGCCCAGGCCGGCGAAACCGGATTGTTCAGTCGTGATGCCTCCTACGATGTGCGCATGTTGGGAGTTCTCGCCTATGAAAATCTCGCCACGTGCCATTTTCGATTGAATGGTTGGAAGGAAGCGGCCCGCTATTACGATCTGGCACTCGCCAAAGAACCCCAGCGGATGGATCTGCGAGCCAAACGTTCGGTCGCGTACAGCAAGGCGGGAATCGCCGGGAAATGATCCAGAGCGCGCCTTAAGAGCCGGACCGCAAGTGCCCCAGCAACGTTCCCCAACTGAGGAAGAGGCTCTCCGCCGCCCTGAGAACTTGCTGCAGCAGTCGGCGTTGACGAGCCAGGGAATCCTCATCCCAGACGCGGGCGAATTTGTCATCCGTGGACGACATGTCTTAATCTTAACTTTAAGAGGGCATTGATGATACCGATCGCCAAGGAACCTCAGCGAACGGATTCGCGCACCAATCGTTCCGTTGCGTACAGCAAGGCCGGAAGCGTCGCCGGGAAATGATCCAGATCTCGGTGATCGTTCCGACATACAATCGCCCCCGTGAATTGCGGCTGTGCCTGGAAGGTTTCGCTGCGCAAACCGCACCTCAGGAGTCGTTCGAGGTGATCGTGATCGACGACGGCTCCGAGGAAAGCATGGAGTCGCTGGTGGCGGAATTCACGGCTTCCATGAATGTCGTCTTCCGCCGTATCGGAAATTCGGGCCCTTCCGCGGCGCGGAACCTGGCGATCGACACGGCGGCTGCGCCGCTGCTCTTGCTTTATGACGATGATCTATGTCCCCTGCCGGGGATGATCTCGTGTTGTTTGGGGTTTCATGCGGAGCATCCCGCCGAAGGCCACGCTGCCCTGCTATGGTTTCGGCCGGACGAGTCGATCAGGAACGATACCCTCGTCGAAGCGGTGTTCCCACGCATGTATCCTTTTCCCCCCGGTCCCGCGAATTGGGGAACTTTCTGGAGTGGTTCTCTCACCTGCAAGAAAACCATTTTCCGCTTTGGCCGCTTCAGCGAACAATTCCGCGCTCTCGAAGACATGGAGCTCGAAATCCGCTTGAGAAGCTGCATCGATTTGGAGGTGAACTTCGAGCGCCGTCCAATGGGACTATACACTCGGCCTCTGACCTTCGCCCAGTTCCTGCGCCGGAGTTATCAATTTGGGTACTACGATTACTGTCTGGTCCGTGCGCATCCCGGAATCTGGTTACGCGACCCCTCGTACCCCGACGGCGATCTCGTGAATCCATTGGAACTCGCCAGTCTCATGTCAACGATCAAGTCCCTATTGGGTAAGCAACCCGCTCCTGGGTCGCCCTTGTTTCGAATGCTCGAAGGTCTGCTCTCTCGGGCCGAAGCGCATGCCAGGGCCGATGGATGGACGAGCGCGCGCGACGGTGGCTCATGACGACAGCCTTCCTGCGCGGCCGCACCTGAACGGGTTAGAGTAGAGCCTATATCCGTTATGGGTCATTTCAGTCTCCTCACTACGCTTTTCCTCTGCATGCCGGCTCTCGCCCAGATCCCCACCCCCGAACAATTCCTTGGCTTCAAAGTCGGCACGGACAAGAAGCTCGCCCGGTGGGACAAGATTGTGGAGTACTTCGACACCGTTGCCGCACACTCGGACCGAGTCCGGGTCCGCGATCTTGGCAAGAGCACCAGCGGGAACCGCTTCGTCGTGCTTGAGATCACCGCGCCTGAAACGTTGAAAGATATCGATCGGTACAAGGCCCTTCAGCGCAAGCTGTACTTTCAAGGCGGCGCACCCACGGACGCCGAGCGCGATGACATCTTCCGCGATGGAAAGTCGGTGGTGGCCATCACCTGCAACGTGCATGCAACCGAGATCGGATCGTCCCAAATGGTGCTCGAGTATGTTCACCATCTGGCGACGGCCAACGACTCGCAGACGCAGAAAATACTCGCAAACACGATTCTATTGCTCGTCCCGAGTCTCAACCCGGACGGTCAAATCATGATCACCGATTGGTACAACAAGAATGTCGGCACCCCATTCGAAGCCAGTCCTTTGCCATGGCCGTATCATCCCTACATCGGCCACGACAACAATCGCGACATGTACATGTTCACTCAAAAGGAAAGCCAGATGACTGCCGGCCTGTTGTGGCACGACTGGTTCCCATCGATCTGGCTCGATGAGCACCAGCAAGGGAGCGCAGGATCGCGCATCTTCGTCATGCCCGCAACGGATCCCATTAATCCCAACGTCCATCCTCTGATCTACCGTCTTAACGGAATTTACGGCCAGGCACAAGGAGCGGCGCTCGAAGCAGCCGGGAAGGAAGGCATCATCTACAACGCCACGTATACTAACTTCTGGCAGGGCGCGATGGCATGGTCCGGGTGGTGGCACAACCAGGTCGGCCTGCTGACCGAAGTGGCGAGCGCCCGTATCGCCAGCCCCCTCGAGCAGAAGCGCGCTACCTACGATCCGGCCAATCCAGCGAAGCCTGCGCCTCCCCCGTCGCCTGACGAATTTCTAGCTGAACGGCGCCGCATGATGGAGCATCCTGAGGAACCGCTCGCCGCGCCTCGAGATGTTACTCCTCGAACCGAGTATCCGCGGCCTTGGATGGGAGGCAAATGGTCCTTGCGCGACATTGTCGATTATGAGTTGATCGCCACCGAAGCGCTACTGCTGACCGCCGCGAACGAGCGCGAGCAACTGCTTCGGCAGATCTATGAAGTAAACCGCGCCACCGTCGAGGCAGGCCAGAAGGGCGAGATCGCGGGCAAAGACAAAACCTTCGCGATCCTGATCTCAGCTTCCAATGAAGACCAGCAGGATGCGAACGAAGCGATTGATCTCGCAAATCGCCTACGCATGGGGGGAGTCGAAATCGGTCGCTCTCATGCGGCTTTCGTAGCCGACGGCAAGAATTATGCCCCAGGAACCTTTGTAATTCCCATGAATCAGGTGTTCGCCCGCTACGCAAAGGACATGCTGGAGCGCCAGTATTATCCTGAAGTGCGCCGCGGGACGAACGGGCTGGCGGAAGCGCCCTACGACGTTTCCGGCTGGTCGCTCGGAATGCAGATGGGCGTAAAAACCGCGATGGCCGCTCAGCCGCTGCCCGCCGATCTCAAGCTGGACTCAATAGCAGACCCCGTCAGGCCCGAACTGGCGATCGATCGCTCCACGGCCGAGAGTTTTTCTTTCAGCTATCGCGGAGCCCCCGAAGCCGTCTTCCTGAATCGACTGCTGAAGGAAGGTGCTCGTCTGGAATTCGCGCGGAGCCGAGTGTTCGTGACCGGCGTGCCTGCAGCGAAAGTGGCCGGGTTGGCCGAGGGATTCGTGCTGACCGGCAACGACACTGCCCCCATAAGAAAAACCAAAGCCAACTCCTCCCCGCCCCGGGACCCAGCCGACCTGATAGTCGCACGGGTCCCGCGGGTGGCTCTTTACCAGCCCTGGACGTCAAACATGGACGAGGGTTGGACCCGTTGGGTGTTCGACAACTACGGCTTCACCTACTCGAATGTCCACAACGCGGACCTGCAGGCTGGCGGTCTACGAGCCAAGTACGACGCGCTTATCTTGCCTGACCAGAAACCTAAAGAGACGCTGGAAGGACTCGATTTCAAGTCCGTCCGGCCCGAGTATCGGGGCGGCATCGGCGACAAGGGACTGCAGGCGATTAAGGACTTCCTGGCGCAGGGTGGCACCGTGATCGCCCTCGGCGACAGCACCGGACTGCTCATCGAAAAGTTCCCGATTCCAGTACGCGATCTAAAGAAAGCGTCGACCCGCGAGCAGCACTTCGCACCTGGGACCATTCTGAACATTGAGGTGGATCCGGCTCACCCATTAGCTCACGGCATCGCGTCCTCCACGTACGGGTTTTATAACAACTCGCCATTTTTCCAGCTGGTGGAAGGCTTTTCGTCGCAGAAGGCGAGCGTCGTGGCGCGATATCCGAATACCAACGTTGTGGCGTCGGGCTGGCTGCGAGGAGAAGACCTGATGGCGGGTAGGGCTGCTGTCGTATCCATCGAGATGAATCCGGGAAAGATGGTGCTGTTCGGTCTGCGCCCGCAGCATCGGGCTCAAACTCACGCAACCCTGCCGTTATTGTTTAATTCTATCTACTGGTCGGTGAATGATGCGCCTGCACGACAGGTTCTGTAAACAGATCGCGGAAGCCGAAGTCCGGCTGCGCGCCATCTCGGAAGATGATAGTGATCTTCCCTATCACTCGGGAGGTTGGACCAGGAAACAGCTACTCGGACATCTGATCGATTCCGCCGCCAATAATCATGTTCGCTTCGTCCGGGCCTCGCTTCAAAATGAGTACCATGGCCCCTCGTACGACCAGGAAGGATGGGTGCGTAGCCACCATTATGAGTGTGTTCCCTGGACCGATCTGGTGAACTGGTGGTCGGTGCTGAATCAGCTAATCATAAGAGTAGTTGGGCATACGCCGCAGGAACAGTATGCCGTCCCGTGCTTCATCGAAGGCGCGCCTGCTATGAGCTTGGAGGCGCTGATGGAAGACTATCTCCATCACATGCAGCATCACTTGGAGCAGCTGTTGCCATGAGACTAGCGATCGTAATCCTGGCTTTGAGCAGCGCCTCCGGGCAGGTTCTCGAACTCGCGACTCGGCTCGACGATTTGGTCCGCGGGGAAATGGCATCTAATAATATCCAGGCTCTTTCGATCGCACTGGTGGACCGGGATCGCATCCTGTGGTCGAAGGACTTTAACACCCCCGCAGGGACGGTTTACCGCGTAGGGTCGGTCTCCAAACTGTTTACCGACATCGCAATCATGCAATTGGTTGAGCGTGGTCAACTGGATCTCGATGCGTCAGTGACGCGTTACATCCCCGAATTCAACAAACGGGTGACACTTCGCCAACTGATGACGCATCGGTCCGGGCTCGTACGTGAGCCGCCGGTCGGCAACTATTTCGACGCTACCAGTCCGACCCTGAGGCAAACTGTCCTGAGCCTCAACGATACCGAGTTGGTCTATCCTCCTGGCGAGCGAACCAAGTATTCGAACGCTGGCATCGCGGTCGCTGGTTATGTAGTGGAGCAAGTCCGCAAAGAGCCATTTCAGACCTGCGTCAAGAACATGGTTCTGGATCCTTTGTCAATGACCCAGAGCACGTTCGAACCGCGATCTGCCGCCAAGGCGTGGATGTCTACCTTGGACGGTCGCACGTTTCCAGCACCAACGTTTGCATTGGGCATGTCTCCGGCGGGCAGTATATATTCAACCACCGGGGACCTGGCGCGCTTTGCGATGGCGCTTCTTGCAAAGGGCGACCCGTTGCTGAAGCCCGGCACTCTCGAACAAATGTGGGTCCCACAGTACGGTTCCGATTATGGCCTCGGCTTCAGAATCGGAAAGCTGGAAGGTCCCCGGATGGTGGGGCATGGCGGAGCGATTTATGGCTTTGCCACCGCACTTCAGATGCTTCCCGAGCAGCGGTTGGCGGCTATCGTGATCGCGAACAAAGACGGGGCGAATGCCAGTGTTGATCGGATCGCCAGCCAAGCGTTGCGCTATATGCAGGAACCTCGCCGGATCCAATCGAGCGCCCCACCAGCGTCCGCGCCAGCGGCTTGGGTTCCGCTGATTGGGGAATACGGGTGGGATTACAACACGCTCTACATTCACGAGCGGGACGGCAAGCTTACCTCATTAATCGAGTGGTTCTTTTTCGACCCGCTGACTCCGATTGCGCCCGATGTTTTTAGCTATCCCGATTCTGGTCTTTACGCAGGAGAGCAGGCCGTGTTCCAGCGCGATGCTGCGGGAATCGTCACCGGAGTTCGGATCGGCGGAGTTCTGTTTCCGCGCAGGCCCGATCCGGCCGCCCCGGGGGCGACGTTCCGGATCGAGCCGGTTCGCCCAGTCTCGAAGTTGCTGAAGGAGGCGCGGTCCGCTCAACCTCCGGTGGAATCAGGCAGTTTTCGTTCGCCGGATTTGGTGGAGATCGCGAAGCTGAGTCCGAGCCTCAAGCTCGATATCCGCTACGCATCCACGAACAATTTCATGAGCACGGCATTCTACACGCAGGCGCGGGCATTCCTGCAGCGTCCTGCGGCGGAAGCGTTGCTTCGCGCTCATGAGAAGCTGAAGCCGCTCGGTTACGGGTTGATGATCCACGATGCTTATCGGCCATGGTATCTGACCAAGATGTTCTGGGACGGCACGCCTTCCGATAAGCACGAGTTCGTGGCCGATCCTGCAAAAGGCTCGCGCCATAATCGAGGCTGCGCAGTGGATCTGACGTTGTATGATTTGGCGAGCGGAGCACCGATTCGGATGACGGGCGGATACGATGAGATGTCAGAGAGGTCTTACCCGAAATATCAGGGCGGCACGTCGGTGCAGCGTTGGCATCGAGATCTTTTGCGTCGCATCATGGAGGACGAGGGCTTCCAGGTTTACGAATCGGAATGGTGGCATTTCGACTACAAGGATTGGAAGGAGTATCCGATTTTGAATAAGAGGTTCGAGGAGTTATGAGTACAGTTCCCAAGCCAGTCCCGAGTCCCGTGCCGGAACCGGATGATCCTCCGAATGTCCCTGGCACGCCAATTTAGCCTCCGCGCTACTCGCATCGCAAGGCGTCAATTGGGTTCACCGTAGAGGCGCGGTGTGCGGGAATGAGCGCCGCACCCAGGGCCGTTGAGCATAGAATCAAAGTCGCAGCGGCGATCGTAGTTGGGTCTGTAGGTTTCACATCGTATAGCTGCGACTCGACGAGGCGGCCCAGCGCCCAAATACATGGCAGCGCGATGACTATCCCCACGGTGATCATCATCAGCGCGTCTCGGAGCACAAGCCATAAAGTGGAAGAGCGCGCGGCCCCCAGGGCCAGCCGTATGCCGATCTCGCGCGTGCGTTGCGTAACCACAAAGGACATGACGCCGTACAGGCCAACGAGCGAGAGCAAAAGCGCAAGTGTGCCGAAGCCCACTGACAGCGTGGCCAACATGCGCTCGGTATTCAATGACCGGTTGACCTGTTCATCCAATGTGCGGAAGTAGGTGATCGGCAATGCCGGATCGGCGTTGTGAATAACGGTTCGAATCGAATGAAAGGCTGCTTCGGGCGTTCCTCGAACCCTTACGTAGAAGCTGCCGCCAGTGCCTGCGCCCTCAAAAATTGAGAAGTAAGCTTGCTCCGACTCTTCACGCAGGCCGCGATAGCTGAAGTCCGCCACGACGCCGACGATTTCGATGTTCGGCTTGGCATCAGGCCCGGAGCCTTGGCAGATGCGCGCACCGAGAGGGTTTCGACCGGCTAGGTATCGCTTGACGAAGCTCTCGTTAACGATCGCCGATCTCTCCCCTTGCTGGCCCACCGGGCGGGAATCGCGCTCGTCAAAGTCTCGCCCGGCGACTATTCTGGCTCCGAGGGTTGCGAAGAATCCGGGACTGATCGCATTGAGATTCACATCGCGATCTGTGGTGACTCGTTCGTTGGTCTGAATCGTCATTGGGTTGTTCCAGCTTCCGCCGGTCAACAACTGGAAACCCACCAGGGCAGATGTCTGGGTGCTCGACGAGGAACGTATTTCATCATGGATACGGCGAATCAGTTGGCTTGCTGCCGACGGAGAGTAGCCGTTTCGGAGCGGATCGATGCCGAACGATACCAGGCTGGATGTGGCGAATCCAGGTCCTTTCGCAATCAGTCCGTTGAGAGTTCGCACAAACAACGCGGCTCCGGTAACGAGGATCAACGTGAATGCGATCTGAAGCGTCACGATGGCCTTTCGCAGGCGGACGCCGCCAAGAACTGTGCCTCCTCGCTCCTTCAGCGAAGTGATCAGCGAACCACGGCCGGCTTGCAGGGCTGGCGCAAAACCGCTAACGACACCCGCAGCCATACTCACTAGAAACGCGAAAAGCAGCAGGCGCGAGTCGACGGTGGATTGCAGGGCGTTCGCCGCAGCGTCGCGAGGCAGGAATGCGATAAGAGTCCGCATGGCCAGCGGAGCTAGCGCAGCCCCGAGGGAGCCACCGGCAAGGGCGAGAAGGACACTATCGGCGAGGAACTGCCGGCCGATCCGCCCACGCGAAGCACCTAAGGCCAAACGCGTGCTGATCTCGCGGTCGCGAGCCGACCCGCGCGCCACCAACAGACCGGCGACATTCAAGCACGCCAGACCCAGCAATACCGCCGTTGCTGCGAGGAGGACCCAGAGTGGCTGCGACAGCCTGCGCCGCAGACCGGAATGGCCCTGCGGCGCCGGAGCGAGTTCGATTGTGGAGCCAAGAAACCGCCGTAAGCGCTGCGCGGTTATTCTGGGGAAGCCTGCGCGACGCGTGTCCTCCTCCAGCATCGCTTTGAACCAGGGTTGCACCCCAGCCTGAGCCTCCGCCAACGTAACGTCCGGCCTCAGGCGTCCCAGCACCTGCATCCAGCGAGTGCGCCGGTCCCATAAACCATTGAAGCCGGGAATGGCCTGAGCCGACATAGCTGTGGGAATCCAGAGCGCCGGAACTTCGCCAACGTCGACGCCCCGAAACGTCGGAGCGGCGACACCAATCACCGTCATCGGGTGTTGGTTGACCAGCACCTTGCGGCCCACCACATCCGGAGCGCTCGCGAGCTGCGTCTTCCAGAAATCGTAGGAGAGCACAACCACTGGATTCGCGCCGGGCGTCCGGTCATCGTCGCTCCCCAAGACCCTTCCCAGCGCCGGGCTCACGCCGAGCACCGAAAAGTAGCTGCCCGAGACTATTTCCGCCGCTGTCGGTTTGTGCTCTCCCCCGGTCGATAGGTTCACAGTCGTGGCGGCACGGCAGAGCACCCCTTCGAAAAGCCGGTCCTGTTGTTGAAGGTCGCGGCAGATCGGGTACGACATGAGATTCCAACTGCCGAATCCGTTAGCTGCTTGATCTCCCTTCCAATCGATGAGGACAAGGCGTTCGGGTTCGCGGACCGGAAGAGTGTGCAGGAGCACTTGATCGACCAGAGAGTAGATGGCCGTGGTTGCTCCGATTCCGAGTGCGAACGAAAGCAGTGCGGCAGCAGTAAACGACGGACTGCGGAGAAAAGATCGTGCAGAAAAGCGGAGATCATACGCGAAATCCCGCAGCCATCGAGTCAGCCAAACGTCGCGCACTTCCTCCCGGACCTGCGTGAG
The DNA here is from genome assembly GCA_038225555.1 of Bryobacterales bacterium. GTDB lineage: Bacteria > Acidobacteriota > Terriglobia > Bryobacterales > Bryobacteraceae > JANXQZ01. The sequence goes on from JBBRRB010000003.1 coordinate 24,812, forward strand.
GCCGCCAAGTTCCAGCGTGGCCTGCCTCAGCGCTTCCCGCTCCGTTAGACCGGATTGCACCAGATCGCTGACGCGGCGGTCGATGTGATAGCGCAACTCACGGTCCAAGCCGCTCTCCAACTTACCGCGCCGGAACCAGTTTAGTAGCTGTTTCATTACTGGTCGCCCTCTTTAAAAATCAACTGGACCGCACCCGTAAGTCGCGCCCAGCTATCTTTCTCAACGGCGAGTTGTTTTCGTCCGGAACGAGTCAGGGAATAGAACTTAGCCTCGCGCCCTGTTTCCGATTGCTTCCATTCGGCCTTTAGCCATTCTCTCTGTTCCAGTCTGTGGAGGGCGGGATACAGAGAGCCCTGGTTTACATGAACGACAGACTGCGATATCTGCTCCAGCCGCTGAGCGATGCCGTAGCCGTGCGCGGGTTCGAGCGAGAGAATCTGGAGAATGAGCATATCGAGCGTGCCTTGCGGAATGGGAAAACGAGGAGATGACATGTATGCCTCAAGCTTCTACCATTCAGCATACTCTATGATAGGTAGAAGGTCAAGGTGTCTCTAGAGGGTACGCTGAGGCTTACTCTAGTTCGATAGCCACATAAGCGAGCTGTCCCGAACGCTCGATCTGAAATACCGGCGCAACCCCTGGCTTGAAACTGGCCAGCTTATTGCGCAGCGCTTCCACCGTCGTCAGGGGCGTGCCGTTCAAAGAATAGATGACATCGCCAACCTCAAGCCCGGTTCCCGTGGTGAGGTCCCTCGCACCCCCAGCAGCAACCACCAGACCATAGGAATTGCGCAGGTTAGGCAGCATTTCAGCCAGCTTCTTATCGATTGCGATGCACAAGATCCCCAAGCGCTGAACGAGGTTGGCCTCCGGAGTCACCATGTCGGCGAAACGCTCCGGATCGTGCGGACCCTCAGCCACGGGGACTTCGATGGTGAGCTTCTCCCGATTGCGCAGCAACTCCAAGCGGATTTTTTCCTTTGCGGCGTAACGGTAAACGTTCACCTCCAACTGACGCGCATTCTCTATTGCCTTTCCATCCAGGCTCACAACGATGTCGCCGATCTTAACGCCTGCCGCGTCTGACGGCCCCTCGGGAGTGACATCTGAAACGAGCACGCCCCAGTCTTGCGACAATTCCAACCCAGTCGAGAGAGCGGGCGTGATGGTTTGCACATGAAGCCCGATCTGTCCCCGATGAACGTGGCCCTCTTTCACGATCTGCTGATAGACGTTGCGCACGATGTTGCTCGGGATCGCGAATCCAATGCCCTCGCTGCCGCCTGATTGCGACAAGATAAAGGTGTTTATGCCCATCACGCGGCCATCTGAATCGACCAGCGGTCCGCCGCTGTTGCCCGGGTTGATGGGAGCATCCGTCTGAACGTAAATCATGGGGTCGTCGGGGCGGATCTGCCGGGCGGTGGAGCTGACGATCCCCATGCTAACTGAACCTTCCAGGCCCAGAGGATTTCCGAATGCCATGACAAGTTCGCCTTGCCGCAGATCGTCGGAATCTCCAAAGGTAAGATGCGGGAGAGCGGACCCGTCCACCTTGATTACGGCCAGGTCGCTGGCCCTATCCATGCCGATCAGTTTTGCTTCCAGCATGCGTCCGCCGGGCTTTACAATCGAATGCCGTCCCGAGATCTCTATGCGAGCAGCGGGCAGCCGCACCTCGATCCGGCGCGCTCCGTTCACCACGTGCGAGTTCGTGACGATGTAGCCGTCGGCGGAAAGCAGCACGCCAGAACCGGTGCTCTTCTGCCTTGAAAGCAAACTGGTATTGGTAGCGTCGGTCTCTTCCGCGGCCGCATATCCTGTGGAGAAGATCTGAACCACGGACCCGCCGACTCGATTGGAAAGCTGCTCCAGCGAAAGGCTGAGTTCACGCAAGGAAACTTGAGCTGGCGGCTGGGGTGCTTGAGGAAACGCAGGCACCGCGGCAATCACGAATGCCAAGGCGAGTGCGGAGGTGGGGTGGCTCATGCAGAACCATTGTCTCGCAGGCTACTGGCGCAGCGCCGACATTGGATCGATGCGCGCCGCGCGCTGTGCCGGAATCAAGCTGGCCAGCAACGCCACGGCCAAAAACAGCACCGCAATCACCCCGAAGGTTCCCGGGTCACTGGCCTTTACCTGGAACAGCAAGCCCTCCACCAGGCGGCCAAGGGCGAACGCTCCGAGTACGCCCACCGCAACACCGATCAACGCCAGCATTAGCCCCTGCCCCAAAACGAGGCGTAAAATATCCCCGCTTTCCGCTCCCAAAGCTCGTCGAATGCCGACCTCGTGGGTTCGCTGCGCCACCTGATACGCGATCACGCTGTAGATGCCAATCAAAGCGAGCAGCACCGCAACCCCCGCGAATGCCGCCAGCAGCAACATAGTCAACCGGCGTTGCCCAACGGTCGTCTCCAGTACGTCCTGCATGGATTTGATGTCCGCCACGGATTGATCGCGATCAATCGCCAGCACCTGGCTCCGGATCGCTCCCGCAAAGCGCAGCGGATCGCCCTCGCTTCGAATAGCGAGGTACGCTACTTGCGGCGCATGCAGGACGCACGGAACGTAGAATTCAAGCCCGGCAGCGGAGGCGAGACCTGCCTCGCGCACGTCAGCAACGATTCCGACAATCTCGGCCGACTTCAGTTTGTCCAAACCCTCCCCCACGTGTTGCCCAACCGGATTCCGTCCATCGGGAAAATTTGGCCAGAAGCGACGCGCAAAGCTCTCGTTGACGATCATTACGGGAGGCGCTCCAGGACTATTATCGGCTTCGTGAAATTCGCGGCCTCGCAGTAAGGAGATACCCAGTGTACGGAAGTAGCCGGGGGTGATGCTCTGCAGTTGAGCTATCGGCTGATCGACGGGTTCCACGGGAGGCTGTCCTTCGACCCCGACGTTCGTGTTCAGCGATGTCGTTGTCGGGAGCGACAGTGCGATGGTCGCGGATCGCACCCCGGGCACAGCCTCGGCCCGCCGCGCCAGCTCGCCGAAGAAGGCGGCCTTCTTCCGGTCCGTGTCGTAGCGAGATGGAGAGAGGGCGATTTTCATGGTCAGAACATTGGTCGGATGAAAGCCCGGGTCGACGCTGTTGAGCCGCACGAAGCTCTTCATGAGGAGCCCCGCGCCAATCAGCAGGACGAGGGATAGCGCCACCTGACCCACCACAAGCAGACTGCGCAGGCTGAATCCTAAGCGTCCTCGGCGTCCCGAGGATTCCCGGCCCGCGCCCGTCCCGCTCTCCCTGAGCACATCCACAAGGTCCGGCCGGGAGACTTGCAAAGAGGGGAACAGCCCAAACAAAACACCCGTCGCGATGGAGAGCGCCACCGTGAATCCGAGCACCACAAGATCCAAATGGATCTCGCCGGAGCGCGGGAGATGGAGAGCGTCTATGTGCGGGATCGCTCTGAGGCTCCAAGAAGCGAGCAGCACTCCCAGTATTCCGCCAGCCGCTGCCAACGCCAGACTCTCCGCGAGCAGTTGACCGATCAAGCGGCCGCGAGCCGCGCCGAGCGCCGACCGCAGAGCAAATTCACGGGAGCGAGAGCTTCCCCGCGCTAATAACAGACTGGCCACGTTGGCGCACGCAATTAGCAAAACGAAGCCAACCGCTCCAAACAGCATCCATAGCATCGGACCCACGTTCGCCACCACTTGCTCCTTCAGCCACGTCACCAGCACCGACACTCCCGGCTTGGAATCGACGCGCTCGGGATGCGCTCGAGCGTATTGCCGCTGCAAGACGTCCATCTCCGCCCGTGCCTGCTCCAGGCTCACGTGAGGCTTCAACCGCGCATATAGGTTTAAGGGTGTGGACCCGCTCCAGAACCGAGCCGGGAGCCCGGACCAATGTGACGGCTTTGTAACCCAGACGTCTACGCCGGCAAAGGGAAATGCAAACCCCGACGGAAGCACTCCGATGACCGTGTGGGGTGTGGAATCAAGCGTTACTGGAGTGCCGACCACCTGAGGATCGCCGCCGAAGCGCCGCCTCCAGAAATCGGCGCTGATCATCGCTGCCGGTGCGCCTCCTGGCGTGTCTTCTTCAGCAAGGAAACCGCGGCCTCGCAGCGGCTGGACGCCCAGCACCTCCAGAAAGTTGGCCGAAACGCGAGCCTGTTGTAGAGATTCAGGGTCGCCGCCCCCGGAGATCGTTACGCTCTCTGGATTTTTGAGAAACGCTCCAACTCCGCTGAAGGACTGAACCGTGGCTCTGGTCTCGTCTAATCGCAACAGCGAGAAAGATTTTCCCTTGAGGTTTAGCTTTGGATTATCGAGCGTGAGGTAGACAAGCCGGTCCGGGTCGCCGTACTCGAGCGGTTTCAACAACACGGCGCGAATTACGGTGAACAGAACCGTGTTGCCGCCGATGCCCAAGGCGAGCGTGAGGATAGCTGTGGCCGCGAAGGCTGGATTCTTACGCATGGTTCGCAACGCGTACAGCAGGTCTTTCCAGATGGTCTCGACAAATGCAAACGTGCTCATAAGATAGATCTCCTCACGGATCGCACTGGTGTTGCCCAGCTTTCTCCAGGCAGACGCGCGGGCTTCTTCGGGCGACATTCCGCGCGCGATGTTGTCCTCGGTTTCGGTATCGAGGTAAAACTGCAGGTCGCGCACGCTCTCCGCGTCCCGCTCCTCACGTCTGAAAAAGCGAAGCCAACTCATGATCTACTCGGTTGCCGGACGCAGGATGCGACCGATGCCGCTCACCAGACGCTCCCACCGAGTGGTCTCGACCGCTAGCCGCTTGCGTCCGGCCGGGGTCAGGCGATAGTATCTGGCTTTTCGATTATTTTCCGAAGCGCCCCAAGAGGAAGCGATCCAGCCGCGGTCCTCAAGCCGGTATAGAGCCGGATAGAGCGAGCCGTGTTCCACTTGCAGGATGTCGTCCGAGCGCCTCTCGATGGCGTGGGCGATGAAGTGCCCGTGGGCCGGGCCGAGCACGAGGGTCTGGAGCACCAGCATATCGAGGGTGCCTTGCAGCATGTCTCCGTCGGGCTTGAGTATTCTCGCCATTCGCCATCCAGTCTACTCCATATGACCGTCTAATGAAAGGGGGTTGGGATGGTCCGGAACAACGACCACAAGACCAAGTCACGGATATTTTGCGAAGCTCTGCTGCGCCTGGGCCACCAGCTTACCATTCATGATGCCAGCCCATCTCTTGAACACTCTGAATCTCATGGTTGGGAAATACGTCTCTGACGCGTGCATTGACGCATTCGTCGATGAGAACACGCATGACATGACTTCCCTGAGCCGCTACGATCTTGTCTCGCTCGGAAGCAGCCACTTGGATTGCTGTAAAATTCAGCTAACGTTGCATCGCAACGAAGCGTCACCTCGTTTGTCGGCTAAATAAAATTCCCGGCCCGCGTCAGGAACGCGCCTGCGGCCTGGAACTCTGCAAGAATTTTTCCCGCAGCCGCTTCATCCAACGCCTTCACGGCATCCGTTACTATCTCGACGCGCCGACCCGTCTTCAGCAAACCCATCGCGGCGAACTTCACGCAAATCTCGGTCACTACCCCGTACACGACATAGCGATCCGCGTTAAGAGACTGGAGTAAAGCAGGCAATTGGGCGCAGGCAAAACAATCCAGAGTCTGCTTCTCAAGCATGATCTGTCCCACCAGCGTGGCGGCCGGCTTACGCTGCCCCAGCGTCCCCGCCACGCAATGCGGCGGATAGATCCGAAACTCGGGATCGTCCTCCGAATGCGCGTCAACGGTGGAGATGAGCGTGTCTGCCGCATGATTGAGCCGCGCGACTACCGGAACTATGGACTCGGCACCAGGCACATACAGCGCACCTGCCGGATACAAAAAATCAATCTGCGTATCAACGTCGAAGAAGATTGTTTTCATCCTGCGCTCTCGCGAGCAGCCCCTGCAATTCGTCGCTATACGTAACCGGATAATGCATGTCCGTCTCGAACAGACTGCGCGAAGCGGTGGGAAGAAGTTTCAGGCATTCCCCAGCGTGCGTCCTCGCTTCCGTGGCGGTTCGCATAGGACGCTCCACTAATTCCCCGTTCAAGATTACAGGCTGCAAGAGGGCACGAGGCGCTTCCTGCCCGTCAGGTCCGCAGCCGATGCACTCCCAGGAACAGGCCACGACATCGTGATCGGAAAAGCGGAAGACCTGCTTCGACCCCGGCATCGTATGCTTGTCCTCGCTGAATTTCGCCGTGTAGCGCCCATCCAGCTCCACCATCTTATAAACCACTCCCAGACTCGGTGAGTCGTATGAAGTGGCAAGATCAGTACCAACGCCAAATGCATCAATGGGTGTATCCACTGCGGCAAATTCCAGTATCTTGTACTCGTTTAGATCGCTGGTAGCCATGATCTTGGCATCCTGCAAGCCTGCATCGTCCAGAATCTTTCGAACCGAGCGCGCCAATTCCACGAGGTTGCCGCTATCAAGACGCACACCCCATAGCGGCTTGCCCAGCGAAGCGGCGAGCTTTGCTCCGGAGATCGTCTCGTAGGTGTCGATCAGGTACACGGTCGCTGGACCCAGCATAGTCTGGAGCCGTTCGAACGCCTCGCGCTCCGTTGGGAAAGATTGTATCCAAGAGTGGGCCGCCGTCCCGTATACCGGAATTCCGTAGCGAAAGCCCGTCTCGGCGTTGCTGCTGCCGATGCAGCCGCCCACGTAGGCGGCCCGTCCCGCCAGCACGCCCGCTTCGGGAGAATGCGCCCGCCGCGTGCCAAACTCGACTACCGAGCGCCGGCCAGCAACTTCGCAAATGCGCGAGGCTTTGGTGGCGATCAGAGACTGAAAGCCAATCATGGCGAGGAGATAAGTCTCTGGAATTTGAGCTTCGATCAACGGGGCACGCACCGTGAGAAACGGCTCGCCCGCGAAGATGGGCGTGCCTTCCGGCGCGGCGAAGAGGTCGCCGGTAAATCGAAACGCTCGCAGATAATCGAAGAACTCCGGGGACACTCCGCGGAATTGGGGCAACATCCGCAGGTATTGGATTTCCGCATCCTCAAAGTGCAGAGAGAGCAAGTAATCCACTACTTGCGCCAGCCCTGCGGAAAGCACGTAGTTGCGATATTTGGGCAAGCGCCGGAAGAAAAGTTCGAACGTGGCGGACTGTTTGGACTTGCCGGATTCGAAATAACCGGCCGCCATCGTCAACTCGTAGAGATCGGTGTTGAGGCCAATCATTTCTTCGCGGGCGGCGCTGCCGGTTTGACGTCTCCCGCCGCCTTCAACAACTCGTCCACCGTCTTTGACTCCAACTCGTAAAACGAAGGCTCGTTCTCGCGCTGGGCCACATACTTGTCGCCCGCCTTGGCAATAAACACTTTTTCCACGCGCTTGCCCCCGTTAGATGTAACAGAGAGGTCGATCGAGGGTGCCGTAAAACCGGAATCCACGAACCTGGCTGCAGCCAAATCGCGCACTTTGTCTAGGAACGATTGAACGCTGGTGCTGTCCATCTCCTTCCCGTTCGAAAGCCACTTCTCGCCCGACTTCTGGAAAGAGTAGGTCTTGCCGTTCGCGTGCATTTCCACTTTGCTCGGTTCGTTAAATCCGAAGTCCAACAATTTCTTGTTGCGGAAGTCGTCCACCGACTTATCGACGGCATTACCCAGATCCGCTGGAAGTTTGTAGAACCCCTCAGTCGCGCTCGATTTGCCAAAGAAGTCATCGCCCTTCTTGTGGATTTGCAACTCCTGGGTGCCGGACGCGTCCGTGACTTTCACTGTTCCAATCGGGGTGCCCGAAGCAAACGAGGCGGCAGCTTTCTTGGCGTCCTCGTCCGAAATCGCCAAGTCCATCTTGGCGTCCTTCAACTTGCGAACCAGTTCTTCCACCTGCAGGCCATCGGCGCGCAACGGCTTCGGCTTCAGGATCTGCCACTCATCCTTGCTGCGTCCGAACTCGATGTCATTCTTCTTGACCGCTACTTCCACCCGGCTCAACTTATCCTGATCGAACGTCAGTAGCCGCTTGTCGCGCAGATCCTTGCTCGTCTTGTCCAGGCTCGTCTTGGTAAAGCTGGCAACCGTAAACACCCGAGGGTCGCCCTCGAGCTTGGCATACGTGCTGCTGCCACCCGGAGCGTCATCGCCCAGCAGGACTTTCTGTACCTTCCCGCTTTTCGCCGTAATGTCTACTTCAAGGCTGGGGTTATCGAGACCAAACTGTTTCACATCAGTTGGCTTGTCATCCACCAGGCGATCCGAAGTGACTGTTGCAGCGGAAGAAACCAAGCTTCCTGCGGCATCCTGATCGGCAGCGTAGGGCTTAGGCGATGCGATCTCCCATTTGCCGCTGCCATTCTTCTGCACGACGGTATCGTCGCCGCCTCGCTTCTTCAACTCCACCTTGCGAACATCGGAGTCGGTCAGCGCCAGGATCTTGGGAGGAGCGTCCGCCGAGGGCTTGGTGACTTCCTTCGCCTTGTCCTTGTTCGACCACCATAGAGCGCCCGCGAGCAGCGCCAGCAGCGCGGCGGCAATCGTCAAACCTCGGCTGTTCATCCGCTACCTCCTGCGCCACCAGACGAAGATGCCCGCGATGACGACCACCAAAGGCAGCCCGAACTGGCTGACAAAACGAACCCAACTCATTTGCGAACGCGAGAGATTGATCCGGCGGTCCTCGTTCTCCTTCGGACGAATGGAAATCAGATCCTCATCCGACGAGAGCCAGTTCAACATATTTAGAGCCAAGTCGCGATTGCCGTTAAATCCGATGAACGAGTTGGCGAGGAAGCCGGAGTTGCCCACCACCACGAAACGGCCCTGGTTGTTCGGCTTTCCGGTGTTATAAGATCCCGCGGCAGCGATGGTTAGCGGGCCTTTCTTGTCATTCTTCTCGTCGGGCTGAACTTCAGGCGAGGACAGGTTGGTGGTTGCGAAGCTGCTTTGTGAAGAGCCGAGCAGCTTGTCAAAGGTTGTTTTGTCGCCGTTCTTAAACGAGAGCGAGCGGGCCAGCGGGAAGCCAGTCGCAGTCCCCTTTAACTCATTCACGATCGGGTGACTTTCGTACGTGGTCACAAGCGGCACCTGCGGGCCTAGGCCCATGATCTGCCCCACCGGATTCAGATCGAGAATCAGATCCTTATCCACGGTAACGCCCCAACCCGCGAGCAAACTCGTCAGCGGCTCGTTATCGGCAATTTCCGTGCGCCCCATCTTGAGTGGCGGGTCAAGCATGATGAGAGCCCTCCCCCCGTTCTCAACGTACTTCTTGATCGCGTCGACTTCAGGCTGAACGTAGTCGCCGGTCGGTCCGCCAATTGTGATCACCGTGCAATCCGCCGGGATCTGAGCGCTCTGAAGCAGGTTCACGCTCTTCGACTGGTAGTTATCCCGACCCATCAAATCCTTTAGTTTGGAAAAGCCGCTCTTGCCGGTATCGTCGACGCGGTGTTCGCCGCTGCCCTCGATGTTGCAAACCGTTCGCGCGCCGCCCTTCATATCTCGAATCAAGGCTCCGCTGACACCTTGTTCGTCGAAGCTCTTGGCTTCTTCGTGCTTGGCACCGATATCCACCATCGCCGCGCCCTCGCGCGATACCCCGGCCGCTCGCGCCAGGCCCGGGTTCTTGTAGAGGTCGACATACTTCACATGCACCTTCGGCGAAGCATTTGAATACCGGTCAAGCAAATCCTTCGCGCCCGGAAACGCGGTAGGGCGGTCGAAGTACGTGATGTTCACGTCGTTCTTGAGATCGTGCAGGATTTTGAGCGTCTGGTCCGACAGGCTAAAGCGCTTATTCGAAGTCGTGTCATACGACTTGTTGTAGCGATTTGCCAGAAAGTTAACTACCACCAGGATCGCAATAAAGATAATGATGTAGAGAGTCGCGTACGCCGCGTACTTGCTTTGTCTTGCTTTCATCCAATCTGAATTCACTTCGGACTACGACCTCCAACGCAGAGATTCCATCGAGCGGGCAGTCAAGAATAGCCCCAGCACGATGGTGGAAAGATAGTAAATGGCGTCCTTGGAATCAAGCAATCCCTTGGCAAAGGATTCGAAGTGGCGCGTGATCGAGAGATATGCCAGCACCTGCGCCCAGGTGGCAGTCTCGAATCCGGCCGACCAATCCAGCACGAAAAGTGTAAGCGATACGGCAAACGTCACCGCCGCCGCGATGATCTGATTCTTCGTTGTCGTGGAGATGAACGTGCCGATGGCAAGCAGTCCGCCCGCCTCCAAAATTAGTCCCAGATAGCCGATTGCGACCGGTTTCCAATCTGGATTTCCGTAGTGGAAAACAAAGATCAAGTTGATTGCGGTGAATGCCAGCAGCGAGCAGTACATCAGGAGCGCCGCGAACCATTTGCCGAGAATGATTTCCATGTCGCGCACGGGCGAGGTTGCCAGCAGTTCGATAGTCCCGCTGCGCTTCTCCTCGGCGAACAGGCGCATGGTGATGATGGGAATCAGAAATAATCCGATTACATTGACGTTCGACAGGAGAGGGCGGATCACCTGCTCGTTTACGTTCATCGGCATGCTCTGGCCGCGCATCTGCGACTCCATTCCCATGATCACGAAATACCCAAGCATGTTCCAGAAAAAGTAGCCGAAAATGAAGGCGTAAATTGTGAGCAACAGATACGCGATCGGCGAGGTAAAGTAGCTGCGCAGTTCCTTCTCGCAGATTACCCAAATGTTTCTCATTGTGTTACTCCTTCAGTAACTCCGGGCCCTGGCACTCCGGTTGTCGCCACTGGTTCGGAACCGGTGAGTTGCAGGAAGACTTCTTCCAGACTCATCGCGGCAGGCCGCAGTTCGTTCAAGTTCCAGCCCGCCTCGACGATGCACCGCGCCAAGTCAGCGCGTATGGATCGGTCCTTCAAACTCTCAACGTCGAAGATCTTACCCGGCCCGCGTCCGTCGCGCGGCAACACCCGGCCGACACCGGCAACTCTCTCTAGCCGCTCCTGAATAATTGACCGCTCAAGAGGGCCGTCGCGCCCCTCCACTTCCACCAGGATGGACTCGACGCCACGCGCCCGATGCGCCAAGTTTTCAACCGTGTCCGTAGCGACTATCTTGCCTTTGGCGATGATGAGCACCTGCTGACAGGTGGCCTCCACTTCTGGCAAGATATGCGTGCTCAGGATAATGGTGTGTTCCGCCGCAAGACTCTGGATCAGTTCGCGAGTCTGAGTGATCTGCTTGGGATCGAGACCGGAAGTGGGCTCATCTAAAATCAAAACCTCGGGATTGTGAATGATGGCCTGAGCCAGTCCGACTCGCTGCCTGTAGCCTTTCGACAGCTTGCTGATCAGCTTGGTTCGGACATCGGCGATGTCGCAACGTTCGCAAACCTCGCCGACGCGACGCTTGAGTTCCGGGCCGGACATGCCTTTCAGTTTTCCCACAAAATCGAGATAGTCGCCTACCTCCATCTCCGGGTAGAGCGGGGGAGTTTCGGGCAGGTACCCGATCCGCCTTTTGACTTCGAGCGGCTGTTTCACAACATCGAATCCGGCGACGTTGACGGTTCCGTCGGAGGGCGGCAGAAAGCACGTCAGCACTCGCATCGTCGTGGTTTTGCCAGCTCCGTTCGGGCCTAAGAAACCGACAATCTGGCCCTTGGCGACCTCGAACGAAACGTTGTCAACGGCAACTGTGCGCGCGTATCTCTTGGTAAGGCCTTTGACCGTAATCATAGATAGAATTTGAAGTTACTGCGAATTTCCGTGGCGGTACATGTCAGATTAACATACGGGCTAATGACCAAGTGAGGGTCCCATGATCTGAAAACCAGCATCTACATATATGACGTTCCCGGTAACGCCTCGTCCCAAATGACTCGCCAGAAAAACCGCCGTGTCGGCAACCTCAGCCGGATCGGTATTGCGCCGAAGCGGAGAGATGTCCTGTGTGCCTTCCAGAAGCTTGGAGGAGTCCTTTATGCCGCGGAACGAAGCAGTCTTCACTGCACCAGCCGAAATGGCGTTCACCCGAATGTTGGACGGCCCGAGATCGCTTGCCAGGTACCGGACTGTGGATTCCAACGCCGCTTTTGCTACGCCCATCACGTTGTAATTCTGGACCACGCGTACCGCTCCCAGATAGCTGAGAGTGACAATGGAGCCGCCGCCTTCTGCTTTTGCGGGCATCAGGCCTGCGGTTGCGCGTGCCACGGCCACCAGCGAATATGCGCTCACGTCCAATGCAAGCTTGAAGCCCTCGCGGGAGCCTTCAATAAACGGGCGGCTCAGATCTTCACGCTGCGCAAAGGCGATGCTATGGACGACGGCATCCAGAGGCCGGCCATGATCCTTCAACTGGGCCGTTAAGTCTGTGAGTTGCTCGTCCTGCGACACGTCGCATGGAAGTACTTTTTGAGCTTTGAGGTCATGGCCGAGTTCCTCGACGGTGAGTTTCTGACGGTCGCTTTGATAGGTCAGGACGAGGTGTGCCCCCTCTCGAGTGAAAGCTTGGGCGATGGCGTAAGCAAGACTCCACTTGTTCGCGACTCCGAGAACAAGCGCGGTCTTGCCTGCTAATAAATCAGGCATGAAAACTTATTGTAGCGAGTCCGGGAAGGGTTGGGCTGCTGGCGCTACTGCTGATTGAACTGCCCAGAGACTCGAAACGACTCCACGGAGTGTCCGTCCCTCTTCACGGCCCGCCCGCGCATGTGCTGTTTCAACGTCTCCAGATCCTTCGGATCCCAATCGGCCCGGTATTTTCGAATTGCGGGTTCGAACTGGCTCACGTGAGCTGCTACAGAGGCAAGCTTGATATCCACCACTTCGTCGATATTCACCCAGTAGTTCGCGTCTTTTGGCGTCACGTAGTAATAGGCTTCCAGCGGCACCGTCCACGGCTGCAGCCCGTCGTGCAAACGCTGGTTCGGAAAATATAGATGCCATTCGGCGGCCCGAATTGCGTCGGCCGTATTGTTGGCAGCCATGCGATGATCCGTCTTATGCCAGCGAACGGTTTCCGATCCGGGGTCGATCGTCATTACCAGGGCGGGGCGGTAAGTGCGAATCAACTTCGTGACCTGTTCCACCAGGTCCAGCGGGTTCGCGTATTCCAGCATGCCATCGTGAAATTGAAGCCAGTGAATGTTCTTCTTCGGAATCCCGACAATGCGGCAGGCCTCCTCCTCTTCGTCCATGCGGATCCGCGCCAGGCGTTCGCTGGTCATGTCGGGATCGTAAGAGCCTTTATCATCGTTGGTGTAAATGATAATGTGGATGTCGTTGTGCCGCTTGGCCAGCAACGCCAGCGTCCCCGCGCAGCAGAAGGTGTCATCATCCGGATGAGGCGTGAACAGCAGGACCGTCTTGTTTTCGAGTTGGTCGATCGTTTGTGAGACGGTCTGTGCTGGCGCAGGAATAAGCGTTATGAATGGAAACAGCAGTGCGATTCGGAGATTCATTGAGCAATCATGTCATTTAACATAAGCCGCGTGTGGCTTGTTCTAGGGGCGACCCTTTTGCTGGCCGATTCTCCCAGCCCGGGCCGCAAGTATTCGACGCTCGTCCGAATGGAAGAATCTCATCTCGCAGCCGTACATCAAGCACGGCTGGCGTTTGCTCAAGATCGCAAGATACTTCCCAATCTGGGCGTTTACAACGATTATCGCGCCGTACTTCATCTTCACGCCGAGGACGCCGAGCATACCAAAGGCACCCGGGCCGAAGTGCTGGAAGGCGCTACGCTCGCGGGCGTGCGCGTGGTCATGTTCAGCGACCATCGTGGGCCAAAGGCGGACACGTGGTCCGGCGAGCGCAACGGAGTTCTCTTCATTCCCGGATCCGAGGACGACCACTTGCTGCGCTATCCCAAACCCGGCAACGAACTTCGGTTTCTCTCGCACTTGGAAGAGACGCCCGATGCGACCGGAGCTGGTTTCAACGGCATGGAGATCTATAACCGGCATACCGACGCCAAGGACGAGAAGGCGTTCGACGAGTACTTTCGCGCTGCCATGAAGAACCCAGCCGAGTGGGCGAAGCTCGCTAAATTAGAGAAGCAATATCCCGACGAGGTCTTCGCCGCTGGCACGGACTACTGGCCGTCGCTGTTCGCCAAGTGGGACAAAGAAGCGAGCACTCACCCATTCACCGGGATAGCTGCCAACGACGCTCACAAGAATCAGACCTACAATGGCGTAACATTCGACCCTTATGAAGTTAGTTTTCGCAACGTGAGCACGCACATTCTGGCGCGAGAGATGACCGACGAATCTATTCGCGAGTCGTTGAAAGCCGGCCACGCATACGTTGCACATGACTGGCTTTGCGATCCCACCGGCTTTGCGTTTGTGGCGGGCAATAACAATGGCGTTTATGACATAGGGGATCGCGTTCCCATGCTTAAGAACACGCGGCTGACGGCCAAGCTGCCAATTGCGGCCACTATCCGCTTCATCCATAACGGCGTGACAGTGAACGAATCGGAAGGCTCCCAAGCCTCTTTCGTTCCAACTGAGCCGGGCGCGTACCGCTTGGAAGCTTGGCTAACGGTGGACGGCGAACAGCGGCCTTGGATCTACGCGAACCCGATCTTTCTTGAGAAGCCCGAGTTGTTTCCCATGACGCTGGGACCACGCGAACTCTCCCCGGGCGTGACGGTTCAAAAAGACATCTCCTACACCGAAGGGGCCGCAGCGGACGAAGGCAAGCACAAGCTTGACATTTACCTGCCCGGCGGGAAGACCAACTTTCCCGTTCTGATCTTCATCCATGGCGGCTCATGGCGTTCGGGGGACCGGTCGCAATATCCGGCGCTAGCCAATCGTTTCGCCCGCGAAGGGATTGGAGTGGTGGTCCCGAGCTACCGGCTCATGCCTGGTTCGGCGCACCCGGCCCAAGTTCAGGATGCGGTGGCAGCCGTGGAATGGATCATTGCCAACATCGCCAAGTATGGCGGCGATCCCAAGAAGTTATACCTGAGCGGCCACTCAGCCGGGGGCCACTTGGCGGCGTACGCGGGACTCGATGAACGATTCTGGCCGAACTTGAAAGGCGTTCTTCCACTGAGCGGCGTATACGACGTAAGCCAAATCGCGGGTTTCAAGGATGACCCGGTAAAGGCTTCCCCGATTCAGCGCGTGAAGAGCGGCGCTCCGCCGTTTCTAATCACCTACTGTGAGAATGATTATCCTTCCCTGCCCTTGCAGGCCCGCGACTTCGATGCCGCACTCAGGAAGACTGGAATTTCCTCTCAGCTTGTTTACATTCCCGGCGAGAACCATATCTCGGAAATCGTGAATGTGTACAAGGAGAACGATCCAACCGCCCGTGCCATCTTGCGATTCATCGCGGAGCACCCCAATTAATTTGACAGGAGTTCTCTCTATGACATTCAAACATTCGGTTCGGGTCTTAGCCGTTTGTACCGCGGCCTTGCTTGCTGCGGAGCATTCCGGGATTTTTGAGTCTACGGGCGATGTTGGGGACACGCCTCAAAAGGGGAAGGTGGAGTACGACGGCGGCACAGGAGAGTATCGCGTAACAGGTGGCGGCGCGAATATTTGGGCCGCTACCGACGCATTCTATTTCGTATCGAAGAAGTTATCCGGAAATGTCGCGTTTTCAGCCGACGTTCATTTTGAGGGCACCGGCGCAGTCGCCCATCGCAAGGCCGCGCTGATGATCCGCCAGAGTCTGGATGCCGGATCGGCCTATGCGGATGTCGCGCTGCATGGCGACGGACTCACGTCGCTTCAGTATCGCCCGAGCGCGTCCGCCGCTACGCTGGAAGTCCGGTCGGACCTGAAAGGCCCTGTACGAATCCGCATCGAGAGGCGCGCCGATCAATTCACTCTATATGCGGGCAATCCTGGAGAGGAGTTGAAGGCCTCCGGTCCGGCCACAGTAACGATGCAGGATCCTGTCTATGTCGGGCTGGCAGTCTGCTCGCACGACGCCAACGTGCTCGAGACGGCTGTGTTCTCAAACGTGAAGGTGGAGACTCTGCCTGCCTCGCCTGCGCGGGCTCGGTATGGGAGCAAGGTGTCCATCTACGATCTGCAGGCGAAGTCGGTCCGGACCTTGTATAAGGCCAATACCATCTTCGAAGCCCCGAACTGGTCTCTGGACGGTAAGTACCTATTGTCGAATTCGGGTGGCCACCTTTATCGCATCCCGGTGAATGGCACTGACATGCCCGTGCCGGAGCCCTTGAACCTCGATCCGTCGTTGCGTTGTAATAACGACCATGGGTTCTCGCCGGATGGGAAGCGCATTGCGATCTCGGCGTCATCGCCCGCTTCGCGGCAATCGCAGGTATACATTGCTTCCGCCGACGGCGCGAGTCCGCGCATGGTGGTATCGGCAACGCCAAGTTATTTTCACGGCTGGTCCCCCGACGGAAAGTTTCTTTCCTTTATCGGGCAGCGCAACGGCAATTTCGATATCTATCGTGTTGCGGCTGAAGGCGGGGAAGAACAACGACTCACTTCGAGTGCGGGGTATGACGACGGATCGGACTATTCGCCCGATGGCAAGTGGATTTACTTCAATTCGGACCGGTCTGGCAATTGGGATATCTGGCGGATCCCAGCGGACGGCGGTGGTCCAGACGACGCGAAGGCTGAGCGAGTCACGAATGATGAGATGGAGGATTGGTTTCCACACCCCTCGCCGGACGGCAAGTGGCTGTTGTTCTTTTCTTTCCCGAAAGGCACGGCCGGGCACAACGACAAGCTGGACGGGGTGCAACTCAGGATGATCCCTATGCCCGGTTTGCGGATCGAATCTCATACTCCGGAGGTGCTGCTGAAATTCTTTGGCGGACAAGGGACTATCAATGTCAATTCCTGGTCGCCAGATTCAAAGCGCTTCGCTTTTGTAGTGTACGAAGCGCTGCCGTAGTCACACGCGGAGCCATTCGAAGTTATCACTGCGTTACACTGGTCGGAAACGTCGCTAAGTCGCAGTGTTGTCGGTAGCGATGGTTTCAACGTCTCGTCCGTTCATGACTGGAGACATATCGTGGATGCCGCGTGGTGGAAACATTTCGAGGGACAGTGGGTGGATACTTTCCGCCTGAACAGTTTACTGGGAGCGGGTGGATTCGGCGGCGTATTCCTGGCCGATCAGATCATCGAAAAAACTGTCATTCGTAAAAGTGTCGCTCTGAAACTGATCCTCACCAGCGCCGATCAGACGGAGCGGGATCTGCAAGAACTGATCGCCGCAGCCACGCTAAGACACGCTCATATCGTGGAGTGCTTCCATGCCGGAAGCGCCACTCTGGAGCGCACGAAGCTCTTGTATCTGGTCATGGAACTTGCCAAGACAACTTTGCAATCGCGACTGGCAGGAGGCGTGCTTCCTTCGGCTGAAGCGGCCGAACTGGGCGAGCAGATGGCGTTCGCGCTGGCCTACTTGCATGAACGTCAAAGAGTGCATCGCGATCTTAAACCGGGCAACGTGCTGCGGGTTGGCGATGCTTGGAAACTATCTGATTTCGGGTTGATTCGGGACGGTGCCACGGACCACACCGGAAGGGTCACTGGAACTCCGCGATACATGCCGCCTGAAAGCTTCGACGGAAATGTATCCACGGCATGGGACGTTTGGTCTCTGGGAGTGCTGCTGCTCGAAGTCCTGACCGGACAAGGACCATTTCCCGGCAAATTGAAGGAAAGCACTTTAATGTACGCGATTCTGCGGGACCAGCCGTCGATTCCGGCAGACTTGGCCAAGCCGTTTGGAAGTATTTTGCATGGGTGCCTTACCAAGGATCCCAAGGCGCGCTGGAGTGCGCAAGATGTTCTACGTGCGTTTCAGGACCATCGGAAAGCCAAGGAAGCCGACGCCCGTGGAGCGGGAGATGGAAAAGCCCGCGCGGCAACCTTGCCAGGCCATTACTACATTAGCTACTCCACGGAGGACGCGTCAGACTTGGTCCAGAATTTGACTTTGCAGTTGAGCGGTGGCGTGCCTGCGGTCAAGACTTGGGTTGCCGCGCATGATCTACAGGCAGGGCGAAGCTCCGACGATCAAATCGAGCAGGCGATCGAATCCTGCGAGAGTTTCCTGTTCGTGATGAGCCGAGGCAGCGTGAGTTCGACCTCCAAATGCAGGAGCGAGCTGAATTTTGCAGCTCAGTGCGAGAAGCCGATTATTCCTCTCTTGGCGGAACCCGGCGTAAGGGTTCCGTTGACCCTGGCCAACGTGCGGTGCATAGATTTCACCGGCGATTTCGGAGCCGCCTTAGCTCAATTGCGTAAGCAGATTACAGCATCTCCCGGCTCCAACTCAAACGACGAGCTGGCGAAGCTGGAGAAGGAACTCGCGGAAGCAGAGTTGGCGATCGGCCGCGCGTGGCGACCGGGGATGCGCGCGGAGTTGGGGCGCGAGATCCAGCAGTTGAAGACGGAGATCGCGTTCGAAAAAATCGTCCTCCGCGACCCTGTCGGTCAGAGCATCGCAGCCGCCCGGAAAGAGCTGAACGATCTGTTCGCCGTGATCGAAAGCATCGGAAACCTCGGCGAAGCGATCTATGCACTCATCACGAAGGCAATTCATCACGGAGCACCGATCTACAACCTTGGCTCGCACATCGGTTGCGCCGCAATCTACGACTATACGGCCAAACTCATTTTCCGCCTGTTAGAGCGGCCAGAGGGCAGTGAAAAGCCGTATCAATCAGCGGCTGCGAAGCTGCGGCAAGTGAGCTTCGATGCATTGAATCCAGGGATCGCGAATCAGCGCGCCTGGCAACTTCGGCACGCCTTTGACAGCATCCTTGAGGAATTGATTCCGCAGATCTTCGGTCACAAGCATTAGCGCGACAGGCCACAATTCCGACGCTATTTCTGATAACATCGGCGAGAAAGCCATGAACGAGTTCAGGATCCATTTCGCGTTGATTAGGCCGACAAGCGTCGACCGAGATAACGCACGAGTCCTCCGCCACCCACTAGCTTCGGATAACCGGATCCGGCGAGTCCGTTGCAAGCACGACTACATCGGCACCCCGCACTGCCTCCTCGGCGCTCTCCGCCGCCCGTAAGCTGCTGCTCATGTACCCCTGAGCCGATAATGGCCAGTACCCTTGAATCGGTTGGGGATAGAAGGTCGGCAGCGACCGCCGAAACTGCCGCAGTACGAACCTCCGTTATGTACCTTCCATCGACAATCGCCAAAAGTGCTCCGGTTTCGGGATCCAGGAGGAGGATCGTAGCCAGATGGGACGGGAGCCCGCGTTCTGAATTTGCGCCGCACACAGTCACCAGCTTGGCGCCTAACGCAGGAATTTCGGTGCATGGGCTGGCATCGTTGCAAAGAAGGATGGCTTGGAGTCCACCTCGATTACCGTTCTGACTGGCTGCTTTACCAACCCGGAGGAGTAGGCGCGCAAGGCGTTCGCCATGGCGGGAATCAACTCGGACATCGGCAAAGTCGTGCGGACATCGGCCTCGTTCAACCACAGAGCCATGGTGAGTCATCCTCTCATATCGACGTTCTGGACCCCGATTTTGTATGCCAGATTGCAAGTTTCCTTCTTGTCCGGTTTGCTTTAGTACTCCCATGGGGTATTATGGTGATTCATTAACTGGATTTGACATTTTGCCTGCAACGGCCAAAAAGAACGCATCACGCACCTTAGACCTGCCGCGCGCACGTCAGAAGAGCGGAATCTCGCTCGCTCAAGTTGCTGAAAAGACAAAGATCTGCATGCGTTATCTGCTGGCAATTGAGTCGGAAGACTTCACGCAGATCCCGGGCGGAGTCTTCGCCATAAACTACCTGCGACAGTATGCTGAGGCTTCTGGATACGATCCTGATCTGCTCATTCGCTACTATGGGGAGAAGGTCAACCCGCAGGCCCAGACGCCGCCGTCTAAGCCGGCTTCTTCCAATGTGCGGGGTCTCGTTCGGCGCTTTTTTGGCGTTCCTGCCTGACTTCTAGTATTCCGGTACTACAACTCAAAAAACATCGTATTCCCTTAAAATTCTAACGCTGTCCGCCGATATGTGGTCTTGAGGCGATTGAAAAGATCGTATCTGCCATGAAAATAAACGACACGAGCGGTAGCGGAGTTTCCGGATTAGGGAAAGCTCAAGAGCTGACATCGACTGGGTTCAGCACCAAGACTAAGGCTAACCGGTCTGGACAAGACGATGAAGTTTCTTTATCGAATTTGAGCAACGCCTTGAGTTCCCTCCAAACGGACTCTCCGCACCAAGCGGGTAGGTTGACCCAACTTTCGGCGTCGGTAGCCTCCGGCAGTTATCAGGTTGACGCTTACCGATTAAGCGGAAGCATCATCCAAGCCAGCATCCGAGCTTAGAATGGACGAGCAACTGCGGGCTGCCAGGCAAGCCCGACGCCAGATCGAGCAAGTTCGAAAGCGACTCCTGACGCCGGTGCCCGAGACACTAGCCTCATGCGCGGGTCCTTTACTGGAAGCGATCGGCTGTCTGGATCGGCTTCAGTCCAATCTTCGGGCAGAAGCCCCGGGATGCACTGTGCACCTCCTTCGGACTGAAATGACCTCTCTTCGGGGGGAGCTTTCCACGGCATCGGCATTGTTGCGTGCCGCAGGGCTGTTCTACGAAGGATACGGAAGTATGCTGGGCACCGGGCCGGAACCTGCCGAGATGAACTATTGCTCCCAAGGAAGAACGCCTATGAGGGAGCACAAGGGAAACATGCCTTCGCGCTTGGAACTCCATGGGTAATCTATTCACATCTCTGCTGAACACGAGCAACGCGCTGGGCGTGTACTCGAAAGCCTTGGGCGTAGTCAGCAACAACGTCACGAATGCGAACACCCCCGGTTACGTGAAACAAACGGCCGTGTTTGACGCCCTGCCTTTTGATTTGACGGTAGGGCTCCCTGGGGGAGTAAGCTTAGGAGCGGTACAGAGCTCGCGAAACGCATTCGCCGAGCAAAATGTCCGAAACGAGCAGTCGGTTTTCGGGACCTTTCAGCAGAAAACCTCCGATCTCTCGCAAGTGTCGCATCTTTTCGACTTGACTGGAAGATCCGGCCCGGCTTCGGCGATCAACGGGCTTTTCCAAAGCTTTTCGCAGCTGAGTGTGAACCCCAACGACCCCACCGCTCGGCAAAACGTGATTGAAAAGGCAACTCAAACCGCGCAGGCCTTTCAGAGTACGTCGGCTGGTCTGCTGCAAGCTTCCGGCCAGGTGGCGGGCGAGGTTCGCACTAGTGTCGCCGAAATAAATCGTCTGGCAGGCGCAATCGCCCACATCAACGCCGACCACCCGCAGGACTACAAAGGAACTGTCGATGCCGGAATCGATGCGCAGTTAAATAGCAACCTGGAAGAATTGTCCAAGTTCGTGAACTACACGGCGCTCCAGCAGCCGGATGGCTCAGTAACGGTGTACATCGGGGGCCAAACACCTCTGGTAATCGGTGACAAAGCCTTGCCCATTCAGGCCGATTTCTCGAGTCCGCAGGTTGCCGTTCTCGACAATCAGGGCCGGGATATCGGGGCCCAACTGACGCAAGGGAAGCTGGCGGGTCAACTCGAAGTTCAAAACACCACGATACCTTCTTATATCGCGGACTTGAATACTCTGGCAAAGGGAGTAGCGGATCAAGTAAACGCCGGACTCGCCAACGGAATCGACGCGAACGGAGCAACTCCGGCGACCGACCTCTTTGCGTATAATACAAACCCCGGTGCGGCGCAAACGCTGTCAGTCAGCATAACTTCGCCCGATCAGATCGCGGCCGCCGTACCCGGATCGTTGGGAGGGAATGCCAATGCGCTTAGCCTCTCTGCTCTCGGGACTGCTAGAACGTTTAATGGGTTCACGCTCAGCGGATATTTCGGTTCGCTGGCGAGCAAGGTGGGGCAGGACATCTCGGACGCTCAAAACGGACAGGATGCACACCAGCAGTTGGTGACCCAGGCCCAGAACCTGCGCTCGACCGTCTCAAGCGTGTCTCTAGATGAAGAGGCGGAGCACCTGATTCAGTTCCAGAGGGGTTACCAGGCGACCGCGAAACTGATCGGCGTTCTCAATGAATTGACGACCACGACCATCAACCTAGTGCAGTGACAACAACATCATGATCACCTCTCTCGATCCCTCATCAATCAGTTTTCTTAACGGACTCAGCCAGATTCAACGCCGGTCCCAGCACGCCCAAACCGAACTGACAACCGGGCTGCGCATCAACGCAGTGGAGGACGACCCCAGCCAAATTCCCCTGCTTCTGGGAGCTCGCGCCGAACTGGAGCGGGTTCAGCAGATAGGTTCGAACCTGAATCAGGTAAAAGCGGAGGTCGATGCCGGCGAGGGAACGCTTCAGTCTGCAGTAACGCTCGTTGAAAGAGCGCAAACGCTGGCTACCCAGGGGCAACCGACTTTCGTAACCGCCGAAAGCCGCACACAGCTCGCGGGCGAAATCGGAGGGGTGCTGCAGCAAATTGTCAGCGCCGCGAATACAACTGCCGGAGGCCGATATATTTTCAGCGGAGACAGCGATCAGACTCCTCCTTACACAGTCGATCTAACCCAGCCAAACCCAATCAGCGCTTACGCGGGCGCACCTTCCACCCGACTCATAGAGCATCCTGATGGCACGCTGTTTCCAGTCGCAAAGACTGCCCAAGAAATCTTCGACAGCTCAAATTCAAACCAAAATGTTTTTCAAGCAATAAACGCTCTACGGACCGCCCTTCTCAATAACGATCAAGCAGGCATCAATGCCGCCCTCCCCGTTCTCAAGAGCGCAGGCAGCTTCCTGAATCAACAGCTCACATCGTATGGCGTCGCTCAAAACCGAATCGCCGACGGGTTGAACTTCGGGCAGACTTTGACGACTCAGATCCAGACCCGCCTGAGTAGCATCCAGGACGCCGACGCGACCCAGGCAATCACCGAATTCCAATTGGCATCCACTCAGCAGCAAGCCGCCCTCGCTTCGCGGGCAAAACTACCTCGCAGCAGCTTGTTCGATTATCTGGGCTAAGCAGCTACTCGTATCGCAAGGCAACCACGGGATCGAGCCGCGCCGCCTTGTTCGCCGGCCATATTCCGAAAAAGAGTCCCACCGCCACCGAAACCACTACTCCTAGCACTGCGGCCCAAAGAGGAACCGATGTCGGCAGGCTCGGAAAAATTACCCGGCAAAGAAACGAAATCCCCCAGCCGAAGGTCATGCCGATCAAGCCTCCCAGCCCCGTCAGCACCACGGCTTCCGTCAGAAATTGCATGACAATATCGGCCCGGCGCGCTCCGATCGCCTTGCGAATGCCAATCTCGCGCGTGCGCTCCGTCACCGACACCAACATGATATTCATCACTCCGATGCCGCCCACCAGAAGTCCTATGGAGCTAAGCACTACCATTACAAGCGCCACCATCGCTGTAACGCTGTGAAACTGTTCAACCATCTGTTCGGAGGTCGAAATAAAGAAGTTGTCCGGCTTCGAAACGGCAACCCGCCGTTCCTGGCGCAGAACCGCCCTCGTTTCGTCAATGGCAGACGGCAACAAGCCGGGCTTAGCGACCATCACCAGCATGTTCTCTTTGGCGTTTGGAAACATCTTGCGCATCGTGAAGTACGGAATCAAAATGCGACGATCGTCCTGGCCTGGGAAGGATGTCGACGGCCGCTTCATCACTCCGACGATTTCAAACTGATGGCCGTTCACCTCAATCCACTTGCCAATCGGATATTGGCCCGCCATCAGCGCTTTTGGAACATCCTCTCCAACGGCCGCCACCGACATGCGGTGACGCCCCTCCGCGTCGGTGAAGAAGCGACCCTGATTCATTTCGGCTTGGCCGCCGCCAGTGTACGACTCCTCAGTGCCGCCAAGCTGAATTTGGTACAAATCGTTTCCCTTGTAGCGCGCCCGCAAAATCCCAAGTCCTTGCGGAAACAGGTACGGGCTGACAGCGGCAACCGACGGGCAGCGCTCCTGGATGGCCATGGCGTTCTCGTAGGTGAGCGGCTTCCGCTGCAACTGCTCCGAGCTGAGATTGGTCGCGAACCCAATCGGAAACTTGAAGATAATCGCGGTATTGGTGCCGAAACTCCGCAGCACCCCGGAAATGGCCCCGTCCAGACCGGCGATGATCGAGCCTACGCCGATGATGGTGCCCGTTCCGATGATCACACCCAATACGGTGAGGAACGATCGCAATTTATGTTCCCGGACCGTATCCAGCGCCAGTCCGATGGCCGCAAACGCCGCAAAGAACTTCATTTTTCCACTCGCAACGCTTCTATCGGATCGAGTTTGGCAGCTTGCTGCGCAGGGTACACTCCAAAGAACAAACCGACGATGCTGGATAGCGCTACGCCGATCAGGATGGCGGAACCTGGCACATTCATGGGTACGGGAGTGAGAGTCCGAACGATTACGGCCACTGTCCAGGCCGCAACCACGCCAATCACTCCGCCCATCCCGGCCAGCATGGATGATTCCACCAGAAACTGATTCATAATATCCTGCCTCCGAGCGCCGACCGATTTGCGAATGCCAATCTCGTGAGTCCGTTCGCTCACCACCGCCAGCATGATATTCATGATCACAACCCCGCCCACCAGCATGAAAATCGATACGACTCCGATAGCCGTGGCGGCGATCGCTCCCGTAAGTTGATTCCATGCCGACACGAAAGCGTCGGAGGCAACCAGCGAAAACGTATCTTCCTGTTTGGGTGTCAGATGCCGAAACGTGCGCAGAAGCGAACGAATCTCATCCTGCGACCGCTCCAGAACTCCATGATCCCGCGCCAGGAACGAATAGTGCAGGCCCTGCCTCGAGCCGTAAATCTGGAAATATGTTCCAATCGGAATATCTACAAAGCCGTCCTGGGATTGGCCGAACGCGCTGCCCTTTGCTTTCGCGACTCCAATCACCGTAAATGGCCGACCATCCACCTTGAGAGTTTTGCCTATGGGATCGTTCGCCCCAAACAGCTGGTCCTTAACGTCGAAGCCGATGAATGCGACGCCAATCCGATGCGCATCCTCGATTTCGGTCAGGTAACGCCCGCTAACGACGTCTGTGTTGCTCAACACCGCCCAGTTTGCGCTGCCCCCGTTCAAAGTAACGCCCTTCATCGACTGGCCCCCGTATGCCAGGCTCGCCTGCCGGTTCGCCTGCATGCCGATCTCGCGAACAAGAGTTGCGCGGCTTTTCACGAACTCGAATTCTTCAGGCCGAAGGGCTGGGTTCTTCTTGTCCATCTCCAGAAATTTCTTTGGATTGAAATTCCCGATAAACGCCATGCGCACGATTTGGAATCCATCGGCACCCATGTTGGAAATGTGGGTTGCGATGTAAACGTCCATGCCGTGAATCACCGACATTACAGCGATCAAAGTGGTGGTGGCGAGAATAATTCCAAGCAACGTAAGGAAGCTGCGAAGCTTGCTCAAGCGCAGCGAATCCAGCGCGACCGAGGCGGCCTCGCGAAAAGACGCAGTTTGAGCCATTTCATATAGACTACCAGTCCGCGCTTCTCTCGATCTCCTCATGCCGACCAAATGAGCACGTCCGAAAACGGCTAGTATGCCGGTCGCGATTGCCGCATTATATAGATGTGTTCGAACTCGACCGAGACGCCTGCTTCCGAGCGTTGCAAACCCGCGACCCGCGCTTCGATGGCCGCTTCTTCGTCGCCGTTCGCACCACGGGGATATACTGCCGCCCAATCTGTTCAGCTAGAACTCCCAAGCCAACCAACTGCTCCTTCTATCCGTCCGCCTTAGCCGCTCAAGGCGCAGGTTTTAGGCCCTGCCTGCTCTGCCGGCCCGAGATTTCCCCCGATCTCGCTTCCTCTCGCGGCACGTCGAACACTGTCCTCCGCGCGTTGGATCTGCTCGCCGAGGGCGCACTGGACGGCGATGAAAATCGCCTCGAGGCGTTTGCTGGCCGCTTGGGAGTCGGGGAGCGTCAATTGCGGAGACTATTCGTTCAACACCTCGGCGCCTCGCCCATTGCGGTCGCTCAAACGCGGCGTTTTCTGTTTGCCAAACAGCTGATTCACGATACGCGTCTGCCGATGACGGAAGTGGCCATGGCTGCCGGGTATGGCAGCATCCGACGCTTCAACTCCACCTTTCAGATGCTTTATGGCCGTCCTCCGCGAGAGCTGCGCCGGAGTCACAAAGAAGATTTGCCAGCAGCATCGCACGAGGGCGTTACTCTGCGTATCGGCTATTCTCCGCCCTACCATTGGGACGCAATCCTAAATTTTCTCGCCGCACGCGCCATCCCCGGCATCGAGGTTGCAGAGCACGCGAGCTACCGGCGAACCATCCAGCATGAGGGAGTCCACGGTTGGCTTGAAGTAACACATAACCCTGTCCCGCGGCAACTCATCGTTCACGTCCGATTTCCTTGCGTGCGGGCTCTGTCCGACATCGTTTGCCGCGTGCGGAGAGTCTTCGATACGGGAGCCGATATGGAAACGATCGAGCGACACCTCGCGGCCGACCCGATTTTCGCGCGCCTAGTCGCTTTCAGGCCCGGCTTGCGGACGCCAGGCGGATGGGACGGATTTGAGCTGGGGATTCGAGCGATTCTAGGCCAGCAGGTGACCTTGAAAGCCGCCCGTCTACTGGCCGGGAAGTTATCGGAGAAATTCGGCGAGCCGGTGAATACGGGAGATCCTCGACTCTCTCGCGCTTTCCCCACGGCTGAAAGGCTTGCGGAAGCGGACTTGGCCTCGATCGGTATTCCACGATCGCGGGCGGCGGCTTTGAACTCCCTCGCATCAGCCGCTGCAGCGGACCCGAGGTTCTTCGCGCGAGCGGGCTCTCTCGAAGAGGCGGTCACGCGGTTTCGCGCATTGCGCGGCGTGGGAGAGTGGACCGCGCAGTACATCGCACTGCGCGCTTTGCGGGAGCCTGACGCGTTCCCAGCGTCCGATTTGGTCTTGCTGCATAGCGCTTCGCGGGAGTTCGGCAGGCCATTGGGACCCAAAGAGTTACTCGATCTTGCCGAGCCGTGGAGACCGTGGCGGGCTTATGCGGCTCAGCACCTGTGGGCAAATTATGCATCTTTTCCTAATTGACAACACACCGACTCCCATCGGGTCGCTGCTGATCGTTTCCGACGAAGCAGGCCGTCTGCGCGCAATTGACTGGGAGGACCACGAAGCACGCATGCGCACGCTCTTGGACAGGCACTATCCCGAGGGCTACCAGTTCGCAGCCGCTCGAGATTCCGGAGGTCATACCTCCGCGCTGAATGCGTACATGGCAGGCGAGGTATCGGCGATTCGCAACCTTGCAGTGGAGACTCAGGGCACGCCCTTTCAGCGCTCGGTGTGGGCCGCTCTCCGCGATATCGCGCCCGGAAAAACGGAATCATACGGAGAGCTCGCGGTCCGCGTCGGGAAGCCAGGCGCGTCTCGCGCGGTCGGGCTGGCGAATGGGGCGAATCCCGTCAGCATTGTGGTTCCGTGTCATCGGGTGATCGGGGCGAATGCGTCGCTCACCGGATACGGCGGAGGGCTGGAGCGAAAGCGCTGGCTCTTGAGGCATGAAGCGGCTCAGTTGAATCTGTGACAGCCTCAAGCTTGCGGCCGAAGTAGCCGATGAATACTCGTGAGCTTGTCACGACAGTTGGGCGCGGTTGCTTTTCTGCTGCTCGTGCTCGCGCCATCGGCGGGGCTGGCTTGGCGCTGGCGAGCAATGCCTCAAATCGGTTTCTACCACGATGACAGCCTGTACTTGGCAAGTGCGAAGAGTCTCGCATCCGGGCACGGCTACCGAATCCTGAGCCTGCCCGATGAGCCATTTCAGACCAAGTATCCCCCGCTCTTTCCAGCCGTTCTCGCGTTTGCGTGGAAGATAAACCCGACGTTTCCGTCCAATCTTCCGCTCGCCGCGCTGCTGACCTGGTGCCTGTTTCCCGTCTACCTGGGGCTGCTTTGGGCGTTGTTTAGGGATTATGGACTCAGCATCGCGGAGCAACTGGTGCTGGTGGCAGCGGCCGCTTTGAACCCACTAGCAGTGCTGCTAAGCGTCTCGCTGATGCCCGAGCTGATGTTTACGAGTCTGCTAGTGGCTTCGATATTGCTCGTCGGTCGCGCGGGGATTGCGGGCGGGATGGCCGGGCTCGCCTACCTTGCAAAATCAGCCTCCTTGCCTCTGCTCTTCGCCATACCGTTATGTTTTGTATTCCGCAGACAGTATAGGCGAGCGGTTGCGTTCGCGGCCATGATGTTGCCTGCGGTCGTAGGATGGCAGGTATGGGTGCGGGCCCATCAGTCGCCTGGACGCGATCTCGTGACTCTCTACTACACGAACTATTTCGGCTTTCGAAGCTACAACATCTCTTGGAGCGACTTGCCTCTTGTGATTTGGCGTAACTTGGATGCGTATCTGCTTTCCGCAGGCAAGCTGTTAATGTTCGACGGTGCTCTCTACGAGTCTCGCCATCTCGAAAGAATCGTAGCCATCGCGGCGATCGCTGGAGTCGTGAGACTGGCTCGGACCACCGGCAAGTTGCAATACCCTTTGACCGCCCTGGTCTTCTCTTGCATGCTGCTGATCTGGCATTATCAACCCGATCCGCGATTTCTCTTTCCGCTTTACCCGCTCCTGCTCGCGGGCTTGTGGACGGAATTGAAAAACGTGGCGAGCGCCTTGAGCTTAGCCTGGAAAAAGCGAGCGGTCGCGGACCGTATGGTGGCAGCCGGTATGGGAGCGATCCTGGCTGGGTTTGCTTGCTTCGTAATCGCTGCCACAGCATTTGGCTTGTTCGCATTCTTGCCTCGTTTCATGCAGTCCCACCAGGATGACCTCGCCGGGAGGCTGCCTGCCTACGATTGGATCGCGAAGAACACGCCGGCGCAGGCGCAGGTTTTCGCTTACGACGACCCCATGCTATTTCTCTACGCCGACAGGCGTTCCGCCGGCATGCCAATCCCTCCAAAGTTCGCCTACCAAGAGGACCCTGCCGGTCTCAATCGGATGGTGGACCGCATCCCCGACTTCGCGCGCGAGCAACGATTAGACTATCTACTGCTCACCAAGGCCGATTTCTATCGCGACTTGCAAGATGCCGGCGCAAAGCGGCTGATGGCCGCGGCGAAAACAGACCCACGCTCCCATCGGGTTTACGGAACCCCAACGGTTGCGATTTACGCCTTACACTAAGAGCTAATGTTCCGACGCATTCTCTTCCTAATCGCGCTAACCGCTATCTCGCTTCTGGCTGCCAAAAAGCCAATCACCCTCGATGTCCTCACGCAGACGGGGCGAAACATGGAAGGCGGAGGTCCGCCGGTTTGGGCGCCAGACGGCAAACATTTCGCATACGTCAAAGCGAAGAAAATGATGCTGTACGATGTTCCGGCGAAGGCTGAGAAAGAGCTCATTTCACTAGACGCCTTGGAGGCTGCCGCGACGAAGCCGCCGCCCAACGAACAGTTCGACTGGCAAAATCGCCGTGTGCGCGAGGACTCGTTTCAGTGGTCTCAGTCTGGAAAAGAGATCCTGCTTGCGGTTCAGGGAGATTTATTCCTGTGGCACATGGATTCCGCGAAGTGGGATCAGCTCACGACAACGCCAGTCGCAGAGTCGGACCCCAAGCTTTCGCCGGACGGACTGCACGTAGCATTTCGGCGCGGCCACGATCTCTATGCCCTCGAAATCTCCTCGCGCAAGGTGACGCGTTTGACCGAAGATGGATCTCCGACGCTGCTCAACGGCGAGCTGGATTGGGTTTATCCCGAAGAGCTGGATCTAGGGACAGCTTACTGGTGGTCTCCCGATTCGAAGCGCATCGCATATATGCAGTTCGACGTAGGCCACGAATTTCAATATCCCCAAACCGATCTGAAGGGTCGCCGCGCGGTGCTCGAACTCGAGCGCTACCCGCAGGCGGGCACGCCCAACGCCGACGTGCGGCTGGGGGTGATGTGGGCTTCCGGCGGTCCCACGAAGTGGATCGATCTGGGAGAGACACGCGGACATCTTATTGCGCGGGTCCACTGGAATCCGGCTTCTTCGGCCGTGACCATCGAGCGGCTGAACCGCGTCCAAAATGAGCGGGACCTGCTCTCGGCGGATCCGGCCACAGGCGTGTCAAGGGTCTTGATCCACGAAACTGATCCGTACTGGATCAACACCTACGACGACTTTCATTATCTGAAAGACGGCGGGTTTCTGTGGTCGAACGAACATGACGGATTCCGCCATCTCTATTTGTACTCTGCTGAAGGAAAGCAAACTGCCCGGCTAACCGAAGGTAGTTGGGAGGTAACGGGTATCGCGGGAGTCGACGAAGGCAATCGCCGTATTTATTACGGCTCGAGCGAGGTTAGTCCCCTTCAGCGCCAACTCTATGTAATCAATTTTGACGGCACGGGCAAGAAGCGCTTAACGCAAGCAACCGGCTCTCATGGCATTTCGCTGAGTCCGGGGTTCAATTACTATCTCGACACCTATTCAAGTTTGACCAACCCGACCCGCAGGACTTTAAACACCATTGACGGTGCCGAGTGGGCGGTTTACCGCGAGGCTGACCGCAAACTCCTCGACGAATATGAAGTGCTTCCGACCGAGATTGTGAACCTGAAAACCAGCGACGGTACACCGCTCTATGCCCGCATGATCAAGCCGGCCAACTTTCAGCCGAACCAGAAATATCCAGCGATCGTGATGGTGTATGGCGGGCCTGGCGCTCAGTCGATTCGCGATTCCTGGTCGGGGGCTACCTGGGATCAAGCATTGGCGCAAAGGGGTTTCGTGATTTGGCAGGTCGACAATCGTGGCTCGAAGGGACGAGGCCACGCTTTCGAGTCGGGCCTGTACCGACGCCTTGGAGCCAAAGAGCTGGCCGATCAGAAGGACGGGATCGACTACCTCATCAAGCAAGGTTTCGTGGACCCGGCCCGCATCGGCATTTACGGGTGGAGCTACGGCGGATTCATGACGCTGTACTCGATGCTCAACGCCCCCGATACCTTCAAGGCCGGAATTGCCGGGGCGCCGGTGACGGATTGGCACAACTACGACACGATCTACACGGAACGTTACCTGGGTCTGCCTTCTGAAAATGAGGAGGGCTACAAAGCCAGTTCCGCAGTGACTTACGCGGACAAGCTGAAAGGCAAGCTGCTGGTGGTCCACAACATCGAGGATGACAACGTATTGTTCCAGAATACGGTGCAAATGAGCGACGCCTTCGAGCGGGCGGACAAGCCCTTCACGATGATGGTGTACACGCAGAAGAGCCACGGCGTGAGCGGTCCGGCGCGCAAACACCTGCTGGAAGTCACCACCGACTTTTTCGAAAAGAACCTGAAGTAGCCCTACTCGAGATTCAGCGCCTGCTCGCGGATCTTTTCGATATTCGCCTTGGCCGCGAGCGCAAGATCGGTAATCCGCAACCCAAGTTCCCCGATCCCGTTGGTCTTGGACAGAATCGTGTTGGTCTCGCGGTTCATCTCCTGCAGCAGAAAATCGAGCTTCTTGCCCACCTCGCCGCCGTTGTCCACGATTTGAGTGAGCTGATTCCCGTGGATGCTTAAGCGCGCCACCTCCTCGCCGATATCGCTGCGGTCGGCCAGCACGGCAGCCTCTTGGGTTAAGCGCTGCGGCTCCACGTTGGAATTGCGCAACAGATCCTTGAGCCGCTCGCTTAGGCGCTGATGGAAGAGAGGCATGGCGCGCGAGCGAATCTGCTCGATCTCGCAGCATCCCTCAGTGATCAAGGCGTTGTGCTTGCGGATAAAGCTGGCTAGCTCCGCTCCCTCGCGGGCGCGAAATTCATTCAGCACCGACAGCGCTTCTTCCAGGGTTGCGACCAGCGCAGGCTCCAGTTCGCTGCTGACTTCCTGATCCAGAGGCGTGCTGAATATTCCAGGGAGCCTGAATGCCATGTTGAGATCTGGCTCGGCCCTGGGCAGTTCGTGAGCCGCTGCGGCCTTGCGAAATGCGGCTATATAGGCACGCAGCATCGGCTCGTTTAGTCCAACGGCCCCGTCATCTTGTTGCGCCGAAACTGAGATCCGCACGTCCAGATGGCCGCGAATCACGAAACGCTTGATGGCCGCGCGCAGCGAGTTCTCAAACGGATCGAGCTCCATCGACGTATGGAAGTGAAGATCGAGCCCGCGATGATTGAGGCTCTTCAGCGTGACGGCGATCTCGCCGCGAGCCGTGCTCTTGTGAACCCGGGCAAACCCGGTCATGCTTCGAACCGGACCCTTCATGGATGCACTGCCGGACCCGTCTCGAGAAACTGCATATCATGCAGGCGCTGATAGATGCCGCCTTGGCTAATGAGCTCTTCGTGCGCTCCAATTTCGGTGATGCGGCCCCGATCCAGAACGACGATTTTATCAGCCCGTCGAATGGTCGAGAGCCTGTGAGCGATCACGATAACGGTGCGATGGGTCATTAAGTTATGCAGAGCGCGTTGAACGAGCATTTCCGACTCGGTATCCAGGTGCGACGTGGCCTCGTCCAAGATGAGAATCGGAGCGTTCTTAAGCAAGGCGCGCGCAATCGCTATTCGTTGACGCTGTCCGCCGCTCAATTTCACTCCACGCTCTCCAATGACGGTATCATAGCCGTCGGACATTCGCAGAATAAACTCCTCGGCCAAGGCATGACGGGCCGCCGCGTGCACCTCCTCGTCCTTCGCGCCAGACTTGCCGTAGCGAATGTTGTTCGCGACGCTGTCATTGAATAAAAACGTGTCCTGCGCCACAATGCTAATCTTCCTGCGCAAGGACGAAAGCTGCAGATCGCGAATGTCCTTTCCGTCGATTTTGATCGAGCCGGTGCTGACATCGTAAAAGCGGGGCACCAGGTTGGCGAGCGTAGTCTTCCCCGCCCCGCTCGGCCCCACTAGCGCCACGATCTCCCCGGCTTTCACTTCGAGAGACACGCCAGTGAGAGTGAACCCGTCCGGGGCAGTAGGATATCTGAAGTTTACATCGTCCAGACGGATGGAGTGCTGGAACCTGCTCAGCTTGGCTGCTCCGACCTTTTCCTGAACGTGTTGTTGGCGATCGAGGTATTCAAAGACCCGCTGGGACGCTCCCAGAGCTTGCTGAAAAATATTGTGGATGCCGGTGAGCCGCTTCACCGGTTCGTACAGCATCATCAGCGCGATAATAAAACTCGTGAACTCGCCGGGCGTCATCGCTCCGGCTTTGATCTGCGTGCGCGCGTACCAGAGCAGCCCCACAATCGTGAGCGCGGCGAAAAATTCGATCAGAGGCGAAGCGATGGCCTGCTGCGCGACGTAGCGCAAATTGCTCGACATCAGACGGCCTGCGGCCAATTGAAAGCGATTAGACTCGATATCTTCGGTTGCAAAGGATTTCACCACTTGATGGCCGGTGATGGTCTCTTGCAGGATCTGATTCAGTTCGGCCGCGTAATCTTGAGCGATGCGCGTAGTGCGCCGTATTCTTCTGCCAAGACGCGCCGTGGGGATGAGGACGAAAGGCAGCACGGTGATGCTGGCGACCGCGAGCCGCCAATCCTTTTGCAGGACCACCCAGAGCAGGAAGACTACGGAGAACGACTGGCGCATCCAATCGGCAAGCATGTGCGACACCGCGACTTGTATCTTCTCGATGTCGTTCATGATGGACGACATCAAAGTTCCCGTCGAATTAGTCTCGAAGAACTGCGCGTCTTGCCGCAGCACCTTGTCGAAGATGGTCTGGCGCAGGTCTGTGATGGCTGAAAGGCCCACGAAGTGTATCAGGTAATTGCCGAAATACTCGCATATGCCTTTCAGCAGAAAGACGCACAGAATAGCCAGCCCCACCATGCTTCCGACATTATGAAAACCAGGAAAAACATCCGCAAGATAGATTGATCTATGGAAGCCCGGAATCGTGAAGAGCACGACCGGGGCATCGGGAGTATCGGGCCGCAAGACGCGATCGAACACAGGCCCGATGAGAAGGGCCATCAAGGCCTGAGCAAGTCCCACGCCAGCCATCAGAAAAACGGCGATGAAGAGCGAAGCAAGATACGGGCGGACGTAGCGAAGGAGGCGGAGCAATTCTTTCATCGAGTCTGTCCGGCATGCAGGCGCGTGCACGCATCCAGCACCTGCTCGACTGCAATGGTCGCGATTCCAGCGGGGCTGGTGAGCACCTCGGACTCAGTCCGCCACGGACCCCAAATGGCCGGATCGGACGACCCAAAGAGAGCGACAACGGGAACGCTGAACGCCGCAGCCATGTGAGCTGGTCCGCTGTCATTTCCGACGAATAGGGATGCGCCTGACAGCAGCGACTTGATGCGCTCGAGATCCGCGCCGGCGATGCATTGGTACGGGTCGAATTCTGCGAGGGTTTCGCCGGGTCCGGCAATGAAGACCGGGTCCAGCGCGAGCTCTTTCTTGATGCTCGCTGCGAGGGTCAAGAAATGTGTTGCGGGCCACGTTTTCTCGGGCTCGGAAGCCTTTGGATGCAGAACTGCGTATGGTCGGCGGGATCGAGGAGGACCCGACTCGGCGTAGAGTTTTGCACGCGGTACTTCCTGCATGGGAACGCCGAGGAAAAACATAGCCGACGCTAAATGTTCGGCTGTATGGACCTTGCGCTCCACGCCAAGAATCCGCTGAGCTTTGGGAATGCGCACGTTGTACAGAGCGCGAAAACGAAAATGTTCAAACCCGGCGCGCCAGCGCGCACGAGAGGCGAATGTCATTTGGGAACTGCTGGCACCGCCGTGGAGGTTGATGACAAGATCCGGCTTCCACTGAGCTACCGCGCTCACGGTGGCGGTCAGGATCTTGTCGAGATCCGGGTTTCGTTGGAATAGCGGGGCAAAGCGGTCTTCCACGACGATGGCGAGATTGAGATCGGGCCGCGTTTGTCGGAGCAGCCCGAGAGCAGGCGTGGTAAGAACACAATCGCCTAGGGAACGGAGGCGAATGACTGCCACCTTCGAACCTGGCGGGACGCGCTGCAACACATTCTGCGTCATTGGCGAAAGGTAGCGCGGCCGCTCGCTTTTTGGCGGCTGCTCTTCACAAGCCCACTAGTCCTCTATTTTTGCTTCGTCGATCAGCATGACTGGAATGTCATCGCGAATCGGATAAACGCGCTTGCACTGAACGCACTTGAGTCCACTCTGGTCAGGCTTCATCTCGACCCTCGCCTTGCACAACGGGCAGACGAGGATATCGAGCAGATCTTTACTTATAGCCATTCAGTAGCAGTTTAACAGGCCGCTTAGAACGCGAATCGGAGCCCGAACTCGATGCGCCGGTTGTTGGCGGGATTCGCCTCGGCTCCAAACCCGCCTGCCAGCCTGTTCGACGTGCCGAACAACGGAGAGGTGATGTCTCCAATGAGCGGGCCAACGTTGTTTGTATTAAACAGATTGCGAGCGTTGATCGATGCTGTCAGATTGTACCGGTGCGAGGTTGTGCCGCCGCCCTCTCCGCCGCCGCCGCCACGGCCCCCACCCCCGCCGCCGCGAGGTCCGCCGCCTCCGGGACCGTGACCGCCACCGCCGAAGCCGCCGCCGGGAGGTCCACCCATGCCGCCGTCACCACCGCGTGCAGCACCCGCGTTCCTTTCAGGTCCAAAACCGAAGGTCTTCGAAAGCCGTAGGTTGACGGAGAAGAAGCCCGGACCCTCGCCATAGTTGCGCGGGATAATCTGTTCGCCGGGTTTTGGATTCGGATCGAACATGCCTATCAGGCCGGTGGCTTTTAGATCGGTTGCGAAAGCGGGTCTGGCGGTATTTAAGAGGCTGTCCCCATAGAGATCGCGGCTCTCGTAAATGTTGAACGGTCGTCCGGTGTTGGCGATAATAAACGGGCTCAGGCGAATGTCCCATTTCGTGGTTACCGATCCGCCCAGCATTACCCGGTGGCGCGTGTCGATGGAGGAGCGGCCATACTCGTTCGATAGATCGTACTGATTGGCTCCGAACGTGGCGGCGCCATCCGTATTGCTCTTCGCGAAGTTCAGGAAGTAACCGCCAAACAGCGAGATGTTGCGGGTGGCCTGATTGCGCACATTGATGAACAACTGATTCTGATTCAGAATCCCGGTGGATTCGTACTGGAAGATCTCATTGGACCCTCCATAGGGGCGAACGCCCGTTCCCTTGCCGGTGTAGTTCATTGGCGCGTTGATGTCGCGTGCGCGTAGAAGATGCAGTCCCCGCGTGTTGGTGTAATTAACGGCGACTGTTGTGTTCTTGGGCAATTGCCGTTCTACTCCAAACGCACTTTGAATCACATACGGAGCGCGCAGGTTTTTGTCGACCTGCCAGGTGGAAGTCCCTTGCAATTGGAGCGCGCTGATGGGAAGCGCCTTGGGGTAGGATGCGGTTATCGCGGCCGGGTCGCTGACGATGTAGTTTTGCTGGGTGACCCCATTGAAACGCTCCGCCTGCAAAGAGTAGCTGGGATCAAACCGGTCGTAGAAAATGCCGAACCCTGCGCGAATCACCAGCTTGGGGCGGCCGCTCTTGCTGCTGCCCGGAGCCCAAGCTATGCCGATGCGAGGCGCTAAGCTGCGACCGTCGCTGATGTTTGTCTGATATTCATAACGAAGGCCCAGGCTCACCGTCAGGTTTGGCCGCAGTCGCCAATCGTCCTGGACGAAGAACCCGAGATCGGTTTGTGAAAGGCCAGAGAAAGGAGTTCCGTCTGAACGCGTGAACTGCGTGGGTCCGCCGCCAAGAGCCGCGATTTGAGCAGCCCCGAGGCCGTTTTTCTGAAACAGAAGAGTGCGCCGATAACGTTCGAGGGAGGTCACGGTTTGGCAGCCCGCAGTCTGTGCGATGGGGTCGCAAACCACTCCCGGCACCACCGGATTATTATTCCCATCCAGGGTTGGAACGAAGCCGCCGGTAAATGAGAAGGTGCCGCCGAAGTTGCTCGGAGCCAAGCTGTTCAGATCGATCGCCCGAACACGGACTCCGAATTTCCAGGCATGGCGTCCGCTGCTATAAGAGGTGTAATTCTGGAGCTCGTAGTGGTTTTGCACGTCGGTGTTGTAACCGACCTGCGCCCCGCCAGAATTGAAGGCCTGGGACACGTTAATCGCGGGGAGGGTATTATTTCCAAACCCAACGTTATTGATGTGCTGATATTGAAATCGCGTCTCGTTGATCGCCTTCGCTCCCAGGATTTGGGTGTCGGTCAACTGCGCGGTGTGAAACTGGTTCAGTTCGTTGTACCCTCGGTCCTGCAAATTAAATTGACCCACCCCCTGATCCGTCAGATCGTTCCGGGTATAGGTATAGCGGCCCGTTAAACTGTTGCTCGGAGTGAGTTGATAATCGATGCGCGGGCTGAAGGTCAACCGACGCTGAGGCGTAGGCACGTATCCGCTGATCGGCACGAAGATGGGCGTGTTCAGGTCTCCGACCGTGGTTGCGCTAATGATGCCGTCATCGTTGATCTCGCGGCGCTCAAAGTCGAGGAAAAACGAGCTCTTTTTCGTCAGCGGACCGCCTACGTTTCCGCCGTATTGCCGGGATTGGAACGGCGCGGCATTGGGCGTAGTCAGATAAGGATTGCGCGAGTTTAGATGGCCGTCGCTGATATTGAAGAACCCCTGGCCGCGAAGCTTATCCGTGCCGGGTTTGGTGAAGATCTCGATGCGGCCAAACCCAATCCGGTCATACTCTGCGGAAAACGGGTTTGAATTGATGCGAACTTCGCGGATCGACTCTTTCGGGGGCAGCCTGCCGCCAGTGAAACCGTCGATATAGATTTGCCCGCCGTTGGGACCGGCAGAGGGACCGGCGAGAGCCTGCAGGTCGGAGGCGAGATCGTCAGGGTCGTCCGAGAGAGCTTGCAGATCTTCGGCCTTGAGAATGATTTGGCCGGCGTTTTGAGCCGGGTCCGTCGTGACAGCCGGGGCGGTGGTTTCCTGAACTGTTACCTGTTGCGTTTCCACGGACACGCGAAGCGAAATATTGACAGACATCGGGGTGGATCCCAAATCGACTTTCACCGGGCTGAACTGCGTCAATCCGGGGGTGGTTGCCACAATGCTGTACACGCCAGCCGGTAGACCGGTAAACACGTAGGAGCCGTCGGCTCCCGAAGTCACCGCTTTGGTCACGCTGCGCGGTCCGGTGGCAGTCACTTTGGCACCCGGGATTACGGCTCCGGATTCGTCCTGGATGGTTCCGCGGATGGTGCTATTACTCTGAGCAAAGGCTAGCGCCGCAAGAATCGCGCACAAGGCAAGTGTTTTTAATGTTTTATACATTTTCGATCAGTTTCTTCTCCTCGGTCTGAAATGGGTTCGTTTTGAAATTTACTGGGCAGGAATTCCGCCGTCCATGCTCCAGGAGCCTAGATTCACCTGGCCAGCAGTGCGGGGCGCGGAGGCGAGGAACGGTTCTACACCAGCGACGAGTGTAATGGCGGTGAGGCCGTTTGCGCCTTTCGTGCTTGAAATAATCAGGGGTTCGCCGGGCTTCAGTTCGGTCAAGGGCATCGGGGGCATGCGTTCCAGGGCTTGCTGCAGATCGAAATTTCGACCGCCGCCGCCCGACCCGCCTGGACCGCCGGGTCCACCAGGACCGCCGGGACCACCCATGCCCGCAGGTCTACCTTCCGGTCCCGGGCGCATCCCGGCGGGAGGACCGCCTGCGCCTGGTCCGCCAGCGCCTGGCGCACCCGGGCCGCCAGCGCCGCCAGCCGCGCCGTTCATCCTCCGGGCCATCATGGTGGCCATCATTTCGGGAATACGGCGGGCCAAGGTATCACCAGTGGTTTTGACCTCAACTGGCTTCTTAGTCGACAGATCGGTTACTCTCACGATTCCGTTCGCCGCGTCAACAGAAATCACCGTCCCGGCCAGAGTCACGAAAGACCCTGACAGGACCTGCTCCGCCTTGAGACGCGCGCCATCCTCGCTCTTCGCTCCGCGAGCCCGCAAATTGTCGCCCACCTTGATGTCGCCGAACGCGCCTGGCTTCGCTTCGTCAAACCTTGATGAACCGGCCGCATAGCGCAGGAAACCGGGGTTGCCGGTCACGTCGATTGAAACTGGCTTCGGATTCGCTCCCCTGGGAGTCACCGTAATTTCTTTAGTGTCGGCATTGATGGAGGCGACCACGCCAACCACGCCTTTCTGCCACAACTCATGATCCTGCTCGTGCTTCTTCGCAATATCCGCCTTGGTCATGACGACAATGGTTTTGGCGGGCACGGTTTTGTCCTCTTCCGAGACCGTGCCGCGCGCCAGCACCCGGTCGCCAACTCCGATGTCGGCAAGGGCAATCGGGGCGGCTTTCTTGATGTCTGTTTCGCCGGGAGTCATGCGAAGGTAGGCCGTTCCATCCTGCAGTTTGACCGCGTAGGAAGTTCCGCTATCCGCTTTTACCGTGAGCTGCTTGCCGCCGCTGTCAACCGAAGTCACTTCGCCGATTACACCCTTTGCGGGCTGCGGGGGAGGAGTTTGTGCAAAACAGGTTACAGTTGCTGCTAAAATCACCCAAATCTTCATTGATTAATGGGCGAGTCCCCAGGCACAACGGTTACGGAGGGTACTGTCAATAAATGTAAACCGGAATTTGACCTATTTCTGCCCTACAATCAACTGGTTGGATACGCTGCTAACACCCTTTATTTTCTTCACCAAACGCTCGGCCTTCTCGCGCTGCTTGTCCTTCTCCACTTTGCCCTTCAGGGTGACTGCGCCGTTGTGAACCTCCACATCGATGCCCCCGCCCTTTACGTCCACGTCTCCGGCCAGCTTCATTAAGACCTGATCATGAATGCTGTCGTCTGTAAGGGGCGCTTTGTCCTTTGAAAAAGCGAAGCCAAATGCGAGCAAAACGAGTAAGCAGAGCCTAGCCCAGCTTGTCATGGTGTTTTCTCCGGGTCTACCGATAATTTTGCACCGTGCATGGAGCGCCAGTCAATCGCGTCCAGGAATTGCGGGCTCTCCCTCCACTCTGGACTCACCTTGACGAACAGCTCCAAGAAAACTTTCTTGGACAGCAGCGCTTCGATTTCCTGTCTGGCAAGGGTTCCCACCGTTTTCAGCATCGCACCTTTCGCACCGATGATAATCCCTTTCTGGCCCGCCCTCTCCACGTAAATCACGGCACCGATCCGAACCAGCTTGGGGGTGTCCTCCCATTTCTCTATCAGCACGGCGACCGAGTGCGGGACCTCCTGGCGAGTCTCCTGAAGGATTTTCTCGCGGATCAACTCCGCAGCCAGAAAACGCTCCGGCTGGTCGGTGAGGTAGTCGGAGGGGAAGTATTGGGGACCCTCGGGCAGGCGAGCGATCACGGCGTCCCGAAGCGCATCGAGTCCCTGCCCGGTCATAGCCGAGATCGGAAAATATTCGGCGAAATCGTGCAGCGCTTGGTACTCCTCCAGTCGCGGCAACATCTGCGCTTTGTGCTCCAAGCGATCCATTTTGTTGAGCACGAGAAAGACGGGGGCGGTGACGCCTTTGATCGCGTCGATGGCTTCCCGGTCCTGATCAGCGAGGGGGCCCGAGCAGTCCGCCACCAAGAGGACAACGTCCCGATCCTGAAGCGCTCCTCGTACCGCCTCCATCATGCGCTTGTTGATCAAATTGCTGGATTTGTGGATGCCGGGCGTATCCAGGAAAACGATTTGGGCTTCAGGGAGCGTGAGCACCCCCTGAACTGTAGTCCGCGTGGTTTGGGGTTTTTCGGAGATGATGGCGAGTTTGTCTCCCACCAGCGCATTCAGGAGGGTGGACTTCCCCGCGTTCGGGCGTCCGGCGATGGAGACGAAGCCGGATCGAAATGGGTTCTGAGGGTCTGGGGTCATACAGGGGCCTTGTTCACGACTTTCGAGATCCTTACCTGCTCTACGCGAAGCTCATTTCCCGCGAGAGCTTCCACCCGCACGCCATCGCGTTCGATCGATTCGCTCACGTGCGGCACATGCCCCAGCCACTCAGTCATTAATCCGCCCACCGTGGTCGACTCGGTTTCCTCTTCCGGCCGAAAGCCGATCAATTCGTGCAGCCGGTCAAGGTCAAAGCTGCCGGAAACCACGTAGGTTCCAGGAGCCTCCTCGGCAAAGTCTTTCGAAGGCTCATGTTCGTCGCGAATCTCGCCCAGGATCTCCTCCACCAGGTCTTCCATGGTGGCGAGGCCAGCGGTGTTGCCGTACTCGTCCACCACCACCGCCATATGCGCGCCATCCTGCTGCATCTCGCGGAGCATATCGTGCACGGGTTTCGTCTCCGGGACGTGGCGGATGGGGCGCTGCAGCTCTCCGATCTTTTTCTTCTTGCGATCCTGCTCTCCCAATTCGAACATGTCTCGGACATGAATGAACCCGACGATATCGTCGATCGTATGGTTGTATACGGGAATGCGGGAATACTGCTCGTTGATCACCAACTCCCGCAGGTCCTCCAGTGATTTATCCGCCGAGATGGCTACGATGTTGGGTCGGGGAGTCATGACGGCCCGCACTGTCTTGTCATTGAAGGCTACCACCGAGTGGATGAGCTGGCGGTCCGTCTCTTCGAGAATTCCTTCTTCCTTGCCCGCCGAAATCAAAGCCTCGATCTGCTCGGAGGGATGTGCCGGCTCTTCGGCGCGCTCGTCCGTCTGCGCCAGTTCCACCAGGGACTGAAAGAATCCGAGGACGGCGGTGAGCGGGCGAACGACCACGGTGAGGCCACGCAGAAACGGGGCGAGCGCGACGAGCCATCCGCCGCTAGTCTTGCGATACAGCATTTGCGGAATGATGTAGGTCAACA
This sequence comes from Bryobacterales bacterium, assembly GCA_038225555.1. GTDB lineage: Bacteria > Acidobacteriota > Terriglobia > Bryobacterales > Bryobacteraceae > JANXQZ01. Next base: position 66,463 of record JBBRRB010000003.1, read on the forward strand.
GCAGCATGGCGATCCACGAGAATAGGGCCCCTTCCAAGAGAGACTGCCACAACGGCGCCGGAGTCCCCATTTGCAGCGCGAAGATGAGCAGCCCGAGAAAAAGCAGCGAAGTATGCTTAATGAGCGAAAATGCGAGCGCGCCCTCGTGGCTCTTCGCGCCAATGCGATCTTCCAGAGTCTCCTTGAAAACCTGCAGGGCTGGCAGATCGCGCGCTCTTATTCGCAAGGACTCCATGTAAAGGAGTTGCACCAGCGTCACCAGGCACAAGAGCGCGCTCAGGAGCAGGCCCGCGAAAATAAGAGCGGCCGTCACGCCCGGACCCTCTCAATTAGGCCGGTGGAAAGCCCCAGCACTTTGCGCCAGCGCCGTTCAGCCCTGGCCATCTTTCCGTTGTCGCCTTCGTGGTCCATCCCGATGAGATGGAGGAGGCCATGCAGCATCAGGATCCGGATTTCTTCATCTGCAGGGTGTCCGTATTCGGCCGCCTGCGCCTTGGCGCGATCAAGGGAGATCGCGATTTCACCGACGGCTTCGTCCCCAACGCGGGATGGGAATGAGAGCACGTCGGTGGCCTGGTCTTTCTTCCGGAACTGACGGTTCCATTGACGAAGTTCTGCATCTCCCGTGATCAGGCAATCGAACGGGCGGCCCTTTGAAACGAGCTCTTGCAGGCTGCGCGCGAACCGCTGCAATTCGCGACGCCGGAATCCGCGGGCAGGAACGTGAAAGAGCACAAGACTGTGCCGCTGGGACATTGCGATTTTAAGCCAACGGGAGTTCCGCGTTGGGAACTTGCGCCGGTACGAGAACGCCCGCCGGGAGAGTCTCCTCAGGAGGCGCATCAGGAGTCAGCTTCAACGCAAGCTGCCGACCGGCGGTTAATTCCTGGTGGCGCTCGTAGGCCCGGATAATACGCTGCACGAGACTGTGGCGGACCACGTCGCGGTCGTCGAAGCGAACGAACCCGATTCCTTCCACTCCGCGCAGAATCTCAAGGGCGTCGTTCATTCCGCTGCGTTTGCCGGAAGGCAGATCGATCTGGGTGACGTCTCCGGTGACCACCATTTTCGAGTTGAAGCCTTGCCGCGTGAGAACCATCTTCATCTGCTCGGAGGTGCTGTTCTGAGCTTCGTCGAAAATGATGAAACTGTCGTTGAGAGTGCGACCGCGCATGAACGCGATAGGCGCAACTTCGATGGTCTGGCGCTCCAGCAACTTCTCGACTTTGTCGGCTTCGAGCATGTCGTACAGAGCATCGTACAGCGGACGCAGATACGGATCCACTTTTTCCTGCAAATTGCCGGGGAGGAAACCCAGGCGCTCGCCCGCTTCCACCGCAGGCCGGGTGAGCACGATGCGACTGACGCGTTTGCTGAGAAGAGCCGAGACGGCCATGGCAACGGCCAGGTAGGTTTTTCCAGTTCCGGCTGGACCGACGCCAAAGACTAGGTCGTGGCGCTCGATGGCCTCGACGTAGCGCCGCTGATTCACAGTCTTGGGCGCGAGGACCTTTTTTCCGAAATTGCGCTGGCGACCGCTGTGGACCAGACTGCGCAACGTGACTTCCGGATCTTCGGTGACTACTCGAAAGTAGCTGCTCAACTCTCCGCTGACAAAGGTTTGGCCTTCTTTGACGAGAGCGAAGTAGTCTTCGAAGATGCTGGCGGCGCGGATTACGTTGGGCTCGTCGCCCTCAATCTCCAAAGCCTCGTTCATCAGGCGAATGGTGACGGCCAGGGCCGATTCCAGAATACGAATATTTTCATCGCGAGTCCCGAAAAGGGATTCGATGCCGCGGCTTATCTGGACGCTAAGTTTCATTCGAGAGCGAGGCAGGTACCTCCATGGAGAGTTTCAAGGTAGGGCGCTAGGGGCATCCGCTAGTGTAGCACTTCCGGTGGGGCGGGAAGCCGGCTGCAGCCAAGATTGGCTGCCCCACTTAGCGCAGAAGGCCGTTGATCGCTCGAATGTCCTTAGGATCGAATTTCAGCGTGCGGTCGTAAGTCATCAGACCGTTCACCTCTTGCTCTACATCCGTCAGCTGGGTGTAGCATATGGCGACGAACCGAGGCAGTTTCGCGATCGCTTGATAAAGGCTCTTCATACGCCCCAGGGCGGCGTCCTCACCCGGCTCGATGCCCTCGTATCCCCAGGAATTATCGGGGACGTCCGAGTTCGGCGCAATATACGATACGCCCCCGAACTCCGACAGAAAGAGAGGCGATCCGTTGTACTCGAAACCCGGAGCCAGGAACAGCTTGCCCTGGAACGGGATCGGAATTCGTCCGTCCTGAACCGAACGGAACCGCTCGTAAAACAAGTCGCCGTCGTGCGAGTAGTCGTGCATCGCAAACAGGTCGGTACAGTCGGTATGCTCCCATCCGTCGTTATCGATCACCAGCCGCGTCGGATCAAGCGACCGAGTCAGCATGTACATGGCTTTCAGATGCGCCTGCTGACGGGAATCCCGGATGTTGGGAATGCCCCAGCTTTCGTTGATCGGAACCCAAATCACGATGGAAGGGTGATTGTAGTCGCGCGTTACGACATCCATCCACTCCCGCGTGATCCGGCTTACGGACTCGTCATCGAACATATACGAGTTCGCCATCTCGGCTGAAACCAGCAAACCCATGCGGTCCGCCCAATATAGGAAACGAGGGTCTTCGATCTTTTGGTGTTTGCGGACACCGTTGAAACCCATCTCCTTGGCCATTCGGATGTCGTATTGAATCGCTTCATCGGAGGGAGGCGTGAGGAGGCTCTCGGGCCAATAACCCTGATCCAGCACCATTTTCAAATAGGTGGGCTCGCCGTTCAGCAGGATCTTGCCGCCCTGCGTGGATATAGACCTGAATCCGAAATAGGATTTTACTCGATCCAGCACCCGGTTGCCCTTGGTCAGTTCGAAGGTAACGTCATATAAACAGGGCGAACCCGGCGACCACCAATGCGGGTCCCGAATAAATGCCGCCGCGGTTGCCTGCGACCCTTCCACCTGGGTCATGCTGCTCGCGAGAACCTTTCCTTCGTAACTGATCGTGATGTAAAACTGCAAGTCTGCTTCCGCGCGGGCGACACGCGCATCGAACGTGACCGAACCCTCGATGTTTGAATCAATTTTTACGCGATCCAGGTAGCTTGCGCCCACAGGCTCAATCCAGACGGTTTGCCAAATCCCGGTCGTCCTGGTGTAGAAGATCTTCTCGGGACGAGGCTGCCAATGCTGCTTCCCTCGCGGGATGTAACGATCGGTAGGCGGATCCTCCACCCGGACCGTGAGGGTGTTAGGACCCGGGCGCAAGTGGCTGGTGATCTCGAATCGGAAAGGAGTATTGCCGCCTTCGTGCTCGCCCACGAGACGACCATTCACCCAAACAGTGGAGCGATAGTCGACCGCGCCAAAGTTTAGAAGAAGGCGGTTATCTTCCCAATTCTCGGGGATGGAAAACAGGCGCCGATACCAGACTTGCGGATGCGGACCTGTATCAGAAATGCCGCTTTTGGGGCTTTCGAAGCAGAACGGAACCAGAATTGTCCGGGAAAAATCGTGCCGTCCCTGCGCCCAGTTCTCGTGCAGGCCGACGTTTTCATCGTCAAACTCGAACCCCCAATACCCATTCAGATTCAACCACTCTTGCCTTTCGAACTGAGGCTGGGGGAACTCGGGACGGGGGAGATTCCCCTCAGTCGGGTTCGGTTGAAGCGGAAACTCAAACAGTAACGCGGACATAGAACGGCTCACCTACTCTAGTGTGAATAACGTGATTTTAGTCTCAAGATTATCATCACTAAATTGAAAAACAAGTGCGGAACTCTACTAATCCCGCTGGTAATTTGACGTAGGGGTTTGCCGGAGAGATGCGGGCGAGCCGATTAATTTGCCGTAACCGGGGCTGGCAGTCCCTTCACCAACAAGACGTGCCCAACGTGGTGACGCCCATGCCAGGCATACAGCGCCAGGTTCTTTTCGAGGGTCATCAAGCCACGCTCGGGATGACGGAAGGAGCGAGAAAGATCCTGGTCCGTCAAGGCACGCAGCAGGACCATCCAGCGTGCGTGGAGAGCGTCAAGCATCGACAGCGACAGCTCGACAGGTGCGGTCTTGGCGTCGGGCAATTCGGCCCACAGTTCCTCGTGATAAGGCTTAATGGTAGGCTCATGTTCCGTAAGCGCGAGGCGGAAGCGAATGTAGCTATTCATGTGGCTGTCCACCAGGTGGTGAACTACCTGGCGAACTGTCCAGCCGCCCTCGCGGTAAGGGGTCTCCAGTTGTCTATCGGACATTCCGTCCACCGCTTGCCGCAGCTTCGCAGGTGTCTCTTCCACCTCGCTTAGCCATTGCGTGCGAGTCTCGGCAGTGACGTGATCGGGAAAGGCGAACTTGCCAAGTGGGTAGCGCGGGTCGGCAGTCAAATTGGGCATGGATACAACCATTCAACCATTAATTGTTGTTCTTGTTCGAACCCCAATGCGAGAGGCTGCGTCTCATGTGGCGAGGGGATTGGGTAAATGCAAAACTTATTGATCAAGAGCTTGGCGATCGCGGGACTGCTCGCGATCGGGTTGAGTGCCAATGCGCAGGACAGGCGCTACGGGAATGGCGACGTACGGGGTCGGGAGCCGCTCGACCGTGTGCGGGCCGACCTGGATCGCGCGGTACGGGACATGTATTATCTGTCCGGCGGCGAGCGTCGCCGGGTCAATCATGCGCGCGATGAAATGGGAGAGTTCCAGAGGAAATGGGAGCGCGGCAAATTCGATAAGGGCGAGCTGGACGACGTGATCGGGAGCCTGCAGCATGTAGTGGATAAGAATCGGCTTGAGCCTCGGGATCGGGACAGGCTTCTGGCGGACCTGGAGCATTTGCGGGAAATGCGGGAGCGGCGAGGATACTTCGGGCGCGACCGCTACTGAAGTCGGATACTAGTCTGGAGTGCTCGTACCCCGGAACCGACTTCTGATGCTGGTTGCGGCGGCTCTGGTTCCCGGCGCCGCCCTCACCGCTTCTTCGAGATATTTTATTCCGGGGTGCTGCCTTGTGTTGGGCGTCGTGATCGTGGCTTTGGCGGACGCTGCTTTGAGCTCAGGGCTTGGGGCGTCAGTTGGGGTCTCGGCTCCCGCACTGGTCCGCATGTGGAAGGATCGCGATTCCGCCATCGATCTCGCTATCCACAATCTCGGGCAGCGGGTCCGGTCAATCCGCTTGGCGTTGGTCCTCCCGGAAGAGATCGCGTCCCTCAATGAGGAATTGCCGGTTGACCTGCCGGCGGGCGCCGAGTTTGTACGTGTGTCTTGGCCCTGCACTCCGGCGATGCGCGGACGATACACGGTGGACCGATGCGCGGCCGAGTTCACGTCCATTCTGGGATTATGGGCGGTCCGCCGAACTCTGCTTCTCGCGGCGGAGATTCGTGTCTATCCCGACATTTCAACAGGACAGAAATCAGCCTCGTTTCGCAGCCGCGGAATCACCGGGTCGCGCCCTCAGCGCCAGATCGGGAGAGGACGTGAGTTCGAGAAATTGCGGGATTACGCTTCGGGGGACAGCTTCGATGAAATCGATTGGAAGGCGACTGCGCGCCGCGGCAAACCGATCACTCGAGTGTTTCAGGTTGAAAGGACGCAAGAGGTTTACGTCATCTTGGATGCCTCGCGCCTCCTGGCACGGCGCGTTTCCAGCACCGAAAAGGACAGCCTGCTGGAACGCAACGTGACGGCGGCGCTGCTGCTCGCGATTCAGGCGCAAAAGCAGGGCGACCTTTTCGGCCTGGTCACGTTTAGCGATCGGGTCCACGGCTTCGTGCGCGCCCGCAACGGCAAGGCACACTATGCAGCCTGCCGCGACGCGCTCTATACGCTGCAGCCGCGGATTGTGACTCCGGATTTCGACGAGGTCTGCACGCTCTTGCGGCTCCGGCTTCGCAGGCGCGCGCTGCTGGTGTTCCTCACCGAGCTTGACGACCCGGCGATGGCGGAGAGTTTTGTCCGCAATGTCTCGCTGCTCCGCCGCCAACATTTGGTGATCGCGGGCATGCTGCGTCCCGCCAACGCTCGCCCCGTGTTCGGGGGCCATCCGGTTTCGGAGATCGATGACGTATACGCAAGCTTGGCGGGTCACCAGCAATGGCACAAGCTGCGCGAATTAGGAATTGTTCTGGAGCGCCAAGGCGTACGTTTCTTGATGTTTGAACCACCGACGCTGGCGTCCGAGCTTACGTCCGCTTACGTGAGCCTCAAGCAGCGGCAAGTCCTGTGATTATCGACCTCACAAAGTTCCGGGGCGAAGAAGAGCCGCACTGGAAACGCCTAGAGGCGACGCTGGATCGCATCGAGACGAACCCAGGCTATCGGATGAGCTTGTCCGAGGTGAATGAGTTTCACTACTTGTATCAGCGCGCGTCCGCGGATCTGGCAAAGGTTGCTACGTTCGCAAGCGAGCCTGATTTACGGGCGTACCTCGAACACGTGGTCGCACGGGCTTACAGCGAGATTCATGAAACCCGGCGAAGCGGGGCGAAGATCAAGCCGTGGGCTTGGTTCACAGGAACCCTTCCGCAAACGTTTCGGAGGCGCGTGGGAGCATTCTGGCTCGCGGCCGCGCTGACGGCTGCGGGGGCGTTGTTTGGCGCGATCGCGGTTGGCATGGATCCGGAAGCGAAGCAAGTCATCATGCCTTTCCAGGGTTTGAAGGAGAGTCCGGCCGAGCGCGTGAAGAAGGAGGAGAGCGGCTCGCGCGATCGTCTCTCGGGCAAAAAGAGCACCTTTGCCGCAGAGTTGATGACGCACAACACGCAGGTCGGAATTTTCACCATGGCGCTTGGGCTTACCTGGGGCGTGGGCACGGCGGTCTCGCTCTTTTATAATGGCGTGATTCTGGGAGCCGTGGTTTTCGATTACGTACACAGCGGACAGACGCGCTTTCTGCTGGGATGGCTGCTGCCGCATGGAGCGGTGGAGATTCCGTCGATTCTGATAGCCGGGCAAGCGGGCTTTCTGCTGGCGAGCGCGCTGATCGGATGGGGCAGCCGAAAGACTCGCCGAGAGCGTTTGCGCGACATATCGCCCGATCTCATGACATTGATTTTGGGGGCGGCCGTGCTGCTGGTTTGGGCGGGAATCGTGGAGGCGTTTCTCTCGCAGTACCACCAGCCGGTGATCCCGTATGGGCTCAAGATTGGGTTCGGTTTGGTGGAGCTTACAGCGCTGACGCTGTTTTTTGCACGGTCGGGAGAAAGCACGTAAGCGTTCTTGCCTGAAGACACGCTTTCCAGCGTGTCGAGCCGCCTAGAAAGGCGGCTGCAGCCAGGATTGGCTGCCCCACGCCGATAGTCGTTTGTTTTCTTAAGCATACAGGCTGGCATCAGAAAGGCTTTTTCCACAGCGAATACCCACAGCCTAAGGTGATCATTCCACTGCCTTTAAATAGCGCTTGATCGGACGCGCGGGAGCCGCTAACGTAGAACGATCACCCTGTTATGGCACTCACCGAAATGGCGCTGGAAAAGGGCCTGCCCGCGAATCTAGATGCTGAAAGATACGTGCTTGGCTCGGTCCTGGTTGACGATACGGTTTTCATCCAAATCGCCGGTACGCTCGAAAACGAGGACTTCAGTCTCGAAAAGCATCGCCGCATTTTCATGCGCATGGCTGAACTGTATGCGCGAGGCGAGCGCATCGACCGCGTTACTGTAGCCAACGAACTGATGAAGCAGAACCAGCTCGAATCGATAGACGGTCTGAGCTATCTCGTCTCGCTTGACGACGGACTGCCCACGCTCGCAAATCTCGACAGCTACGTCCGTATCGTAAAGGATAAATCGATCCTGCGGCGGATCATTTTCACTTCGCAAAAACTCATCAATCAGTGTGTGCTGGGAGAAGACGAACCTGACCGCATCCTGGCGGGGGCCGAAGAGAATCTACTCAAACTCGGCGAGGCCCGGGCGAAGGACTCACTTCTCAATCCCCGGCAGATTCTCGACCAGTTCGAGGGCGGGCTCAACACGTTCCTCGATCCTAGCAAGCGCATCAGGGGAATTAGCACTGGGTACCTGAAGTTCGACGAAATGACCGGCGGCCTGCATGAGGGCGAGCTATTCGTGCTGGCGGCGCGGCCGGCGATGGGTAAGACGGCGCTGGCGCTGAACATCGCCCAACATGTGGCCACCAGCCCGACGTCGCCCGCCACCGTCGCGGTGTTCTCGCTCGAGATGTCCAAAGAGTCGTTGCTGACCCGCATGGTGTGCGCGTCGGCCCGCGTGGATCAGCAGAAATTCCGGGCAGGTTATCTCAATCAGGAAGAACGCAGGCGACTGCAGAAGGCTGTGGGCGAACTGGTGAAAGCGCCCCTCTATATCGACGACACGGCGGGCGCGAACCTGATGGATATACACGCCAAGCTGCGCAGGCTGCAGGCGGAACAAGGCTTGGGCCTGGTGGTGATCGATTACCTGCAACTGATGAGCGGACGGGGACGCTTCGAAAATCGAAACGCGGAAATCAGCTCTATCTCGCGGGGGATGAAGCTGCTGGCGAAAGAGTTGAAGGTGCCGATTCTCGCGCTGTCGCAGCTAAGCCGCGCGCCTGAAACGCGGCCTGGCGATCACCGCCCGCAGATCAGCGATCTCCGCGAGTCGGGTTCCATCGAGCAGGATGCCGACCTGGTGGCGTTCATCTTTCGGGAGGAAGTGTACAAACCGGATCGCGAGGACTTGAAGGGTTTGGCCGAACTGCTTCTTTCCAAGCAGCGCAATGGGCCCACGGGCCGGGTTAATCTTGTGTTCCTCAAGGAGTTCACCAAGTTCGAGAATCGCACCAACGATTTGGGCGACTCACTTCCCGAGTAAAGGTGCAGTACGCTCGCGCGGCTGCGGCTTCAACACGATTGTGGCTTGGCCTGGAATAATCCAGTTCTCCACGGTATCGGCGGGGGGGACGCCGATACCGCCATAATGCGGTCCTTCGCTGGACCAGATTACGTCCCACTCCTGCGCTTCAGGAGGAGCCAGCAGCGGTTCGGGCGCGGGATTGAGACGGAGATCCCGCCCGAAGTTTACGATCACCAGGCGGTCGTCCCCGTGCTCATCGAAATAACGCAATACGAAGGCGTCGTCATTTAGCACCGCACCGTCCACGCCATGGGCTCCCTGCGCGCGAAGCACCGGATCGTCCCGCCGTAGTTTCAAGACGTCGCGGACCATCGCATGGGTTTGCCCGTGTTGTGCGGACTCGCGCTCCGAGTGGTCCAGCTTCGAGCGTTCGAAGGTGTTCTCATCGCACGGGTCGGAGAAGCACGACCACATCTCAGGAAGCGCCAAGCTGCGAAATTGTCCGAGAAATTTGCGGCGTCCGTCACGGACGAGTTCGCCAACTTCGGGCTTGTGATCCGCGAAATATAAAAATGGACTGGACGATGCGAACTCCTCGCCTTGAAAAAGCATGGGCGTGCCAGGCATCAGCAGGATCATGGCGGTCATGGCTTTGTGCAAACCGGGGCTGGTGAGCATGTGCGCGCGTTGACCTCGGGCGGAGTTTGCAATTTGATCGTGGTTCTGGATGAAGTTGACGAAAGCCGCGCGAGAGGTTCCGCGGCTCGGTGTTCCTCGGCGTTGGTTTTGCCATTTATACCACTGGCCTTGATACAGGTAGCCGTATTTCGCGGCTGATATGAACTCCTGCGGAGTCCCAAGATAATCGGTGTAATAGGCTTCGTTGTGCCCGGTGAGCCGAACCATAGCCGTATGATGAAGATCGTCGTTCCACAGCGCGTCGAGCGCGTACCCGCCTTCTTCAGGCGGGCGGATCAGCTTCACCTCTTGAGGTTCGTTCTCTCCGATGATGATGGCGCCGCGCTGGCCGGCCGCTGCTCGAACCTCGCGGCAGACTGCGGCAAGTATATGGTCCTTCGATTCATCGTAGATGTTCTGGGTGGCATCCAGGCGGAGTCCGTCGAGATGGAACTCGCGCATCCAATACCCGGCGTTCGCAATAAATAGCTCGCGGACGGGACCGCTATTCTCCGCATAAAAGTTGATCGCTTCACCCCAGTCAGTCTGGTGCTTATCGGTGAAGTAGTACGGCGAAAACGCGGCAAAGTAGTTGCCGTCCGGGCCGAGGTGGTTGTAGACGACGTCCAGGATCACGCCCAAACCGACCGCATGGGCACGATCTACGAATTGCCGGAAATCGTCGGGTGTTCCGTATAGGCGCGTGGGCGCGAAGGGATGCACTCCGTCATAGCCCCAGCCAAATTTTCCCGGAAATTCGTTGACCGGCATCACTTCGAGTACGGTGATTCCGGTGTCGGCCAGGTACGCAAGATGCTCGATCGCGGCCTTCCACGTACCCTCGCGAGTAAACGTGCCGATGTGCATCTCGTAGACGACTTGGCCTTCGATCTTGATGCCGGGCCAATCTCGATCGGTCCAGGCGAATGATTCTGAATCGATTACCTGAGAGTATTCATGTGGTCCGTCAGGCTGAAAGCGGGACGCGACGTCGGGGTACCAGTCTTTGCCATTGAGCCGATATTTGTAGAGCGTGCCTGCGCCGGCGGAAGCGGCTATGCCCGAGAAGTATCCTTCACGAGACTCGCGTTCAAGCGCGATGAACTCGACCGGATCTCCGGCGATTGCTACGTCCACGGAGTTGCTTTGGGGAGCCCAGACGCGGAAATGGACTCCGCCGCCCGGCACGGGTTCAGCGCCTGCGGGAAGGCCCCGCTTATGTTTTTCGATCACGGTGAGTAGACACTCGGAGGTGTGTTCGAGTTTCGCGTCACATCCGAGCAGCCGACTGAAAAGCGATCGGCCGCTCTACACTGGAGACGCGCCAGTTTGAACTCGCTCCCAATTGCCTCCGCTCGCTGACTTGAGCACGGCGTCTGTTACATAGTCCGTCGCGAGTCCTTCGCGGAAGTTCGGAGCAGCCCCTTCGCCCGACTCGAGTCCTTTCAGGAAATCGGCGACCTGATGGATGAACGTGTGTTCGTACCCGATCTGCAAGCCGGGCACCCACCAATGCTTCATGTAGGGGTGATCGCCATCAGTGACATGGATTGACCGCCATCCGCGCAAGTCGCCCTCATCGGCGTGATCGAAATATTGGAGGCGATGCAGATCGTGAAGATCCCACGCGATGGAAGCATTCTCGCCATTGATCTCCAGCGTGTATAGCGCCTTATGCCCGCGAGCGTAGCGCGTCGCCTCGAAAAGTCCGAGCGAGCCATTGTGGAACCGGGCGAGGAAAGCGCTGGCATCATCGATCCCTACTGGCTCAACTTGGCCGGTTAGGTTATGCGGGCGCTCCTTGATAAACGTCTCCGTCATTGCGCTCACACGGTCGATCCCGCCGTTGAGCCACATGGCGGTGTCGATGCAGTGGGCCAAGAGATCCCCCGTGACTCCGCTGCCCGCAACCTTCACGTCTAAACGCCACAGTCCCGCGCCTCCTTGCGGAAGGTCTTTGGAAATGGTCCAGTCCTGAAGAAATTTAGCGCGGTAATGAAAGATGCGGCCGAGTTTGCCTTCGTCGATCAGGCGCTTGGCGAGAGTCACGGCAGGAACGCGACGATAGTTGTACCAGACCATGTTGGCAACGCGCGCGGATTCTACGGCATGAACCATCCGCTCGGCTTCATCCGCGTTGCGCCCCAGAGGTTTCTCGCACAGAACCATTTTGCCGGCTTGAGCGGCTGCGATTGCGATTTCGGCGTGCGTATCGTTCGGGCTGGCGATATCGATCAGGTCGATATCTCTGCGGTTCACTAGACTCCGCCAATCCGTTTCGACCGATTCGTAGCCCCATTGCCGGGCGAACGTTTCGGCTTTGGCGCGGTCGCGTGCGCAGATGGCTTTGAGGACAGGGCTGTAGCTCGTGTCAAAAAATTTGTTGACTTGACCAAACGCATTCGAGTGGGTCCGGCCCATGAACCCGTAACCCACCATGCCAACATTTAGAGCTTTTTTCACGCTCATGCGTGTTGCGCCTCGCTCCAGCCATGCGCTTGGCGAACGGCAATCATCACGGCCAGAACATCGTTCCACGTCTGCTGCGCAAGCATCGTCGAGTTCGGGAACATGCAGCCGTCCCAGCAAATATGCTTGAACGCGCGGGTGAGGTTTCCGTTTTCGTCGCGCAGCCAATATCCGGCATGGCGGACGATATCGAGCTTCCCGTTTGGATCGTTCGGCAGACAATGGCGGCCTGTCTTGTCGTGCGAGCCTGCGCCTTTCACCGTCGCATCGTTTTGCGCGACATGGAAGTCGATGGTCCACGGGCGCAATGCGGCGGTCAGCGTCTTCAGTGCGTCGTCCAGGATGGCCGGATCCTTCCAGTCGAATCCTTGCGGCAGAATGGCATCTTCAGACGCGTTGTACCCGAGCGTGTAAAGCAGCGTGTGCGCCATGTCCGCTTGGAAGCCGAGCGTTTCCGGGCGCCCCACTTCCTCCAGCAGCGCCACCATTTTGCGCCAACCGTGCATACCGCCCCAGCAGATCTCGCCTTCGGCGGCGAGGCGTTCTCCATGATCGGCGGCAATGTCGCAAGCCTGGCGAAATGTTTCGGCGATCGCTGTGTTGTTTGCTTTGGGATCGGCAGACCAGTCGCTGACGCCGCTCGCCGAATCGATGCGGACGATGCCATATTTACGCACTCCGAGATCGTTTAGCTTCTGAGCAATGTGACAGGATTTATGCACCTGCGTGATGAAGGCAGCGCGCTGGTCCTTATCGCCCATCGCGGAACCGCCTCCGGTTGGCGGCCAGACGGGCGCGACCAGCGAACCTACCGCCAGTCCCCTCCCCCCGATGTTGTCGGCCAGACGCTTGAGCTCGTCATCCGTGGCATCGATGCTGGTGTGGGGAGACGAGAGAAACAGGTCGACTCCATCGAAACGGGTGCCGTTAACTTCTGCTTTGGAGGTTAAATCCAGCATCGTGTCGAGGTCGATGGGAGGCTCGGAATCGGGGCCTTTGCCAACCAGGCCCGGCCACATGGCGTTATGAATTTTAGGGAACTGCATCGCTACTGATTCTACCTGAGCAGGCCGGTTAGCAGCCAAACTTGTGGCTAGTCAAATCGCCGATGCGTTCGATTGTAATATCGGCGGCGGGGTAGTGGGCGACCGTTTGCGCGTCCAAAGCGTAGTGGCCCTGGCGCACGAACACGGTGGTCACCCGCTCCCCCCACACTTTCTTGATCGCATCCAGCAAGCGAACCTTATCGTCGATCACAACATAGCGGTCGGCGGGAAACTTCGCTTCTACGTCATCGAGTTCAATCTCTTTGTGGACGTAAATGAGAACGTTGCCGCCGAATCTCTCGTAGATGCCGGAACGGTACACTTTGCGGGGCTGGAAGACGACGTCGCCATCCGACAGAACCACGGGCTTTCCCCACTGCCGTACGTGCCTCACGGCATCGAGCGCCCCGGGAAAAAGCCGGTTGGCGAACGGATAGCTCAATAGGAAATAAGAAACCGCAAGCAGGTGCTCTTCGCGGGGATACTCGATCCGGTAGCGTTGCAAAGCACCCAGGTAATCGGCATAACCGAGTTCGGATCGGATGGTTTCGAATAGTTCCCAGTATCGTCTCGCCTTGTCCGGTCCAGCGGTCACGTCAAGATGATTGCGAAGGTCGGCAGTCACCTGGTCGTGATCGAGCAGCGTGTTATCCACGTCGAACAGGAAGACAATGCTGGGGTCGGCCACTACGCTACGGTGACCGCGGGATTGAGGTACACGTCCTGGATCGCATTGAGTAGCTGCGCCCCTTCCGCCATCGGCCGCTGGAAGGCTTTCCTGCCCGAGATGAGCCCCGTGCCGCCCGCACGCTTGTTGATTACCGAGGTAGTAATCGCCTCATCGAAGTCGGATTTTCCAGATGCGCCGCCGCTGTTAATAAGCCCTGCGCGGCCCATGAAGCAATTGGCCACCTGATACCGGCAGAGATCGATGGGATGATCGCTCGAGAGTTCGGTATAAATCCGCTCGTCCAGTTTGCCGTAGCTAGACGACCCAGTGTTGAGCGCCTTAAATCCGCCATTATTTTCGGGCAATTTCTGCTTGATGATGTCGGCCTGGATGGTAGAGCCGAGATGATTCGCTTGGCCGGTGAGGTCGGCGGAAACGTGATAGTCCTTGTCTTTTTTGAACTCGTTGTTGCGCAGATAGCACCACAGGACGGTTGCCATGCCAAGCTCGTGCGCATAAGCGAACGCCTGGCTCACCTCAACAATTTGGCGCGTGCTCTGGTCGGATCCGAAGTAGATGGTGGCACCGACGGCGGCCGCACCCATATCGTAAGCTTCCTTGACCGTGCCGAACATGATCTGGTCGAATTTGTTCGGGTACGTGAGCAGTTCGTTATGGTTCATCTTCACCAAGAACGGAATCTTGTGGGCGTACTTGCGCGCCACCATGCCGAGCACGCCATAAGTGGAGGCGACTGCATTGCATCCGCCCTCCACGGCCAGCTTAACGATATTTTCCGGGTCGAAGTAATCGGGATTCTTGGCGAAGCTGGCACCCGCCGAATGCTCTACGCCTTGATCCACAGGAAGGATGGACACGTAGCCGGTGCCGCTGAGCCGACCGTGATTGAAAAGCCGATGCAGGTTCGTGATTACCCGGTTATTGCGGTCAGAAATTCCAAAGATTCGATCAACGAAGTCGGGACCGGGCAAGTGCAGACGGTCCTTGGAGATTTTCGGATTGGAAAAGCCCAGAAGGGAGTCGGCTTTTTGACCGAGGTGCTGTTCAAGGCTGGTTGAAGTTGCTGCAGGCATGGCTTGCTCCTAGTAGGTTGCGTTGCTGGATCATCAACCAGGATAACGGATTCACCAGTTCGCTTTGGTGCCGTCGGGCAGGAACATCGATTCGTCCCGCCAGACCGAGCCCACTTTCGCAGCCTTCTCCACCTCGCTCCAATTCATGCGCACGCCCAATCCGGGCAAATCGGGAACAGGTAAATGGCCGCTCGCATCAACCTCGAATCTGGGCCAGTCGCTCTCCTCCACATATCTGAGCCAGGGATCCACGTCCCCCGTTGCCCCGCTCGCATTGTAGTGGATTCCCTTTGACCATTCGAGGATCCAGCCCGCGCGAGATTGCACCACCACCTGAAGACAGGCCATGAACGCGATCGGCGAAAGGGGGCAGTGCGGCGCGATCGCGATGCCGTTCGCCTCTGCGAGCGCGGCCACATCGACTGCATTGGAGATGCCGCCGATGTGAACCAAATCAGGTTGGAGGATGTGCGCGCCTTGGCTCGCCACGACATCGGAGAATTCGGGAACGGTGAACATGCGCTCGCCGGTCGCAATCGGCACGTGGGTGAGTCGGGCGATTTCGGGGAGCCAGCGATTGTACTCGGGCCGCACGGGCTCCTCATAAAAGAGCGGGCTAGCGAATTCGAGTTCACGCACCAATCGCCGGGCCATGGGCACGTTGCAGCGTCCGTGAAAATCGAGCGCGATGTCGACTTCGGGTCCGACCGCCTCGCGGACAGCTCGCGCCCGGTCCACTGCCGCGCGGACGCCGCCATACGTATCGATCGCGGCCATGGGCGGGCAAGCGTTCATCTTTAGGGCTTTCGCGCCTTCGGAAACTACCCGCGCCGCTTCTTCGGCTGCCGCACCCGGGGCATTGTTGTTGCCTCCAGCCCAGCGGTACACCTTCACTCTGTCTCGAATCTTCCCGCCGAGCAACCGATGGATGGGCTGACCTGCGGCCTTGCCCAGAATGTCCCATAAGCCAATCTCGATGCCGCCGAGCGCGCTCATGAAATGCGGTCCGCCATGATAGAACGACTGGTCGAACGCTCCGCGCACCAGACGTCTGGCGTGGCTCGCATCGTTTCCGATAAAGTAACGAGACAGTTCGCGGACCAGGGCTTCGGTGCCGTCGAGTTGGCCCTCGACAGTGTACTCGCCGAATCCTTCCAGGCCGCCAGCCGTCAGTATGCGAAGGAGTCCCCAGCGCGGCGGGACTTGTACCGTTTCAATGCGTTCGATGCGAAGGTTTGAATCTGGCATGCAGAACTTAATGTACCGTTTCGGCTCCTGATTTTACAAAGCTTAACGGCAATCCAAGCGACTTAAAGCACTTCCGGCCCGTCACGACTGAAGGCCGCAAACGGGCAGCCAAGAAAGGCAGCGGTTGATGGTTTTGTTATCCGCGCGGGATAAGGTTTGCCGGCGCGGGCCCGCACGCCGATGGCAGAAATCAGCCCCAGGTGCGCGGGGATGCTCAGAATAACTATGCGTGGCTCGCGATGCTGACTACTGCTTGCAAGCCCCGTGACCGCCCCGCTTTCGAAGCAGCCCGGCGGCTCCGCCGAAACCGTTCTCGACAGCCGCTTGGAGCGCCGTCTTGCCGTTCCTTCCACACAGTGAAGGATCAGCTCCTCGCTCCAATAGCAGCTTCACAATCTCGTCCCTACCGAAAGCGGCTGCCGCATACAAAGCAGTCGTACCCGAGTCGCTATTCACTTGATTAACCTGCGCGCCGTGTTCCAGTAGCAGCGCCACGATCAATTCAAATCCCTTTAGCGAGGCGTCCTCCAGGGGAGTAGATCCATTCCTGCTCGCGGCATTCGCATCCGCACCACTCTCCAGTAGGACACGGGTGACATTGACCGAACCGGTCGAAGCAGCAAGATCCAATGGCGTGAACCCGGACTTCAACGTTGCGCCTCCGCCCTCCTTATGCCGTAAAAGTTCTCGAATCAATCGAGACTCATCCCTCTTGATCGCTATCTCCACAGCGTCATTCGAGAGCTTGGCCTCCGGCTCCAATAACAACAATGCCGAATCCTCCTTGCCCATACGAATCGCGTTCTCTAGCGGCCCATATCCTTTCTTGTCGGGAATCTCAAGATTGGGATGAAACTGAAGCAGATATTGAATCAATGCCGTGTGCCCGCGGTAAGCGGCCTCGTTGATCGGAGTCGCACCGGTATGCGTAGCAGATTCATTGAGCCGCGCTCCATGTGCCAGCAGCATAGCAACCATATCCAGAGACCCGTGCCACGCCGCATAATCCAACGGGCTCGCGCCTTCTGCATCCCGAACATTTACGTCCGCGCCCTTTTCAATCAAAAGCCGAAGCATGTCCAGGTGACTGAAACGCACTGCAAACGACAACGGCGTGCTTCCTGCCTCACCCCCCGTTGCGTTGATTTCTGCCCCGGCATCGATCAGCAATCCGGCCATCTGCAGGTTGCCTGTCCGCGCGGCACACTGCAGCGGAGTCGCCGGAAATTGGTCGGCGTTCGGTTTCCGTTTCGTCGGTGCATTTGGATCGGCGTGGTAAGTGAGCAGCAGCGATGCAATATTGTTATCGCCGAATGTTGCCGCGTTTATTAAGAGAGTTCGCCCGAACCGGTCTCGAGAATCAGGATTAAGGCCCGCGGAAAGCAGGCTTTCCGCCGTCTTCAAATCTCCCGTCACTAACGCCTGAGTGAAATGTGCCTCGACGCTTACCTGAGCCCGTAAGGACGTAACAGCCAGTCCCAAGAGCAGGAGCACCTTCATGGCGTTATTGTACAAGAGGATCACGACCAAAGTAATTCCCCTGTTGACACGAAGACGGACGCAGCGGCTGCCTTCCTTACTACTCTCGGAGCCAACAACGGCAAGGCCCAAAGTACCTGTTTGCCCCTGGCTGCGCCGCAGACAGAGGGCCCGTACTGGGTGGAAGAGGTGTTGAATCGATCGGATATCCGAGTGGATCCATCGGACGGCTCCATTAAGCCGGGCACCCTTCTGACGCTTTCGATTAACGTACACGAAGTGAACTTACTCGGACGAGGCTGCGAACAATACGCTCGGGAAGAAATTCCTGCGCGGGTATCAAGTCACGGATGATAACGGAGCGGTCCAATTCACGACGATCTATCCGAGCTGGTATCGCGACCGGACCGTTCACATCCATGTCAGAGTAAGAACATATTCCGGTTCTCAGCAGCTCGATGTGTTCACGGCCCAGTTCTCTTTCGACGACACGGTAACAGACCAGGTGTTCACTCAAGCGCCGTACAGCGCACGCCCCAACCGGGATACACGCAATTCGAGAGATATCGTGCTCACTCAAACGAGCGGGTAGTGTACTAATTTGAAATCCACATTTAAGCCCCCACCGTGGTCAAAAGTTTTTCACGAATCCACTCCGACATAGTTTTGTTGCTCGCCTTGGCCGCGCCTTTGATACGCTTCAAGTCCTCGCTCTTGAAGCGGACAAGCACAGTCCTACCCTTAGCCTCACCCTTGGGCAGCGTTGGGCGGCCGATCTTCTTAGGAGCTGGCTTAGTTGGCATCGCGATACTCCTGAATAATGGCAGCTTGAACGGCGGTCTTAGGCCAGACGATGGTGGGAATATGTAATACCGTGACGTGACGTTTAGAATTCGCTGGAGCGTCAGTATCGTGCATCCACGCGTAGACCTTATCGGCCTCCGGGTGTCCCTTTAGGCTAAACACTTCAACGATGCCGTCCCATAACATCTTTCCGCGAAAGGTTTCCTTGACTGGCACACTCTCTAAATGGGTAGCCGTGCCACCGTGCAGGCCGTGGATTACTTTGCGCAGTTCCTGTATGTCTGTCATGCTGCCGCCTCTAGCAACTCGCCCACGGACCAACGGGAATCAGCCACGCCAGCAGCTACGGCGGGTGTAGTTTTCAGCGTGGTGTGGCGAAGAACAAAGTTGTAGTAGGCGAAGTGCAGCCCGCAAGCGGCTTCGAAGTTGTCCAGTTTTTTGCTGAAGGCCAACGTCAGCCGGGTTAGACGGCGCATGTGGAGGCGCGTAGTAGCGTTCAAGCGTTCAACATAGCTGGTAGAGATCAGGCTTTCATCGGGATTGCCGATCAAGACATGCTTCTCAGACGAAACAAAATCAGGTGCGCTGTAGCGGCGGTTATTGGTTGCTTCCACTTTATCGTAGGTCTTGACGATCTGCCCGAAGTCTACGTCGCGACCAAGCGCCTCAGACATGGCATCCACGTAGGCGTGCAGGCCATCGGTGGAGATCTGGAGGCGGTTGCTCATGCGACCCGCCACGTCTGCTACGAACGCCTTCGCCGTATCGCTGTTGCGCGCACCGACCATGAAGGCGGGAACTAGCTTCGTATCCGCGTCGATGGCGCAAAACGTCCACACATCGCCCGCATAGCCGCCATTGGCGAAATGCCTCGGCCTAGCATTCTTTGCCTTAGTTCCCACAAATCCCCAAATCTCATCCATTTCCAAACGAGTGCAATTCAGATTGCGCATCTTCGAATCCATCAGATTCATGCAGCCTTGGCCGACGCGAACACCTAACCGCATGATCGTATCGCAATGGATACCTGTAATCCGCTCGATTGAGCGCATGTTAGACCCTTCAGCCAAAGCACCGATGATCGCGATTTATTTGTCGGTGCTGAGTACGCAGGCCATGTATTTATTGTAATACAATATATCACCCCTTGCCAACACTTCTTGCGTTACAGTATCTGTTGTACACGAAGGGGATTGCACAGGAACATAGGATCGCCAATCCACCCAGTATTGCGATGAGGAAATTCTCGATGTCTATCGAATCATGGAAAACCTTCTTTGATGTGGGGGCATTGATTTTGCTCTTCCTTACCTTTGCATTTGGCGCTGGAATATTGATTACCGGAAACGTCATTAACAGGGGCCAAGAAGTCCGCTTGCGCCAGTTTGAAAAAGACCGCCAGGACAGCGACTTGAAACTAGCGGAAGTACAGAGGGATGCTAAGAACGCGGACGTTCGCATAGCTGAAGCAGATGCAAGGGCCAAGGGCGCTGAAGCGCAAGTCGCGGCTGCGATGGCCGCTTCGGATGATGCCGTGGCGAAAGTAGCGCTCGCTGACGCTCGTAGTGCAGAGGCAAGTGCCAAGGCCGAAGGCTTCCGGCTTGACATTGCCAAGGCGAACGAATCAGCGGAACGCGAAAGGCTCGCCCGGTTGAAAATCGAAGAAAAATTGGCACCACGCCTACTTACGTACAATGAAGTGAATGGTGTCTTCCAAAAGATGCAACCTTTGGGGGTGCAGAAGATTGACTTCTTCTTGTATCCGAATGATGGTGAGATTATGGCGATTGCCCAGCAAGTCGCAAGCTCATTGCAGGGTTGGACGGTAAAAGCTGTCCAACCTTTAGGCGGCGGTACGGTCTCGGGAATGTTGGTCGAGTACGATCCAAGCGATGCGTCGGCTACCTCAAGAGCCGCCACACTAGTGGCCGCTCTCAAAGACTGTGGACTCACAGTTAAGGGTCCATTGCCCACACTGCCCACCCCACAAGATAAGCTCCCCGCATTTCTGGGGAATGGCCCTATTGACGCATCCATTCGGCTTACAGTTGGGAGGAAGTAGCTGATCGCAACCAGCAGGCAAATTAGGACACTACCAACGAGCGGAACAGTGCTGTATCTGGGCCCTACCAAGACGTCGGCCCGGTTATAGCGCATCCGTAGATATGGGCGTCAATCTCACGACGCCTGCCGTGTCAAAAGCTATTCTCAGTACAAGCGGTATCGTCACCAGCGGCGGGTACCAGGCGGGTGTATCCCCCGGAGCATGGATCACGATTTTCGGCCAGAATCTCGCTACCTCAACACACTCCGTAACTACGGCCGATCTAGTGAATGGCAATCTTCCCACCACTCTAGGCGGAGTTAGCGTGGCGATCGACAATCAGCCTGCTTTCCTGCAATACGTCAGCCCGACACAGATCAAAGTGCAAGCCCCATCGGACAGCAATTCCGGGAGCGTGCGGGTTTCGGTTACGAACGCAAACGGCACTTCCCCTTAGCGACCACGCTGCAACCGATTCTGCCCGCGTTTTTTACTTCGGTGTCACGGGGGCCACGCCGGCAAAACCGGGAGACGTTTTGGCGCTTTATGGAACCGGATTTGGACCCCACGGATCCGGCGATCCGCTCCTGGACTGTTAACTCAGACTTCGGCAGCGCTGACGCATAAGGTTGCCGTCACTATCGGCGGCGTTCCGGTCACGCCTTCCTTCGCGGGCCTATCAGCGACCGGGCTGTATCAATTCAACGTAGCGGTTCCAGCCTTGCCCAGCGGAGATCAAGCGGTTGTGGCCGAAATCGAGGGCCTTCGGACGCAATCGGGAGTACTCCTGAAAGTGCAGAATTAGATCGTCGATAGCGAGAGATGAGCGCTACTGGAACCGGCAACGGGCTACTGCGCGCTTCCATCCAGCCCACAGATCGTCGCGCTGCACCGCGCTCATGGCCGGCTCGAACACGCGCTCCGCCTGCCAGAATTTTTCGATCTCGTCCAGACTCTTGAAGAAACCCGTAGCGAGGCCTGCCAAGTAGGCCGCTCCCAGCGCGGTGGTCTCGACGTCCGCAGGTCTGACGATCCGTTTGCCCAAAATGTCCGCTTGGAACTGCAGGAGGAAGTTGTTCGCGGAGGCCCCGCCATCCACGCGCAGCTCTTTCAGGGGCTCGCCGCTATCCGCCTCCATTGCTTCGATCAATTCGCGAACCTGGTAGGCGATCCCTTCGAGCGTCGCGCGGACGATCTCGGCGCGCCCGGTTCCTTGCGTTATCCCGCTGAGCATCCCGCGAGCTTGAGAATCCCAGTGCGGCGATCCCAACCCTACAAAAGCTGGCACCAAATAAACCCCGCCGGTATTCTCTATTGAACCTGCAATCTGCTCGGACTCTGCGGCGTTTTGCAGGATGCCGAGTTTATCGCGCAGCCATTGAACTGCGGCACCTCCTATGAAGATGCTGCCCTCCACCGCAAACTGAGCTCCTTGACCCGTGGACGCGGCCCGCGTGCTCAAGAGTTTATGTCTCGACACGGGCTGGCGGCTGCCCGTGTTTAACAGTGCGAAACAACCCGTGCCATAGGTGTTCTTAGACAAGCCGGAGCGGAAACACGCTTGTCCGAAAAGCGCCGATTGCTGATCGCCCGCTATGCCTGCGATGGGGATCTCGGCGCCGAAATGTTCCGCCGCTGCCACACCCGCCACGCCGCTGGATGGCAAGATGCGGGGAAGCATCGCCCGGGGCACGCCAAAGATGCGAAGCAGCTCATCATCCCATTCGCCCGGCCCGATGTCCATTAGCATGGTTCTCGAGGCGTTTGAATCGTCGGTGACATGGGCTCTGCCGTTGGTCAGTTTCCAGATGAGCCACGTGTCCACTGTCCCGAAGAGCAATTCTCCATCGTGCGCCTTCTGTTTGGCATCGGGCACGTTTTCCAAAATCCAACGGATTTTGCTCGCAGAAAAGTACGCATCCACCACGAGGCCGGTCTTGCGAGTGATCATGGAAGCTGAACTGGAAGCGCCCAGGCTGGCACAGAAATCGGCTGTGCGACGGCACTGCCACACAATCGCCGGAGAAACAGCCAAGCCGGTCTTCCGGTCCCAAACGATGGTGGTCTCGCGCTGATTGGTGATGCCGATGGCCGCTATCGAAGACGCGGATGTTTTCGAGGATTCCAGGGTTCGGCGAGTGGCGTCCAGTTGCGCGCGCCAGATTTCCTCGGGGTCTTGTTCCACCCATCCCGGTTTGGGATACTGGCTGGCGAAAGTCGCCGACTCCATCGCGGTCCGACGGCCCTTGTCATCGTAAAGCGCGGCCCGCGCGCTCGTGGTTCCTTCATCCAAGGACAGGATAAAACGCATTCTGGCATTATAGTATTGACATGTTCTTTCGCCGCAAGACACCTCACCTCAACACGTTCCAGGAGTGGATCGACGCCTTGAAGCCCTACAACATCGCGACTCAAAGCGAGGGGAGCGGACGCGTGCGGGTGAGCCGCAATGGAATCGGCGCAATCGTGAAAGATATTGCCGGCGGCGGGCCGGAGGTGGAGAAAGCCGGCTTGATCATGGGGACTGAGGTCGGGGAGCTTGTCAATGGCGGCTACCAGCAGTTCTGGCTGACACCCGCAAAGAAACGCGCTCCCGCATTGGCGTCGCAGCTGAAGGAACTCCACGCATTCGAGGAAGACCTTAAAGAAGGGCTGGGACTCTCGAGCCTCTACAACACCAGCCTTGGGACTATTTCCGCGGCGCACATGTATGACCGGGTGGAGCGGCGCGACTCGGAGCAAAAGCCCAAGCCTTGGGAAGTGCGCCTGGCGAAGTAGTCCTACCTCGACTCGTTGTGATGCCGCACGTCGATCCCCTTCACCAGGAATATTACGTCTTCTGCGATGTTGGTAGCGTGGTCTGCGATGCGCTCCAGATTGCGTGCGATAAAGAGATACATAAGACCCGGGCGCACGAGTCTAGGGTTGTTCTCCATGCGCTCCGACAAGTCCTCGTAGATTTGATTGCGGACCCGGTCCACTTCATCATCAGCCACTAGAACGCTGCGGGCCAAGTCTTCGTCCCGCGTCGTAAATGCGGTAATGCAACGCTGGACCATACTCTCCACCAAGTCTGAAATGACCGGAATGGGCACCATGATTGGCGGCTGCTCGATGAGCGACAGAGCCCGCCGGGCCGTGTTCACCGACAGATCGCCCATGCGTTCCAGATCTGTGTTGATCTTAAGCGCGGCGATGATCAAGCGCATGTCCGAGGCGACCGGCTGATTGAGTGTCACGAGACTGGTGGCCAATTCGTCAATAGTGATCTCTGCTTGATTGACCAGTGCTTCGTCGCGAAATACCTGATCGGCTAGATCTGCGTTCCGTTCCACCAGGCAGCCAACGCTCCGGTGAACGGAGGACTTGACGAGATCGCCCATTTGTACGATCTCGTGCTGTAGTTGATCCAGGTCGGAAAAGAAACGGCGCATAGGCTTTCAGTGTATCTGTCGAGAATGCAGCCGCCGAGTACTGATGCTCCCGTCATCGGTACTTCCCGATTCGTAAGTTAGAGCACTTTGCTGTAAGTTGTTAACGAGAGCTATGAATCAGCTATTGTTGCAATATTCCTATCTACAAGTCCTCGATTTTCTTACCACCATCGCTTTCCTGGCTTATGGCGTCCAAGAGGCCAATCCGATTGTGCGATTGGCCATGGCGGCTTCTCCGAACGTGGTGCTAGGCTTGGTGGCCGTCAAAGCCGCCGCATTGCTCATCGGGCTATATTGCTGGCGGGTCGGCAAGCACCGATTGTTGACACGAATCAACGTGCTGTTCGCTCTGGTGATCGCATGGAATTTGGTGGCTATGATTGTTGCGTCCGTGAAGACCTGAACGCGGCGCTACCATGATGGAGTACCCGCCATGCTCCCTCGAACGCTTGCATTATGCCTTTATCTCGGCTTCGTCTCAGTCGCTCAGCAACGCCCTGACTCACCCGCGCCAGAACCCGCCTCTGAAATCCGCCTCCCGAATGGCAAGCTGCAGCGCGATGAAATTCTGAAGGTCGAGCATGGCAAGTCGCTCGAGGACGCGGCGGAACTGGTGAGGCTCTCGGAAGAATTAAAACATGAGCTCGAAACAGCGGGCACGTTCGTGGTATCCGTGCAGACGATCAAAAAAACCGAAGAGATCGAGAAGCTCTCCAAACGCATCCGAAGCAGGCTAAAACGTAGCTGATGTGATACCCTGGGGAGCGTTTAGCTAATGCCTGCCACCCGCGAAAAAATTCAGCTCATGAGCGCGTCCGAAATCGACCGGACGCTGGTCCGCCTGGCGCACGAAGTTCTCGAAAAAACGGAGGACCTCAGCCGCCTCGCCTTTATCGGGATCCGCCGCCGCGGAGTGCCTTTGGCCATCAGATTGGCCCAAAAAATCAAAAGCCTCGAAAACCTCGAAATCCCGGTGGGCATTCTGGATATCAGTCTTTATCGGGACGATCTTTCCACCATTTCGGAGAAACCAGTCCATAACTCCACGGATATTCAATTTCCGGTCACGGGCAAAGACGTGATTTTGATGGACGACGTGTTGTACACCGGACGCACCATTCGTTCCGCCCTCGATGCGCTGTTCGACCTCGGTCGGCCGGCCCGCATTCAACTTCTCGTGCTGATTGATCGAGGCCATCGCGAACTGCCGATTGAGGCGAAATACGTCGGACGAATGGTCCAGACCAGCGGCCGGGAGATCGTGGAAGTGAAATTCCAAGAAGTGGATTCGATCGAAAAAGTGCTGCTGGTGGAACGGCTCGATTAGAGCGCCCCACATGACCGGCCTGCTCGGAATCGAACGTCTCGACCGCCCGGAGATCGAAGAAATCCTGGATCGAGCCAAGGATTTTCAGCCGGTCCAGGACCAAAGTTTCAAACGTCTTGACCTTTTGCGCGGGCGCATGGTGGTGAACCTTTTTTTCGAGCCGTCTACCCGCACCCGGACCAGCTTCGAGATTGCCGCCAAGCGGCTGGGCGCCGACGCGATCTCGATCACCGCGTCAGGATCGAGCGTGTCGAAGGGCGAGTCGCTCGTAGACACGCTAAATACGCTCGCCGCCATGCGGCCGGACGCGATCATCATGCGCCACTCTGCTTCCGGCGCTCCCCATTTTCTGGCGCGCTACCTGCCGACGCCGATCGTCAACGCGGGCGACGGCACGCATGAGCATCCTACCCAGGCGCTGCTGGATGCTCGCACGATTCTCGATCGCCGGCCAACATTGGAAGGCTTGCGAGTCACCATTATCGGCGACATCGCGCATAGCCGCGTGGCGCGATCCAACTTATATCTGCTCTCTAAATTCGGAGCGCGCGTAGTGCTTTGCGGTCCGGCGTCTCTGCTTCCCGCCGAGCTTGCGCGACTCGCTCCGGGTATCGAGCTGACCACCGACATGCGTGAAGCGATTCGCGGCTCGGACGTGATCATGATGTTGCGCGTCCAACTCGAAAGGCAGCATGAATCGGCTTTTCCGGCTAGCGAATACTTCAGGTTTTACGGACTGCGGCTGGAGCACATTGGATTGGCCAAGCCCGACGTGATCGTGATGCATCCCGGGCCGATCAATCGCGGACGCGAGATCTCGTCGGAGGTGGCCGACTCGCAACGGTCCGTTATTCTCAATCAGGTTGAAAACGGGATCGCTGTGCGCATGGCCGTGCTTGAGCGCGTCCTAACTCGAACATGTCGAAACTCCTGATCAAGAACGGCCGCGTTCTGGATCCCGCAAGCGGACTCGACGCGGTGCGTGACATCGCCATCGAAGATGCCAAGTTCGTCGCGATCGGCGAAGGACTCGATCTGCCCGGCGCCGAGGTCTTCGATGCCTCGGGAATGATCGTGGCTCCTGGCTTCATCGATATGCACGTCCATCTTCGCGAGCCCGGCTTCGAATACGCCGAAACGATCGAATCAGGCGCGAAGGCGGCGGCGTCGGGCGGATTCACAACCATTTGCTGCATGCCGAACACGCTTCCCGTAAACGACAATCCGACCGTGACCAGCTACATCATCGAGCGGGCGAACCGACACGCGGTGGTCAACGTTCTTCCGATTGGAGCAATCACGAAAGGCAGCGCAGGCGAAGAGTTGGCCGCGATTGGGTCCATGGTGCATGCCGGAATCGTCGCGGTCTCAGACGACGGAAGGCCCGTAATGAACGCGCGCGTAATGCGCCGGGCGATGGAGACAGCGAAGTCGTTTGGGATCCCTGTGATCGACCACTGCGAAGACCTGCATCTCAGCTCCGGGGGGGACATGCATGAGGGGGTCCAGAGCGTGCGCTTCGGGCTGAGAGGAATTCCTTCGGCCTCCGAAGACGTGATGGTGGCGCGCGACATTCTGCTCGCCGAGTTGACTGGAGCGAGATTCCACGTGGCCCATATTTCGGCCCGTCACTCCGTAGAGATGGTGGCATTCGCCAAAGCGCGCGGCTTGTTGGTGACCTGCGAGACTACGCCGCATCACTTCGCCTTGACCGATGCTGACGTTCTGGAATATGACAGCAACTATAAGATGAAACCTCCGCTTCGATCCTCGCACGACACGGCTGCAGTGATCGGGGGACTCATGGACGGAACCATCGACGCCATCGCGACTGACCATGCACCGCACGCCGGAAGCGAGAAGATGCAAGAGTTCGAAAAGTGTCCGTTCGGAATTATCGGTCTCGAGACCGCGCTCGGTTTGACGCTTGAAAAGATGGTGCACTCCGGGAAGATTACCCTGGGGCGTATGGTGGAGCTGTTTACAACTGGACCAGCAAATGTTCTGCACCTTGACCGTGGGCGCATCGCGGTTGGCGATCGCGCTGACGTAACAATTTTCGATACGGATCGTGAGTGGACCTATGACGTTAACCGGTCCTGCTCGAAAAGCCGCAATTCCCCCTTCGATGGTCATCGGTTTCGCGGCGGCGCGGTGGCGACAATCGTGAGCGGTAGAATCGTCTGGCTCCACGGATCTTCCACTTTGACCTAGGTTATGGCTCGCGTGCCGCGCGGAAGCCGATCATCCTATGCGACTGGAAAGAAGGCCATGCAGCCGAGCGTCCATAGGTCCGAAGGTCGAACGGATCGGTAAAGAAAGTGCCTCCGCGCACCACTCGATATGCGCCCCTGTCCGGTCCTTTGGGATTCTTGCGGGGCGACACTGAGTAGTAATCGCGACTGTACCAATCCTGGCACCACTCCATCACGTTGCCCGCCATATCGAACGCGCCGTAGGGCGATTGATTGCTGTGGGTCGACAAGTCGCCTCGCTTGCTGCCATCGTACCAACCCTCTTTGGAACCCGTATCGAACGTGTTGGCACCCGTGTAGTTCGCGTAAGAGCGATCGATCTCATTTCCCCACGGGTAGCGTCTTTGGTCCGTGCCACGTGCGGCCTTCTCCCACTCAGCCTCGGTTGGCAAGCGGTACTTGTGGCCTGTCTTAGCGCTCAGCCAATTGCAATAAGCAACGGCCGAATCCCAATTCACCCCAAGCACCGGATAGGGGTCGCTATCCGGCGTGCCTCCGCCGTGATTGCGCGCGTCTTTCCAATAAGGGACTTGGTCCTTTGGCACAACGCGTCCCGCGGGCCAGAACTTAGGGTCGTCATAGCCAGGGTCGTCTCGAAATTTTCTCCATTCCCCGTTGGTCATTTCATACTTGCCGATGTAAAACGAATCCAACTCAACCACGTGTACGGGACGTTCGCGCGCTTCTCCGTCGCCGAAATTGTCGCCCATTTTGAAAGCTCCGGCGGGCACGTAAACGTAGTCGCCATAGCCGTCATTCACAACCGGAGTGGCGGCGCTTAAAAGGGTTGTGAGCGCAACACACGCCGCGAAATAACGCATCGCTATTTGCCTCCCGGAAGGAATCCACCCTGCTTCAAAAAGTGTTCCAGGCGGGGCATCCAGTCAGAGAAGTTGCCGCTTGCATAGCCGCTGCCGAACCCGTGCCGACCTTTCTGATAGACGTGAATCTCTGCCACGGCACCCGCTCTAGTCAGGTCCATGAACAGTTGCGCGGAGCCGATGGCTGGCCCCGTATCAGCCGCCGCCGATAGCAGAAACGTCGGTGGGAAACTCTTAAGCGATTCTCCGGGCGTGGGTCGGCCAGAGCCATAGACAAGCGCCAAATAATCGGGACGGGAGCTTATTCTATCCACGGGATCGGCCCCATTCGGATCCCCCGCTCCCGACGCTGCCACCACGGAGCGGCCCATATTCGATCCCGCTGAAAAGCCGATGAACCCTACCCGATTGGGATCTAATTTCCACTCGCTGGCGCGCGAGCGAACCAGCTGAATCGCTCGCTTCCCATCCAGCACGCGGGCATTTTCGCCGTAGTGCGGGGACAGCCTATAGGTGAGCACGAAAGCCGCCACGCCCCAGTCGTTGTAACGCTCGGCGATCTCCATGCCTTCACCTCCATACATCAGCATGATGTTGGAGCCTCCTGGCGCGATCACGACAGAACCGCCATTTCTGGCTCCTTCCGGCGGGAGAAAGACAGTCAGAAATGGATTGTCCAGGGGACCGTTCCCATCGGCAAGCGGGACCTTGCCCTCCTCCCAGAGCGGAATGTTGTAGTTGTCGATGGGGCCTTTGACACTGGGTTTCGTCGCCGCTATGGAGAGGGTTCCAAATAGCGCCGTGATCGCTAGAGTCCTTGAAAGAGATGAAACAGGCATCGAGTTTAGTGTCGACTGCGGGCAGGTCAGTGTCAAGCCTGTAGAATCGAAAGATCATGCAATATCAGCAACTCGGTAATACTGGGATCTTCGTTTCGCGCTTATGCCTCGGCGCCATGACGTTCGGCGGAGTTGGCTCGATTTTCGAGGCGATCGGAGGCTTGCCTCAGCCTGACGTGGATCAACTTGTGGGCGATTCCCTGGAAGCAGGCATCAACTTTTTCGACACTGCCAACATTTATTCGGCGGGAGAATCGGAAGTGATGCTCGGAAAGGCGCTGGGCGATCGGCGCAAGGAAGTCGTTGTGGCGTCCAAGGTTTATGGCCGCATGGGGAAGGGCGCGAATGAAGTTGGGCTGTCCCGGCTGCACATCCTCCATGAAGCCGATGCCAGCTTGAAGCGGCTGAATACCGACTACATTGACCTGTATCAAATACACGGGTTTGATTCCTTGACACCGATGGAAGAGACGCTCGGAGCCCTCACAGATCTGGTGCGCCAAGGCAAGGTCCGCTACATCGGATGCTCGAATCTAGCGGCTTGGCAAATCATGAAGGCGCTGGGCATCTCCGCGTTGAAACACCTCGAAAAGTTCGTGACCTTGCAGGCTTATTATTCGCTGGCCGGACGCGAACTCGAACGGGAGCTGGTGCCCATGATGCTGGATCAGAAGATCGGGCTGCTGGTCTGGAGTCCGTTGGCTGGAGGCTTTCTTTCTGGCAAATTCACGCGCGACGCCAAGGTGGACGATACAGCGCGGCGGAACAAGTTCAAGTTTCCCCCCGTGAATCTGGAGAAGGGTTACGGGATTGTAGACACGCTGCAAGCGGTGGCCAAGCGCCGTGAGGGGACCGTGGCGAAAGTTGCGCTGGCTTGGCTTCTCCACCAACCCGCGGTGACCAGCGTAATCATCGGAGCGCGAAAGGTGAGTCAGTTGAAGGACAATCTCGGAGCGGTGGATCTTAAGCTCGAAGCGGACGACCTGAAGGAGTTGGACGAAATCAGCCGTCTGGCACCCGAATATCCAGGATGGATGTTCGCCGTACAGGGATCGGACCGGGCGCCGGGCGAAGTGCGGGATTGGGCGAAGTACACGGAGATTGAGAAATGACGTGACCCCGGCCAACGTTAACCGGATTCTGGTGTACGGCTTCAGCATGAGCAACGCGTCGGCGTGAAATATTAGCGCGCACTATGAAACCCATGTTTCAGGGATCGCGCCGGACGCAGGCTTCACCGAAACTGCGGAGTTGATTAATTTCTATAGGTAAGGGTCACCGAGCGCTTGGACACAGTCAGGCTGTGACTCTTTTGGAAGCGACACTGTAGAAGAGCGCGGCGCGGATCAGAAGCTTACGAAAATGGGTGTTGGGGAGCAACGGAACAGAAAACTCGCTTAACGGCATGGAACGGAAGACCGGATTGGGTAACGCGAGTTGTGCAGGTCAGCAACCCACGAGTGTCAGGCAACGGTCCGGCAGCTCGCCGATGGTCCCATGCGAAACAGCGAGGTGTATCTTACAATCATGGAGACAACTCTAGCTGTCAATCCCGGCCGTCTCGCCCGGTTTGCAGCCAATCGAGCAGATCGGGAACGTCTGAATCAACAGTCCCGAATATTTAAATATCTCGCGCTAATCACCATTTGCTCGTCAATGCTCTTGGCCTTTCGGCCAAACCCGTCGCAGGGGATCTATATCAATCTACTGAGCCGTGGACCGGACCGATATCCGGGAAGTACCGATGGAGATGGTTTGTTGATAATGACGATTGAATCGAAGCGCAAGATTCGGGTCTGGCACGAATACATTCGTTATGAGGAATTAGGAAACCGGCTCCAAACGGTTTTCAGCACCCGTGCAGAGAAATTGCTCTTGATGAAAGTGGAAGGGCAGGTCGAGTTTGGCGATGTGGTCGAAGTGCTCGATCGCGCCATCTCGCAGGCGCCACTACGGTTTGGACTTATCACCGAACGCTCAACCCCAAACCCCGCTGAGCCGTCGTTGTTCATGAATGGCAAGCTGATCTATACTCAGTGCTGCTTTCCAACACGAAGTCCCATTCCGCTGCATTAGAATTTTTTCTTTCGGCAGGAAGTCACGAAGCAGCGGCCAATCGATAAATCGTGGCGTCGTGGACGTTGAACGTCCTTGCGATGTCCCGAACAGCCTTGCCCTCCGAGAGCAACTGCACCGCGACTTGCGCCTGATCTGTATTGAGCTTTCGTGGTCGGCCAAAACGAACGCCGCGCTGTTTGGCGGCATCACGGCCAGCTCCGGTTCGTTCGCGAATTAAATCCCGCTCGAATTCTGCTATGCCGGCGAATACGGTCATGATCATCTTGCCGGCGTGGGTCGTCGCGTTTGCCCATGGCTCCGACACAGACTGAAACTTGCCGCCGGCGCGATCTGTTTGTCACTCCCAGTGTCCGCTACGCAGATGCGCGTATTGGGCTGCTCGGCAGCGCCGCCTGGGAGGGATCGCCCAACGAAACTGGTCCAGGCGGTCGCCGAGCTCGGACGCATCGACAAGAACCTTCACTGCCTCACCTACATTGACGATGAATCCAAACGGCGTCGGACGCTCACGCAACTGAATCGCGGCGAGGACCGGCACAAACTGGCGCGGGCGGTCTTTCATGGCAAGCGGGGTGAACTCCTCCAACGTTATCGAGAGGGGCAGGAAGACCAACTCGGCGCGTTGGGCCTCGTGGTTAACATCATCATCCTGGAACACCCTCTATCTCGAAGCGGCTCTCCAACAACTTCGAAACGGAGGGCTTTCTCGTGAGACCGGAAGATGTTGTACGACTTTCACCGCTGGTCTTCGACCATATCAACTTGTTGGGCCGTTACGCTTTTGCGGTACCGGAGGCAGCCCAGCGCGGGGAAATTCGGCCGCTGAGGAACCCGTCAGATTTGACCGAAGAGGTCGCCTAAATCCTTAAGCGAGTTTCTGTTCCATTGCTCCCCAACACCTAAAATCGCCGAAAAGGGAGTTAACATCAGAGCCTCACAAGAATAGCTCTTGGAAAAGCTTGCACGGGTTTCTCCTGCAAGCGCGCCCACTTGCTAGCGACGTCGAAAGTGGTACGTGAGCGACGCAGTAACATAGGACCGCAGCGGGAACCCAGTTACACGGTCAAACGGATCGCCCTCTCCCGCCAATGCCAGCGTCTCTACCGTTTGTCCCCCATATCCGCTCGCAATGAAGAAGTTTACCCCGACATCGATTCCCTTACTTTCAAATGGTCTGATCACGGCACCTCTGAATTCACGGACCGGTACGGAGTCGAATCCGCCGCCCAGCGGCTTAATTCCGACGTGTTCGTATTCTCCGCGCGCCACCAAATGGAACGGCAGCTTGTCGATGGTAGCCAACACATCCCAGATCAGGCGCGGGGCTTCCGGCGTTGGTTCGCCCGTAATGCGGTCGCGCGCATCGGCCCGCGCATATAGCCCTTGGACGAATCCATGACTGAAGTTATGCCTCGCCGTTACCGTAATCGATTTCACCAAGCCCGGACCTTCGTCCTGTTGTAAACCCGTGTCGTTGGAGATTCGAGCAAGCTGCTGAGCCGTGGTCACATGTGCTAATGTGACGCGAAATTCCGTTGCGGCTATCGTCTTGCTAACGGCAAGTTGATACGAACGGGCTTTGCTGACGATGGTGCCTCCAAAAATCGCTGTTGTCCCGATCCGGGGGTCATTCACGTGAAACGCCTGCCCATAGCTCAATGCGATGGTTGGCAGGAATGAAAGGGATTGCGGCGGAAGCAGCGCAAGAGTCCCCTTCGGCGAATTAATGCTGGCGTGGCGCGAGAAGGAAAAATCAGGCCGGTAGATATCCTGGTTACGGACGTCGACCTCGTCCCGTCTCAGGCCAATGTTGTAGTGCAGGACTCGCAGCAGGGTTCCATCCGCTGCCACGAACGGACTAGCGAAGTTAAGAGTAAGGTTGTTTGCCGTCACCGGTTGGAATAGGCCAGCATCGTCGGCGCGGTCAAGATCTAGCGCACGGGGAGCTTCCCGCCTGAAGTTCACGCCTGCCAGCAGAGAGAAGGCCTTGCTGAAGTTTTCGGCATAGAGCGCGTCTTCCGAATTGACGTTTCGATGTTCGCTCTGCCGAATCCAGCCATCGCCGAAGTTCGGCCTCACATCGAGCGTGTAGTAACGATAGAATCCGGAAAACTGGAATTGCCGCTTGTCGGTGAGGTGCCAAACGTCATTGAAAATGAGTGCCCCGTTGGACGTCTCTTCGCGCTGCCTGGAGTCAATTGTATCGTTCGGAACATTCGTATCGATGGGGATCAAGCCAGGCTGAAAGGCGAAGCCGTAATAACCGATGCCGTACACGGTGAGCTCGTGTTTGCCAAAGGTGAAGACCTTGGACACGTTGCCCTTGTATTGCTTGCGATGCTCCAATCGCTGCAAGAAACCGTTGCCGTATGAGATTTCCAGACCGAGCCAGGATTTATTGGCCGGATTCCTGGGACTCCAGCCCGCGACGAAATTCAGATCGCGGTAATCCGCGCTCAGGCGGATCATGGGTTCTAACCGGTCACGCAGGCCAAATATTATGGCCGAGTTGACCGAGTTGTTCCCTTCCCGCACATTGAATGCTCCGCCGTCCGTCTGCACGCTTTCGATAGCAATCGGAATAATCACATTGGGATCGGCATAGCCGTTTCCGTGAGCGTTTGCGGGAAGATTGTTCTGGAATAAAAAGCCGCCAATCTGAAAGAACATGGCGATTGGCTCTCCGTGATCGCCAGCCACGCCGGGGACGAAATATTGCGGTGGCTTCACGCCGCCCGCAGGAGATTCGACCGGCATGCCGGGAATCGAGATGGGCATTCCGGGACGTCCCGGGTTTGCATCCAGCGTTTCGTCCCTGATCATGATCCGCTGGGCCGGGTCCGGCGCGAATAGACCGACGTCGGACACATTTGCGGATACGGTGATCGACTGATTTTGCGAGGCCACCTCGGAAAATTGAAGGGCTTGGCTCTGCGGTCCCTCCGAGGACAGGGTGATGGTTCTGGTGATAACTGGAAACCCGGAAGACTCAGCCGTTAGCCGGTATTCTCCAGCTTCCAGCGCGGGAAACGAGAACTGCCCCTGGTCGTTGGTCGTCGTTTCACGGCGCGACGAATCCGCGCGACGAAGGAGATTGATGGTGGCACCGGCCACAAAGCGGCCCTGCGGGTCGGCGACGGTCCCAGATAATCCGGATGCGGCGGACAATACGTACGTCCCGGAGATGGACAGGGTAACTAACAGCAGGACCGCCATCGAATATTTCAGCATTTTTGCTGGTAGCATAAATCTCGCTTTCGTAACACTACCATGCCGTGCTACAAACTTCAAGAAGGTGTTACGTTGGCGATACGAAATCGGATGTATGCGAGCCGGTGGTTGCTACAGTTAAAGTCAGAATTGTTTCATCTCCTGCCAGTCCTGGGCTGCTTGTTTGGCCTCGCGTTCGCGGGGGTTGCCTTGGGCATCTGGTTGGCCGAGATTCCTGAAACCTCGCGACTGGTTGTCCCTTTCAGCGGAGGCTTGTTGATAGGAATCGCAACCTTCTGGGTGGTGCCGGAGATCGCGCAGGACTCCGGCTGGCTGTTGGCGCTGTCTGGGGCGGCGGGAGGATTCGCGTTGCTGTGGTTGATCGATCGCTTCCTCTATCCGGTCCGCCATGACGTTCACCGCTTTGGACCTCCTCTCTTGGCGGCTGCCAGCGTGCACAGTTTCTTCGATGGCTGGAGCATCGCGGTGTCTCACGCCCAGCCATCGAATGGGATCAAGCTTGCCTTTCTGGTTGGCATTGGAGTGCACAAGCTGCCGGAAGGGCTGGCTTTGGGCGTGCTCCTGTTAGCCGCCACTGGATCACTGTGGAAGGCCGGACTCAGTTCGGTGGTTGTGCAATCGGCGATGTTCATCGGTGCTTTCGCTGCGCTGGCGTTGGCTAGGTATTTAGAATCAGGCGGGGCTGCCTTGTTGCTTGCAGTGGCCTCGGGGGTGTTCATCTACCTCGGCTATCACGCTATCGAGGATCAATTGCGCGAGCGGGGGATGTCGGCGGCGCTTATGCCAGCTCTGACGGGAGTCGCGGGTGCGGCTGTTCTTAAGCTTGTTCCTGGGATCTGAGTGAGGGCCTGACGATCTCGCGGCACGACGTGCTCCAACCGGGCAGCAGTGGCGCCGTCAGTCGATCATCATCGCTTAGGACCCGAGCGGTCTGTCCCTTTGTGTACACGATAATCTCTTGCAGGTCGGGAAAGATCTGCCAGACTTCCTGAACATCAGCACGCAGATAGGCACTCACTTTTCTGCGACTCTCGGAGGTTCGCTCAGAAGGAGAGATCACCTCGACCGCTATATCGGGTGCGCCTTGAACGGGAATGCGATTCTGGTCGAATGTCGCCCATCGGTCGGAAAGGATGATCGAAATATCGGGCCGCAGCCTCGTGTAATCATTGAGAGCGAATTCGACATCGGGCACCGTAACGCCAACATCTTCAAAATTAGCGAGAGAAGTTAGAACGCGGCTGACCGTGAGTTGATGTGTGAGGGTAGCGCCGGGTCTGGGTATCAGATCGCCATCGAGCAGTTCCCACAGCCGGCCTTCTTCGTAGGGCAGCGCGTCGAACTGATTTGCAGTCATAGCAGCCATATTAATCCAGCCGGCGTCCGTACTGATTCGCGTGGGCCAGCTTCTGGAAATAATCGAAAACAATGCGCGTTGCATCGCCCACCGGGGTCACTTCCCCATCCATGTAAGTCGACATCACATTCACCACAAATGGACGCTTGGGCAGATACACCAGCCCAGCCTCGCAATGGACCCCGTCAAGGTCGCCCGGCTTCGACGCTACTTCGATAGCCGCCGGAATGGCCGCCCGCATATCAGCCCTCACGCGTTTCATGATGTTCAGCATTGACCGGCACGATTCCGGATCGGCGGCTGTGCCTCGATAAATCATCTCTACCAGGCGCGCCAGCTCCAGCGGCGTCGAAACATTTTCATCTCCTCGCGCCGCAGCCGCCCCGTCCATCATCTTGCGTCGCAGCCGCGTCGCGTGCAGCCCAAATTGGTCGAGCAGCTTATTTACCGCGCTCATGCCCACTACATCAATGCATTGATTGGTGGCCGTGTTATCGCTATACACGATCATGTCTTCCATTAAGCTGCGGATCGTCGCCTTCACGGAGCCCGCTTTCAACGCATTCCCGAGCGGCCCGGAACTGCCTCCTGCGGCGTCTTTCGGCTCCAATGTTCTGACATCCGAAAAATGGAACTTGCCCGCATGCTCGTCACGATACAACTGGACGAGGATAGCAATCTTGATGGAACTGGCGGTTGGGAACACCGCGTCGCCGTTAAAGACGAACACGCGTCCCGACGTCAAATCAATCGTTGCGACCCCCAGCACTCCATTCAACTTCTGATCGAGGGCGGTCAGTTTATCGTGCAGCTTCAGTTCCCACAAATGAGTTACATTTGTCTCGCCCCAAGCGGTGAGAGCCGCAACGAACAGGCTGGCCAGGATTCGGATTTGCACTCTCAAAGCTTAACCGAGAAATGCGGGTGCGTTAGGCTGAAAGGGTAAGTTTGCCACCCAAATCGGAATACTCTCGACGTGCCGCGGAACGGCGAGCGGTCGCGGAACAACAGCAAAAGCGCTTTCAGCTCATTGGCAATCTCCGGCTGCTGGCCGGCCTCAGCGCCGCACTTCTGGCCTTCTTCGTGTTTGGGAGCGCAGCCCTGTCTCCATTCTGGCTTGGACTGCCGATCGGTGCCTTCCTGGTACTCGTGACGATGCACGCGCGGGTGGACCAGCGGCTCGGCATTGCAAAGAGAGCCCTCGCGTTTTATGAAAAAGGCCTGGCGCGAGTGGAAGACCGGTGGATGGGGACTGGCGAGCAGGGCGAGCGGTTTCGCGATCCCAATCACGTGTATGCTGACGATCTTGACATTCTGGGCAAAGGGTCGCTTTACGAACTGCTTTGCACTGCCCGCACGCGGGCTGGAGAGGATGTCTTAGCGCGCTGGCTGCTCGCTCCTTCCGGGCAGTCCGAAGTGAATGCCCGACAGGTGGCGGTGGAGGAATTGGCCCCCCGGCTCGATTTACGCGAGAATCTAGCACTCATCGGCGAGAACGTGCGAGCGGGCCTGCATGCCGAGTCGCTCACAGGCTGGGGTTCGCACTCTCCGGTTCGGTTCTTCCCCGGGTTGCGCGCCGTGGCGGCGGTTCTCTCGGCTGGAACGATGATCAGTCTGGCAAGCTACCTGGCTGGATACTCTGGACGAGCGCTGTTTCTTGGGTTTGTTTTGAGTCAACTTGCACTAACATTCACGATTCGGCCACGCGTGCGTTCGGTCGTGGAAGGCGTCGAACTGCCCTCGCACGATCTAGCGCTGCTGGCCGAACTGCTTGGCCTGATTGAGGCGGAGCCCGCCCAGGCGCCGCTGCTCCAAGACCTCAAGACTCGCCTGGAGACAGCCGGCCTGCTGGCTTCGGAGCGGATTGCCAGACTTGAGCGGCTCGCGAATCGGCTGGAGTGGACGCATAACGAATTCTTCAAGCCGATTGCGGCCATCCTGATGTGGTCTACGCATCTCGCCGTCTGCATCGAGCGCTGGCGTCTCCAATCCGGCAGCGCAATTCCGCAGTGGATCGAGGTAGGCGGCGAGTTTGAGGCGCTGTGCGCGCTCGCCGGATATCGCTGCGAGCATCCCTCCGACGTTTTTCCGGTGCTCGCTGGCACGGACGCCCTGTTTGAAGGAGAAGGACTGGGCCACCCTCTACTGCCGACGGACCAGTGCGTGCGGAACGATGTTTCCCTGAGTCGGTGCATGCCGCTGCTGATTGTCAGCGGCTCCAATATGTCCGGGAAAAGCACACTGCTGCGAACCGTAGGTCTGAACTGCGTCCTGGCTTGGGCGGGAGCGCCGGTCCGGGCGACGCGACTCAGAATTTCTCCGCTGAGAGTGGGCGCGTCAATACGGGTTCAGGATTCCCTTCAGGACGGCCGCTCGCGATTCTATGCCGAAATTTCCCGGCTGCGGCAAATTGTCGAACTAACCGAGGGATCGCTGCCTGTGTTCTTTCTTTTAGACGAACTGCTGAGCGGTACTAACTCGCATGATCGTCAAATCGGGGCGGCCGCGATCGTGAAGAGCCTGGTGCAGCGCGGCGCGATCGGGCTGCTCACAACACACGATTTGGCCCTCGCCCATATTGCGGAAACGATTGAGCCGCAGGGGGTCAACGTCCACTTCGCCGACACGATTGAGGATGGCAGGCTGCACTTCGATTTTCATCTTGCGCAGGGAGTGGTGGAACGGAGCAACGCATTGGAGCTCATGCGGTCGGTGGGTCTGCTAGTGTAAGGGCATTCCGAAACATAAGCCTTTACTTCTGTCTCGATTTTACCTACTCTACAGAGAGAGTCCGAGGAGGCGTCCATCCTTAAAATCTGCATTCTCGCCAGCAGCAGCTCCGGCAATTCCACTTTCATCGCCACCGCCCGCACGCGCATTCTCGTTGACGCGGGCCTGAGCAGGAAAGAGATCGCCACGCGCCTTGCGGCGATCGGGGAGGATGTGGAAAACCTGGACGCCATCCTGATCACTCATGAGCATTCCGATCACGTATGCGGCTTGGTCAGTTTGGCGAAGAAGCAGAATGTCCCGATCTTTATCACTCGTCTGACGGCGGACACCATGGCCTGGAACGAGTACACTCCAACGCTCGATTGTTTTCAGGCCGGCACGCGCTTTACGGTCGGGGATATCGAGGTGCAAAGTTTCACCACGCCGCACGACGCCATCGACCCGGTCGGATTCACTTTG
Organism: Bryobacterales bacterium; assembly: GCA_038225555.1. Lineage (GTDB taxonomy): Bacteria > Acidobacteriota > Terriglobia > Bryobacterales > Bryobacteraceae > JANXQZ01. The sequence continues at coordinate 105,362 of JBBRRB010000003.1, forward strand.
CATTCGCAAGGCGTCAAGATCGGCTTGGTGACCGATCTGGGCTATGTGCCGGAATCGATTAAGTTCCACCTGCGGGGCGTCAATCTCCTGCTGATGGAATCGAACCACGATCTGGATATGCTCAAGGACGGGCCATATCCTTGGTCTGTGCGCCAGCGCATCATGGGAAGAAAGGGGCACCTCTCCAACGATGCCACCTGCAGTTTCATCAAGGGCCATCTCGATACCTCGATCGACACTCTGATTCTCGGCCATCTCAGCGAGCATACGAATCATCCAGCCCGCGTGGAATTCGAGGCGGAGCGGGCGCTCAACGGACGGCGGCTCTTTACGAAGCTAGTGGTCGCGCAGCCTCGCCAACAATCTGAAGTATTCTGCTATTGAATGATAGAGCGCTATACCCGGCCGGAGATGGGCCGCATTTGGAGCGAGGACAATAAGTACCGGCAATGGCTCGAGGTGGAACTGTCGGCTACCGAGGCGCTTGCGGAGATGGGCGATGTTCCCGCCGATGCTGCCCGCCAACTTCGCGCGCACGCGGGCTTCAGCCTTGAGCGGATCCAAGAAATTGAGAGAACCGTCAAGCATGACGTGATCGCTTTCACCACGGCAGTGGCGGAGACCATGGCAGCCGCGGGTCAGGCCGAAGCCTCCCGCTGGCTCCATTACGGTCTGACCTCGAACGATATTGTCGATACCGCCCAGGCCCTGATCGTTCGCCAGGCGTCCCAGCTCATTGTGAAGGAAGCCCAAGATCTGGCCGGAGTCTTGAAAGAGCGAGCGTTTGAATTCAAGGATACTGTCCAGATTGGCCGTACCCACGGCATTCACGCCGAGCCGATCACGTTCGGCCTAAAACTCGCGCTTTGGTATGACGAAATCGGTCGCAATCTGCGGCGCTTCGGGGCTGCGGCGGAAGAGATGCGAGTCGGCAAGATTTCGGGAGCGGTGGGCACCTTCGGCCACATCGGCCCCGATGCGGAAGAGCGCATTTGTCGGCGTCTCGGGCTTGAGCCGGCCGCGATCGCATCGCAAGTAATATCTAGGGATCGCCACGCCAACTATATCTCTACTCTGGCTTTGCTCGCGGCCACGCTCGAAAAAATAGCGCTGGAGGTTCGGCATTTGCAGCGAACGGAGGTTCGCGAGGCGGAGGAGCCGTTTGCCGCCGGACAGAAGGGGTCGTCGGCAATGCCCCATAAGCGCAATCCGGTCACGTGCGAGCAAATTTGCGGTCTGGCGCGCGTCGTCCGGTCGAATGCGCAGGCAGCTTTCGAGAATATCGCTCTCTGGCATGAGCGGGATATTTCGCACTCTTCCGTGGAGCGGATCATTTTGCCCGATTCCACAACCCTGGTGCATTACATGCTGGTCAAGACCACTTGGCTAATGGCTGGGCTGGTTGTGCATCCTGAACGAATGCTTCGCAATTTGGATATGACGCGCGGACTAGTCTTTTCTGGCCAGTTGCTGCTTGACTTGGCTTCCGCAGGGATGTTAAGAGAGGAGGCTTACAGTTTGGTCCAGGGTCATGCGATGCGAGCGTGGGAGGAAGAAGGCGACTTTCGCTCCTCGATTGAATCCGACGCTCTGGTGCAAAAATTGCTCACCAAGGCCCAGATCGCGGAGAGTTTCAACGTATCCAGACACTTAGCGCACATTGAGCGAATTTTCACCCGGGTTTTCCCCACAGTTTTGTGACCTGAATTACGATTCTTACAAATACAATTCATTTGGTGGGATCAAAATCGACCTTCTTCGATTACACTGATTACGGGAGAAACCAACCCGTTGGCGTCCATGAAGGCAAACGTCCGCTCTACTCACTCACTAGACTTTGACTTAGCTCGAGTACTAGTCGTGGATGATAATCCCACCTCCAGACTCACACTGCAGACTGTGCTTCAAGCGGGAGGGTATTACGTAGATTCGGCCGCGTCGGCAGCCGAAGCCGTTGATAAGTTGGAAGAAAGGGAATATGAGCTGGTTTTAAGCGACGTGCAGATGGAGTCGCCCGAAGCGGGCCTAAAGGTACTAGCGCACGCTCGCCGCATGGACTATAAGCCAGCCACGGCAATTCTGACATCCTCCAGCAATGAAATTCGGCCAGCCGCCACGCAATCGCGAATGCTGATCAAGCCCGAGGATCTTCCTGGACTGCTGTCCAAAGTGGCGAATCTGATCAGCCAGCGAGCCGCCCGCCGGGTCGCCCGCGAGATGCTGGCCCATAGCAATAGCTAATTGTTTACGCCGGACGCGAGGAATCCGCCGTCCACTGCGATACACTGCCCGGTAATGAAGCTAGCGGCCTCCGATGCCAGCAGCACTGCCGCGCCTACGAGCTCCTCTGCCTTTCCGAACCGGCCCATGGGCGTCCGGAGAAGAAACTCGCGACCGCGATCCGTGCCGGTGAGTAACGCCGCGTTCAGATCCGTCAGGAAAACTCCCGGCGCAATGGCGTTGACATTGATGCCAAGTTTCGCCCATTCAATCGCCAAGCTCTTGGTAAGCGACAGCACCGCCGATTTCGAGGCCGCATAGGCTGCCACTTCAAACAGCGACACGAAAGAACTGAGCGAGGCGATATTGATCACCCGGCCCCGTTTATGAGCCGCAAGCGGTTCATAGAAGGACTGGCAGGATCGCAACATTCCCGTCAAGTTGGTATCCATGAGGCTGTTCCAGTCCGCCTCTGAAACATCTTTGGTCGGCTTTCGAAAGGTGCGGCCGGCGGCATTCACCAGAATATCTACCTGTCCGAACTCCTGGAGCACGGCATCGCGTAGCGCATCGATGCTGGCCCGGTTGGCGATATCCATGGTGTGGCGCAAAGCTCGGCGACCGGTCTTCTCGATCTCCGAGCACACGTCGTTCACAAATTGCTCGCGCCGTCCGCTCGGGACTACGTCGGCCCCTGCATCGGCGAGGCCAATCGCGATCGCGCGCCCCAGTCCAGAAGTGCCGCCCACGACGACAGCTACGCGGCCGCTTAGATCCATGATGTTCTTCATTTTTCCCGATTGTAGCGCAGCCGCATCGCTCACACGGGTGCAATCAGGGACAGGCGTGACCAAGGTCGATGCACTCGCACGCGCGCACGCGGTAATCCCGCGAGTTTCGCCAAGTCCAGCAACTCGCTTTGTTTGAACGCCGCCTGCACGGAAGCTGGAGCGTCAAAAAGCGTAATCGGATCCCATCCAAATAACCACCGGGTCGCAGGAACGAAGCGATAGGCCAGAGGTCCACGTTCCAGATCGATCGCGAGCACCGCGCGGCGCGCGCACCTTGCAAAACCGATCAGCAGTTCCACTACCGACGGGTCCTCAAAGTGATGCAGGAACAACGAACTGAAAACGAAATCGAAGCTCCCCGGAGCAAACGGCAGGCGGAACGCGTCCCCGACGATCTTCGCGCCTTGCGCGGCGGCCAGATGGTTCTGCTTGCGATCAAGCGCTGTAATCCGCGCCTTCGGGTAGCGCGTGCGGATCGCCTCTCCCATATCGCCGGATGCGGCACCCACATCGAGCAGCGAGAACTCCTCTGCGGGATTCACCAGCTCGCGCAGCATCCAGCCGAGTGTCGAGTGACCCCCAAAATATCGATTGATTCGCGTGATGTCCCGCAGGCTCGCTAGCGCCTCTCGTGGCTCGGAGACGTCCAGCAACTCGGGAACGATCACACGGCCTGTGATCAGATGGGATTCCAGACTGATTTTAAATCGAGCACGAATCCCGCAACGGAGCCTTCGCCAGCTACTTCGTCGACGTTGGCGAGAACTTCGGGCTCAACGCCGGGACGGTAAATCGTGACCGTCTGCGTGCGCGGGTTGATCATCCAGCCCAGTTCAACCCCATTGGCCATCCATTCGAGCATCTTGAGGTGGAGCTTCTGGGGCCGGTCGAAAGGGGAGAGAAGTTCAATGATGAATTCGGGGCACATGGAGCGCCCTCGCCGGAATCGCTCGGCCGAAATCCACGCGGCGTCGGGCGACCGCCTCGCTCCATCGGGAAGGATGAACCCTGCAGTCGCATCGGTCGCGATCCCCCGCCCTTTCGCCCGATTCCAATTCCATAGTTGGCTTCCGAGACTTAGGTTCTGGGAACCGGTTTCCGGATCGGTAGTCGGCATGATGATCAGCTCTCCCTCAGCCGAATACTCGAGAAAGTAGTCCGGGTAAAGTTCGCAAAATTCTTGGAACTGAGCGTCCGTGAGATCCGGCACGCAGAGGGTTATCGGAAGGTAGGATTCCTCGACCATCAGCATGCCTCGATTATAAACTTCCAAGCCTACGGCTGCAGATATTTGATCAGCATCACTTCGTTGCCCTTTTCGCTGTAGAGCAACTCGTCCGCGAAATTCTTCGTCAGCAGGATGCCAAACCCGCCGGGACGAATGCCGAGCTGCTCCCGAATCTCAGCGTGTCCAAAAGGCTCGTCAGGCGGGTTCGAGACGGCCGCGTGGGCCAGATCGCTAAACGAGAACCCCTGACCGGGATCGCGAAGGTAATAGAGGATGCTGCGCGCGGTTCGCACGTACGTCAGGTTGACCTTTTGATTCGGATCGGACTTGCCTCCATGCTCGATGGCGTTCATCAGCAGTTCGCGAAAGACGGCCGAGATGCTGTCGCGCTCCGAAGGCGTAACGCCAGTGACCAGCTCGCGAAAAAATTGCCCCAAGCGATCTGCCGTTTCCATCTTGCATCGGAGTTGCAGCGAGATCCAGCCCGGAAGTGCGGAGATCACTTCAATATCGTCCGGCTCTACGGGAATATTTAACGCCGCGTTCACGGTCTCTTTCAAGCTCACCGGGGCGAGCGGCTTTCCCAGATAGCTGTAGGCATGGTCCCGGATCGCGGTGGCCACGCTGAGGGGCGTGCTCTCGGCTGTCATGACCACCACCTTGGTCTCAGGCCGCAATTGATGAATGCGGCTGAGTAGCGTCAGGCCGTCCATGCCGGGCATGCGAAGGTCGGTTAAAACCAAATCATAGCGGCCGTCCAGCAAGCGCGAGAGGCCATCCTCTCCCGTGTACGCGCTATCGATGGCGTGGTGCTCCCCCTGCAGAATCGAAGCGATTAAGGAATGTGTGGCGGGATCGTCATCGACGATCAGAATCGCTTTTCCGGAGGACACTGGCCGAAGCTTAGCATAATGATCCGAGGCACTTATCCAAACTTGCTCGCAATCCTGATCAGCCGCGACTTTCGATAACGGCGCAGATCCGCCTCGGCTTCCTCGAAGTCGTGGACTGCCTGCTGCGCCTTCGCCTCCAGGTGGTCGATATGGTCCTGCGCCTTGCCCAGAAGCTGACTCATCTCGTCGCCGTTGTCCTGAATCATGGCTTCGAGTTCAGCTACCCGGCGATCCCGACCCGCCAGCATCCTCCTGACCGAAGCCAGTTCGGGCGACGGGACGGTCTCGGATTCCAAGCGGCGGTCCGCCAAGCCCCTAATCTCAACCAAAGCCGCTTGCATTTCGGTGGATGGCGGCAGTGCAGCAGTCTTTCCCTCGCGCCAGGAGCACCACTGCTTGGAACAGCGTGCGGCGGCATATCGGCCAGCAGTCATGTGGCTTCGTTTGGCTATGGCGCGCGGAGAGTTCCAAATCTCAGCTAGCGGCGCCTCGTACAGGTTGCCCACCGCCTCGGCCAGGAAGCACAAGTGCACATCGCCGTTCTCGATAACGAAGAGGGTAGTCCACGGGTTGGGGCAAAGTTCGAATCCCGCGTCGGGTGTGTCGCTAAGATCGTCGCTATCCGGGTAGAGACCGCTCGATTTTTCATTCAAAAATGCAGTGTCGAGCCCATGTTCCTCAAACAGCGTCGTCAGTCCGCTGAAGCGAATGTTGGCGAAGTTGCTCCGCTGGCGGGCGAGGGCTTCGCCAAGCAGGGCATGCAGTTCCCCAACCTCTGCCCGGCTGGCGACCACTTCATGCTCGGCCAGCAGCGGGAATCGGGAACTGTTTTCCGCATTGATCTCGACTGTTTGAAATGAGACCGTGGTCACGCTGTGCTCAGTCATCAGTTCGAGGAAACGCGGGATCTCTCGAAAGTTCGAACGCATAACCACGAAGAAGGAATCGAGGTACGGGTGAGGGCTGCCAAGCTTCTCTTTCCATCGGACGATGCGCCGAAGGTTTGCCAGCACCGGTTCCAGTTTGCCGCCCTTGCGGATGCGCGCGTAGGTTTCTGGCAGCGCCGCGTCCAGCGAGACGGTGACGTTCTGAAAGGGTGTGCGGACAATGCGCTCGGCCCATTCCTCGTCGATCAGAGTGGCGTTGGTGCTGATGCTCAGGATTGGCCTTTTGACGGCAGCAGAAACATCTTCGATCAACTCCCGGAAACCGGTGATGGCGAAAAGTTCTCCTCCCTGCAATCGCAGGGTGGAGAGGTATGGATAAATTGCCATGAACTCGCGCCGCAGGGCAGAGCCGATCTCGGCGGGATGGAGCAAGCTGTCGCCATTTTTTGACTGGTAGCAATGGATGCAGCCTATATTGCAGCGATTGCTGAGTACCAGGCCGAGGCAGCGCGGGCGGGAGCGCAGGTGAATATGCTGGAGTCGGTATTCGAGCTGACTGAGTCGGAGATTGTCTTCGTAAAGACGCTCGCTGTCGGGAGGCATTGGAAAAGTGTATCGTGATTTGACATGCTGGTATGAACCCTATGCCAGAAGAAGAAATCGCAAGCGAACATCTGCGCCGGGTTCGGCGGATCTGCGCCGCGATGCCCGACTCAACTGAGAAGCTTTCGCATGGCGAGCCGACCTTCTTCGCGGGCAAGAAGGTGTTCACCATGTTCGCGAACAACCATCACGGGGACGGACATGTGGCGGTGTGGATCCCCGCGCCTCCAGGGCTGCAGGCCGCCCTAATTCAAGATTCACCCGAAACGTATTTTAAGCCTCCCTACGTCGGCGTGCGCGGCTGGGTGGGAATTAAGCTGGATGCCATCGGCGATTCCGAGCTTGCCGCGCACATTGCCGAAGCTTGGCGGCTGATCGCGAAGAAGACAGTTCCGAAGACACGAGGTATAGTCAGACTCAGGGAGACAGAGCACAATGGCGGAAGATAAAAAATGCGGGCATCCGGCCTGCAACTGCATGGCACCTCACGACGGGAAGTACTGCAGCGAATATTGTCACGATGCGGGAGCGACAGTGGAACTGTCCTGCAACTGCGGGCATCCAGGCTGTGCCGAGGAACTGACTCATCGCGCTTAAGACAGGAGCCGCGTTTCTCTTAGCGGCAGCCCTCGCCAATGCCGCCGCGCCGGCATCTTACAAGTGCCCGAGGGCGTCGGGGCCGATTAAGATCGATGGCCATCTGAATGATTCCGCGTGGCAAGCAGCGCCGTGGACCTCAGATTTTGTCGACATCCGCGGACCTTCCCAGCCGCAGCCACGATTCCGCACGCGCGCGAAGATGGTCTGGGACGACGAGTTCTTCTATGTAGGTGCCGAATTGGAAGAGCCGGACGTATGGGCGACGCTCACCCAGCATGATTCGGTAATCTTTCACGACAATGACTTCGAGGTCTTCCTGAACCCCACCGGCGACACTCGCAAGTATTTCGAGTTCGAGGTGAATGCGCTCCAAACATTCTGGGATCTGTTTCTTCCGAAACCCTATCGCGAAGGCGGGAAGGCCGACAATAGCTGGGAGATCCCGGGAATGCGTTTGGCTGTTTGGGTGGATGGAACGATCAACGATCCGCGCACCCGCGACCGGGGCTGGACAATAGAAATGGCGTTCCCTTGGACCGCTTTCAAGGAGCGTAGCGGACAATCTAGGCCGAAGCCCGGGGACTCCTGGCGGGTGAACTTCTCGCGGGTGGAGTGGCGAACGACGGTGGTGGATGGCAAGTATGTGAAGCAACCGGGCCCCGAGGATAATTGGGTCTGGTCATCGCAGGGCGTGATAGATATGCATCGGCCCGAACGCTGGGGCGTCGTTCGGTTCTCGCCGTAATTAGGCCGGCTTGGAGCCAAAATGGCGATCAATTTTCCCCGGCAGCAGATACATAATTAGAGCCGCCAGGTAAACCCACGAACTCCCTCGCGGGCTCCAAAACGAGATCGCAATGCCGAGCAGGTAAATGGGCGATCCGATCAAGATTCTCCAGTAGCTTAGGCGGATCAATTCAGGATCGGTGTGGGGATGGAGTAAGTCGCGAGTGCAGACGTAGTGCCAGAGCCAAAACAAGCTCTGTCCTATCAGAATTACGTTCACCCCATAGATGATCACGCTGGTCCGATACCCGATGTAGGCTCCCAGCGCAGCTGCCGACAGCGGCAGCAAACAAATCCATAGCAGCAGATTTATGTTGAACCAGAGCAGAGCGCGGTCCACATGCCGGATCGCAGCAAACATCCGGTGGTGGCCGACCCAGAACATGCCCACCAGCACGAACGTCATCAAGTAGGTGAAGAACTTGGGCGCAAGGGCGAGCACAGTCTGGTAGAGTGCGGCTTCAGTTGCGCCGGCGGGCAACTGCGGAACGCGAACATCGAGCGCAAGCAGAGTAATAGCGACCGCGAACACGCCATCGCTAAGCGCTTCCAGTCGCTGCGTGGTCAACTGCGGGGCTCCGTGTTGCGCATAATTTCGGCTTGATCTTCCGCACGGGTATCGTTCAGAAAGGTGCCAGTGCCGCTCTCGATCCCAGCCAAATATTTCAGCTTCTTGGGTCCTCGCTGAATGGGTAGGAAATCGATGTGGAAATGGAAGTATGGATGGTCGCCCTTGGCGGGAGTTTGGCGAACCATCATCATGAGGGGCATCTGAAATCCGTACAGGTTGTCGTACTTTTTCCGCACGATGCTCAGCAGGGACGCCAAGTCTTGCTTCTCCGTTCCGGCCAACTGCTCAAGCGTCCCGAAATGCCGCCGCGAGCAGATCTGCAATTCCGTTGGAAAGCGCCCAAAAAACGGCAGGAAGGCAACGAAGCTGTCGTTCGATGCCACCACCCGACTGCCATCCGCCAACTCCCCAGAGAGGATGCGGCAATAGAGGCATCCGCTGTGCTCCCTTAAATATTCCGACGCTGAATCGATCTCCGTTCGCATCAGCGGCGGAATGAACGGCAGGGCGTAAATCTGACCGTGGGGATGCGGCATGGTAACGCCTATGGCAATGCCCGTGTTCTCGAACACGACCACGTACTCAACTACCTCGTGTGCGAAAAGCTCTTTGGTACGGTGAGCCCAGAGGTCGATCACTTTGACCCATTGCTCGACCTTTAGCTGGGACGGCAGCAGTTTATGCTCGGGTGAATACAATACAACATCGCAGGAACCCTGCGCGCCCGTGGTTTGGAAGAAGCCGGTCTCCGCCGAAAACGGAGCATTCGCAAAGCTGAAGGCCGCGAAATCGTTGGGGTACAGATACACATCGTACGCCTCCGGGACCCGCCCCGATCCAGGGCAGAACGGGCACCAATTCTCCGGCATTTGCGGACGATCCTGTCGCAGCGCGGCAACCGCCACCCATTGCTTCAAAATGGGATGCCAGCGCAGTTCAGCAGTCTGTTGACTCACTTCCTCAGCATAAAACACTACCGCTTACGAGGCCGAAGCTGCTACAACGGAAACAGATGATAATTCGCAAAGAGGACGCGCTGGAATACCACTCTTCAGCGCCAGCCGGAAAGATTTCGGTTAATCCGAGCAAGCCTTGCCACACTCAACGAGATCTAAGTCTGGCTTACACTCCCGGAGTGGCGGTTCCGTGCATGGAAATTTTCCGCGACCCGAACCTGGTGTACAAATACACTGGCAAAGGAAACCTGGTCGCGGTGGTGACGAATGGGACCGCTGTGCTGGGCCTCGGGAATATCGGCCCGGCTGCGGGCAAGCCCGTGATGGAAGGCAAGGGCGTCCTGTTTAAGCGCTTTGCCGACATTGACGTCTTCGATCTGGAACTCGATTCCACCGATCCTAAGGAAATCATTCGCGCTTGCCAGTTGATGGAGCCCACCTTTGGCGGGATCAATCTCGAGGACATAAGAGCGCCCGACTGCTTCATCATCGAAGAAGAACTGCGGCGCACCATGAAGATTCCGGTCTTCCACGATGATCAGCATGGAACGGCTATTATCTCCGGAGCGGCCCTGCTGAATGCGCTCATCCTGGTGAACAAGCGCATTGAAGACGTTAAGCTCGTGTTCAACGGAGCGGGGGCGAGTTCTATTTCGTGCGCCGGCCACGCCATCAAGCTCGGCGCGAATCCTGAAAACGTGATCATGTGCGACTCGCAAGGAACCATCTATGAGGGTCGCGCGGAGGGCATGAATCAGTACAAGGCGCGGTTCGCTTCCAAGACTGCCGCCCGCACGCTGGAAGAGGCGTTGGTGGGCGCAGACGTGTTCTTCGGTTTGTCCGTTGCCGATTGCGTGACGTCCCGCATGATTCTGGGCATGGCCGCCCGGCCGATCATTTTCGCGCTGGCGAATCCCGACCCGGAGATACCGTACGATTTGGCCGTAAAAACGCGTCCCGACGCGATCGTGGCTACCGGCCGCTCGGACTATCCTAACCAGGTAAACAATGTTCTTGGCTTTCCATCCATTTTTCGAGGTGCGCTGGATGTGCGCGCCACCACAATCAACGACGAGATGAAGCTTGCGGCGACGCGGGCTTTGGCCGAACTGGCCCGAGAAGATGTGCCCGACTCAGTGAGCCGCACCTATGGGCTGGACCGGCTGCAGTTCGGCCCCGAGTACATCATTCCCAAGCCGTTCGACAATCGCGTGCTGATTCGCGAAGCGTCGGCAGTGGCAAAAGCTGCTATGGAAACGGGAGTTGCGCGCGAGCGCATCGATCTGAACGAGTATCGCGATCAACTGGAGCGCCGCCTGGGACGCAAGCAGGGCGTGATGCGGGTGATGATTCACAAGGCCCAGCAGGCTCCCAAGCGAATCGTGTTCCCCGAAGGAGAAGAGACCAAGATTTTGCGCGCATCGCAAATATTGCTCGATGAGAGTATCGCCAAGCCGATCTTGCTGGGCGACGAAGCGGTAATCCGCGAGCGCATTTCGGACATGAATTTGAGTCTGAGCGGCATCGAGATCGTGGACCCGCTCAAGTCGGTGAAGCTGGACCAGTACGCCGAAGCGCTGTTCCGCCTTAGGCAGCGCAAAGGGGTGACGCTGAACGAAGCCAAGCGGCTGATCCAGAATCCAAATCAGTTCGCCGCGATCATGGTTCATTTGGGCGACGCGGACGTGGTGATTGGAGGCCTGACTCAGCATTATCCGGAGACGATCCGACCGGCGCTGGAGGTGATTCCGGTGCGGGATGGTTTGCGCAAGGTTTCGGGGCTGTACCTGATGATTACGCAGCGCGGCGACGTGTACTTCTTCGCGGATGCCACGGTGAACATCGAACCAACGAGCGAGGACTTGGCCGAGATTGCAGTGTGCGCTGCCGAGACCGCCCGTCGATTCAACGTGGAACCAAGGGTGGCGTTGCTCTCCTTCTCCAACTTTGGGAGCACGCGGCATCCGCTCGCCGACAAGGTGCGTCGCGCGGTGGAGTTGGTGAAAGAACGCGAACCCGCACTGATCGTGGATGGCGAGATGCAAGCCGACACAGCTGTGGTGCCGGAAATTCTGGAGGCTACGTATCCGTTCAGTCCATTGCAGGGAGGGGCGAACGTGCTGATCTTCCCGAATCTGGAATCGGGGAATATTGCTTACAAGCTGCTGTCCAGGCTGGGTGCCGCTGAGGCAATCGGCCCGATTCTGATGGGGTTGTCGAAACCGGTTCACGTGCTGCAACGCGGGGCTGAAGTGAACGATATCGTGAACGTAGCTGCGATCGCTGTGGTGGATGCTCAGGAAGTGGAGAAGCGCACTGGGGCAGAAACGACTACACCCGTCTTAAAGCCGATCACTGAACAGCCGCTTATGCCTCTATAAATAAGGTCGGTCGAGGTCGGATTTCTTTCTCAGAACGATGCTGTTGGCTGTGCAGCACCTGTTTCTGCACCCACCTGGTGGAGGTGGATCAATGCGCCGACGTTAAGCTGCTCGCTTGTCCGTAAGCATCCCATGAACCGCTCTGGCGTATCGAAACCTTGAGGTCCGATAGTGGCACGCACGGGCAGGCCGCAGGGAAATCAGCCGGCAGCCTACCTGTCGCGTCAAGCTCGCAATACCGTCAGCGCCGGGCAACGCGGCGCCGCCCCATGAAAAGCAACGCGAGCGCGAGTCCCCCGAGTCCGATGGTGGCAGGCTCGGGAACGGCTCCTGGCGGGTCTCCTTCGAACTGCGTCCCGACGTAAACCGCCTTCTCGGTTTCGGGCGCCGGTGTGCCGGCAGCGACGACCGTCGACGCGACGTAGTTCCAGCCGGTCGCATCGAGCAGAACGGACTCCGGCAACACTCTCTTTGACTTCGCCGTCGCCGCAATCGCCGAGGTTGTTGCAGTGTTGTAAGAGGCGAGATTCGTTTGGCCGCCGTTAATGGATAGATATGCGGCGGGGGTGCCGGCTTGGCATGGGATGGCCGTGCCTTGTTATTCGACCAGCTCCGAACCCCGGGGGCGCCGAAGCGGAACAAGTCGGCCGCGGATGGCACTGTCGCCGTTGAACCGCTCGACAGGCCCGAGGCCGTGCCCAGAATCTCGTTACTCTCGTGCTGTGTGACCCCGAACAAGCCCGCAGCGGGTCCGCCGTTAGCGCCGCCGGTCAAATAGGATGAGCCAAAAGCGACGCAAGCCTGAATTGCCAGGCCGGCGCAGTTCTGCCACAGCTACGTGTGTGGCGGGATTCTGAGTTCCGAGTCCCAGATTTGCGGCCAACGTTTCGGGCAGAATCACCTGCCCGTTTCCGATCGGAGATGTTGCAGGAAGTGACCCCAGTGCGGAAACGTCCGTTGCGCTCTCGGTGGTGTTGCCTCGCAATTGCTTCAGGTAAGCGTCATAGGAGATCCGTCGCATCCCGTACGTTGCGGACGCGCCACCGCCGGGTTGAAGTCCGAAGCCGGATGACTACCTGGCGAAGCCCTTTGATCCCGCCGAGCTTCTGGCCAGAGTGGAAGCGCTCTTGCGGCGAGTTCAAAAGGAAGCCCGGATCCCGATTCGCACCTTCCAGTTCGCCGACATCGAGATAGATTTCGAGCGGGCGCAAGTGCGCAACGGCGCTCAGCCGGTCAGCATCGCGGGCAAAGAGTTGCAGCTATTGCGTTACTTGATCGATCGGCGAGGGACCGTGGTTCCGCGCGAGGAGATTTTGCAAAACGTGTGGAGTACAACAGTGATGTAAGCTCTCGGACTGTGGATGTGCATGTTTCCTGGCTGCGGCAAAAGCTGGAAGATAATCCGCAGAATCCAAACACATCCACACGATTCGCGGAAAGGGGTACCGATTCTCTCCCTAATGGGCCAGAGCTTCCGGCGTCCAGGAGGGCGGATCGCTGGCCGGGAAAGATTCTTCCGATGCTTGACCCACGGCATCCCGATCCCATCCCCTGACCCGGGGGTTGCGCTGTTTGGACGGCTCTTTGGCACCTTCCGTCTCACCGCTTTCCAGCATCCGCTTCAGCCGGTGCAAATCCTCTTCAATCTGCTGCGAGGGTTCTTCGCCGAACAATCTCGCAAAGATCGCGCCGAAGGTGCCTCCTGGCGGGTTGTACTGCAATGCGATTCTGATCTCCGTGCCTCGCCCGTCTTCCGTTTCCTTGAAGTGCACAGACCCGGCGTTGTCCACGTCCGCTCCCTCCAGCGAACGCCACCCTATCAATTTATTCTCGATCTCGTTGATGATCTCCGCCTTCCATTCCACCGAGCGGCCCGCAGGAGCCTTGGCGACCCAGTGCGAGTGCTTATTGTCGATCTCCTTCACCGACTCCAGATGCCGCATGAAGCGAGGCAAATTCTCCAGGTTGCGCCAGTACCTATACACTTCTACCGGATCCTTCGCAATTACGATGGTGCTGTCCACACGAACTCCGAGTTCGTAAGGAACGCTAACATTGCGGCCGCCTCTCCGCCGCGCGGTGTTGATTCCAAGGGTTTGATACATGCTGCAGTGCCCGGTTACGCCCCGGTACAGTACCGCTCCGCCAAGCGCCGCGAAGCCCCATCCTGCCCAGCCTTTCTTCTTTAGCCCGTAAGCGACCAAGGTTGCTCCGCCGATTGCGGAGGCTAGTCGCTCCGTCCGGCTGATGTTTTGACTTTGCTGATGTCGCGAAGCTGCAGTATTAGTGTAGGCCATAGTCTCAGGTTCGACGCTGGAACGTCCCAGAGTGTTTCGGCCCGCTTGCGGCGCAGGCGAGGAGGTAATCTCACTGGGGTAATCTCACTGGGGTAATCTCAAAAAGTTAGTCTATGAAAAAGCTTCTCGCACTCAACCGCGGCGAAATTGCAATTCGAATCCTGCGCGCGGCCAACGAACTCAAAATTCGCACGGTTGCGGTGTATTCCAATGAGGATCGGTACAGCCTGCATCGTTTCAAAGCGGATGAAGCTTACCCGATCGGGCAAGGGCAAGGTCCGGTGCAAGCCTACCTCGACTGCGAGGGCATCGTTGCCATGGCAGCCGAGAAGGGCGTGGATGCCATTCATCCGGGGTACGGTTTCCTCGCTGAGAATCCGGCGCTTCCGCGAGCATGTCAGAAGTATGGGATCACCTTTATCGGTCCGAGCGCCGATTTGCTGGAATTGCTTGGCGATAAAACCGCGGCTCGTCATTTGGCTGAGAAGGCCGGCATCCGGATTGTCCCGGGAACGCCTGAGGCGCTTTCGGGTTCAGATACGGCCCAGTCCGTCGCGGATCGGATCGGCTACCCGATCATCGTGAAAGCCGCTTTCGGCGGAGGCGGACGCGGGATGCGGGTTGTTGAGAATGCCGGCCAGTTGCTGTCAAAGCTTGAGGAGGCCCGCAACGAAGCAGGAGCATCCTTCGGCAATGATGCCGTGTTCCTAGAACGCTACATTCGCCGGGCGCGGCATATTGAAATTCAAATCTTGGCCGACAGGCACGGCAATACGCTTCACTTGTATGAGCGGGATTGCTCCGTTCAAAGGAGGAATCAGAAGGTGGTGGAGGTGGCTCCAGCCGTGAAGCTGGATCCGCGAGTTCGAAAAGAGTTGGCGGAAGCGGCCGTGACGCTGGCGAAGGCCGCCCGTTACTACAATGCGGGAACTGTGGAATTTCTGGTGGATGCCGATACCAGTGAGTGGTTCTTTATCGAGGTGAATCCGCGCGTGCAAGTGGAGCACACCGTCACGGAAATGATCACGGGAATCGACATCGTCCGCTCGCAGATTCAGATTGCGCAAGGCCACAAGCTGCACGGCTCCGAGATGAAGCTTCCCAAGCAGGCGGACATTCCGCTGCATGGCTACGCTCTACAGTGTCGCGTTACCACCGAAGACCCCGCCAATAATTTTATCCCCGACTACGGCAAGATCCACACCTATCGTTCCCCAGCCGGCTTTGGAATCCGTCTGGATGGCGCCTCGGCCTATAACGGAGCGGTGATCACTCCTTACTACGATTCGCTGCTCGTCAAGATCACCGCTTGGGGGCGGCAGTTTCCAGAAGCCTGCCAGCGCATGGATCGGGCGCTGCGCGAGTTTCGCATTCGCGGCATTAAGACCAACATCCCGTTTCTGGACAATGTAGTGAACAATCCGAAGTTCCAGGCGGGCGAGACCACCACCTCGTTCTTAGCCGAGAATCCGTCGCTGTTCAAATTCGCCATTCGCCGCGATCGCGCAACCAAGCTGCTCACCTATCTGGGCGAAGTAATCATCAATGGAAATCCCGAGGTGAAGGATAAACTGCGGCCGCTTACGATGCGCACACCGCACATTCCGGAGCGCGACGCCCGCCCTGCTCCGGCCGGAACCAAGCAACTGCTGGAACAGCTTGGCGCCGATGGCTTCGCCAAATGGACCCTGGCCCAGAAACGTCTTCTAATGACGGACACAACGTTCCGTGACGCCCATCAGTCCCTGATGGCGACCCGTGTTCGGACCTATGACATGCTGGCCATCGCCAATTATGTCTCCCACCAACTGCATAACCTCTATAGCCTGGAGATGTGGGGCGGCGCGACTTTCGATGTAGCGCTTCGGTTTCTGCTGGAAGATCCCTGGCTGCGGTTGCGGCGACTGCGGGAAGCGATCCCGAACGTCTGTTTTCAAATGCTGTTGCGAGCCTCGAACGCGGTTGGATATACCGCTTATCCCGATAACGTCGTGGAGCGATTCATTGTTGAGGCGGCGGCCCAAGGCATCGACATTTTCCGCGTATTCGACTCGCTCAATTGGCTTCCGAACATGCGCATCCCGATGGAGGCCGTGCGCAAGACCGGAAAAGTCTGCGAGGCGGCGGTCTGCTACACGGGCGATATTCTCGATCCGCGCCGGGAGAAGTTTTCGCTGGACTACTACGTGAAGATGGCGAAGGAACTGGAGAAAATGGGTGCCCATGTACTCGCCATCAAGGATATGGCTGGCTTGTGCAAACCATACGCCGCGTTTAAGCTGGTAAAGACTCTGCGTGAGGAAGTGGGCCTGCCGATACATTTCCATACGCATGACACTAGCGGGATCAACGGGTCATCCATTTTAAAAGCCGCCGAGGCGGGAGTGCATATAGCTGATGGCGCGATTGCATCCATGAGCGGCACAACCAGTCAACCCAATCTCAACTCGATCGTGGCTGCCCTCGCCAATACCGAACGCGAAACGGAACTCAACCTCGATTCGTTAAACGTTTGCTCGGATTACTGGGAGACGGTGCGGAGTTACTATCGACCGTTCGATAACGCGCCGCTGTCAGGAACAGCCGAGGTCTATCTGCATGAGATGCCCGGCGGCCAGTATACGAACCTGCGGGAACAGGCCGAATCGATGGGACTGGGAGCGCGCTGGCGCGACATTGCTCGCACTTACGCGGATGTGAACATGGCTTTCGGCGATATCGTCAAAGTGACTCCATCGAGCAAAGTGGTGGGCGACCTCGCGATTTTTCTGGTGAGTCACAACATGAGCGTGAAGGATCTGGAACGCCTGGGCCCGGATCACAGTCTGACATTGCCCAACTCCGTAGTAGAGATGATCGGTGGCTCGCTGGGCGAGCCCGACGGGGGATGGCCGACCAAGATCAAGACGGTTGTGTTGCGCGGGAAGGAGACTACGCCTGGAAGACCCGGCGAGAATCTCGCGCCGGTGGACTTGGAGCAGTCGGCTGCTACTTTGGAAAAGAAGGTTGGCCATAAGGTGACCTCCACGGATTTGATGAGCTATCTGATGTATCCGGAGGTTTTCCTGAAGTTCGCCAAGGCGCGCTCAGCTTACGGCAATGTAGAGGTTTTGCCCACGCCGCAGTTCTTTTACGGGCTCGAGAACGGCGAAGAAGTTGCGATCGAGATCGAGGCGGGCAAGTTGCTGCTTGTGAAGTTTCTGACTGTGAGCGATCCGCAGCCGGATGGCAGTCGCATCGTTTTTTACGAATTGAACGGCCAGCCTCGCGAGACCACCATTCGCGATAAGAATTTCAAGTCTCAAGTGGAGGCTCGGGCCAAGGCGGACCCGGGCAACCCGGCGCATGTGGGAGCCCCGATTCCGGGCGCGGTTAGCAGCGTTGAGGTGGAGTTAGGGCAAGCGGTAGCGAAGGGCGATAGGCTGCTGGTGATGGAGGCGATGAAGATGCAGTCGACAATCTACGCTACGCTGGCCGGGAAGGTGCAGCAGAAGCTGGTTGCGGTTGGGGACAAGGTGGAATCCAAGGATTTGTTGCTGGTCATCGAGTGATGCGGTGAAGGACGCATTCTACTCGACAGGCAAGCGGCTCCGGACCTGCGAGTGGACCCTGATTGTCTTCTTCCTGTACATTGCGGCGATCGCTCCCGCTTTCCAGACCCGCACCGGTTCCCGCTTTGTTCCTATTCAGATCGCTGTCGTAGCCATCGCCAGTCTGCTCATTTTGGCCCACGCCGAAGAGCGCGGCCTTAGGCGCTTCGTCAGCTATGCGCGCGACTGGGTAACGCTCGCACTCGTCTTTGCGGCCTATCGGGAAATGGACTGGTTTACCCCACGCAGTTTCGTACCCCGGCTGGAAAACTACTGGATCGTGTGGGACCGGACACTGCTTCACGAATGGGGTTTGCGACAGATGATTGAGGCCACAGGCGCACTGATTCCCAGCTTGCTGGAATTGAGTTACCTTCTTGTGTACGCCGTCGGGCCTTTCACAATCGCGATCTTGTACATACTCCGTCGGCGCGATCGCATGGGGTGGGTTCTCTTCTTGTATGCGCTCGGTACGCTGGCTGCCTACGGACTTTTTCCGTACTTCCCGTCCTCACCGCCCAGAGTCGTGTTCCCCGGAATGGATTTGCCGACTATCGTCACTCCCTTGCGCCGCTTCAATCTGTTTCTGGTTGGAGGTTATGGCATTCATTCCAGCGTTTTCCCTAGCGCACATGTCTCCTCGGCTTTCTCGGCTGGCTGGGCGTTATTGATTTTCTTGCCGGATAAAAGCAAGCTGGGTTGGAGTGTTATCGGATATGCCGCGCTGGTAGCGATAGCGACAGTATATGGCAGGTATCACTATGCGGTTGACGCACTCGCTGGAATTGGAGTCAGCCTAGCGGCAGCCTCCGTCGTTCTCGTAGCTCGCCGCCAGTTTACAGCGACAGCTTGCGGAGCCGGAGAGCATTTGCGATCACAGACACTGAACTGAACGTCATGGCGGCGCTCGCGATCATCGGGCTCAGAACCAGACCGAAAAACGGATAAAGCACGCCGGCGGCCACCGGTATTCCAAGAGCGTTGTAAATGAACGCAAAAAACAGGTTCTGACGAATGTTCCGCATGGTTCCGCGACTCAATCGGCGAGCCCGCGCAATCCCTCGAAGATCGCCCTGCACGAGGGTCACACCGGCACTCTCCATCGCGACATCCGTGCCAGTGCCCATTGCGATTCCGACTTGCGCCTGAGCCAAGGCTGGCGCATCGTTCACGCCGTCGCCGGCCATCGCTACAACGTGTCCTTCTGCTTGGAGCCTCTTGATTACTGCCGCCTTCTGTTCTGGCAGCACGTCGGCTTGAACTTCGTCGATGTTGAGCTGGCGAGCGACAGCTTGCGCCGTCGTTTCGTTGTCGCCGGTGAGCATCATCAACCGGATTCCCTCCGCATGCAGCAGGTCGATCGCTTCCCGGGTCGATGACTTAATCGGGTCTGCAACCCCCAAGAGCCCAGCGGCCCGACCGTTTACCGAAACGAGCATTACCGTCTGCCCTTCTTTGCGCAATGCTTCCGCCTGGTCCAGCATTGCTTTGTCATCCACCGAAATCCGTTTCAGCAGTTTTGCATTTCCCACGCCGACCGTTTGACCATCTACCACCCCAGTCACTCCCTCGCCTGTATAGGAGCGGAAATCTCCGGTCGCGACCAGAGTGGCACCTCGCGCTTTCGCCCCCGCAAGGATCGCAGCCGCCAGGGGATGCTCGCTGGCCTGTTCCAGGCTTCCGGCCAGGCGAAGCAAAGTCATTTCATCTGTGCCGGCCACAGGCAGCACTTTCATGAGACTCGGCTTGCCTTCGGTTAGGGTGCCGGTCTTGTCGACGACCAGATAGTCGACCTTTTCCAGAGTCTCGAGCACTTCCGCATTTCGGATGAGCACACCGGCCTGCGCGCCCCGGCCGGTTCCCACCATGATCGACATCGGGGTGGCCAGGCCTAAAGCGCATGGACAGGCGATGATCAACACGGCTACAGCGTTGACGAGAGCGTGGGCCATGCGCGGCTCCGGTCCCCAAAACGCCCATACGGCAAACGTCAGGGCTGAGATGAGGATTACCGCAGGCACGAAGTAAGAGGCGACGACATCCGCGAGCCGTTGAATGGGAGCACGCGTGCGCTGTGCCTCGCTTACCAGCCGAACAATCTGACTCAGCAGTGTGTCAGATCCCACGCGTTGGGCTTGCATGATGAAGCTTCCAGTTGCGTTGACAGTTCCCCCCGTAACCTTGGCACCCACCGCTTTCTCCACAGGCAACGGTTCGCCCGTCACCATCGATTCGTCCACATTGCTAGTGCCTTCGAGTACGACACCATCGACCGGGATCTTCTCCCCTGGCCTCACGCGCAAACGATCCCCAACCACAACGCGATCGAGAGGGATGTCTTCTTCGCGACCAGCTTCCCGCACGATCCGGGCATTCTTCGGCGCTAATCCCAAAAGCGCTTTCAAGGCACTGCTGGTCTGGCTCCGCGCCCGCAATTCTAAGACTTGTCCAAGGAGCACAAGCGTCACAATGGCGGCGGCAGGTTCGAAATAGACCGCCATGTCCCCTGCCATGTTGTGAAACGATGCCGGAATTAGACGCGGGAACAGCAAAGCATACACGCTGTAGAAGTAGCTTGCCCCTGTGCCGAGTGAAATCAGGGTGAACATATTCAGGTGCCGATTCACTACGGACGCCCAGCCGCGCTGGAAAAACGGCCACCCGCCCCAGAGGACCACCGGCGTGCTGAGCGCGAATTGCAGCCACAGCGCCGGAGCTGATCCGAGCAGGCGTTTCAGCGGATCGCTCGGGATCAGTTCGGAAACCATCAATGCCAGGATCGGAGCCGTCAGAGCCAGACTGATCCAGAATCGGCGCGTCATGTCCACCAGCTCTTCGCTCGATTGTTCGCCGGTTACTTCTCGTGGTTCCAGTGCCATTCCGCAGATAGGACATGGGCCGGGCTTGTCGCGGATGATCTCGGGATGCATGGGACAGGTGTACTCTGTCTTTGATGCGGTCGCGACCACAGTTGCGGGTTCCGGGGCCGCAAGATACTTTTCTGGGGTCCCATCGAATTTCGCTTTGCAGCCCAAGCCGCAGAACAGGTAAGTTGCGTCCTTGTAGTCGCTTTTTCCTGCCGCGCTGGCTTCCGTCACCTTCATTCCGCACACGGGATCGGTTGTGATTGTCATCGTCCTTTGCCTTTCGCTTAGCGCAAATGTTTGTAGACCAGATCCAACAGCTCGGCATACATCGCCTGAGCTTCTCCAGGAGTGCCCTTGGCGATAGCTTGGGTTGCGCAGTGCTGAAGGTGATTGCGCATAAGCGCTTTCGAGACGCCCCGCAGCGCTTCCTGCACGGAGGAGATCTGGATTACGATGTCTGCGCAGTAGCGTTCGTCATCGACCATCTTCTGCAAGCCTCGCACTTGACCCTCAATCCGTCGCAGCCGTTTGAGGTTGGCTGACTTTATTTCAGGATCGACGGCAACAGCCTTGCGTCCGGACTGCTTCTGAACTCCGCAGCCGCACGTCGCTTCATCGGGCAGCGTTTGTTGAGAGATTTGCTTAGCCATGCTGGAGCGATCCTAACGTCAGCCTTCACGATAGTATACCCCCCTACCCTATGTCAAGCACGGGTCAGCTTATAAAAGCGGGATCAGACGCTTCCCGGCACTTTCCAACGCTCGCCCGGCTGGAAGACTTTAAACCCTATGGACGGACGAAAGCCCAGCATATGATTTATGAAGCGGTTCAGGCAGTCGGCGTCGTGGTGCATGGGAACAAGCCACTTGGCGCCGATATCTTCCACAAGTTGTGCGGCTTGCGGAGCGTCGAAGTTCCCGTTGCCGTTAATCGGCAAAATCGCCACCGTCACGCGGTAGGGCCGGAGCTTCTCGACAATACCTTCGTAGGGACCGCAGTCGCCAGCATGGTAAATCGTAGATTCCCCGAAGCGAATCAGATAGCCCAAGTGCGGGTACCCGCCAGCAGAAGTCCAATGGAGTTCGGGGTGGGCGGAAGGCACCGAGTAAACTCGCCCATAGAGGCCGCGTTTGAAGTACTCCACCCGCAGATCCGAGTCGGTGGTGGTCATGCGTTCATAGGGAACGCCTTTCGAGTGGGCATGGGCAGCGGCACTCTTGGGGAGCACTACTCGAACCTTGGCCGATGCTTGCAACATGGGCGAAAGCGTGGCAGCATCCATGTGCGACGGGCCCGTGTGCGTGCACAGAATCAGATCGGCGTTCGAGACGTGGTGAGGAGCGAGCGGCGAATTTGGCCCAGTAAGATACGGGTCCACGTAAAATGCCAGGTCAAACGACTTCACGACGAATCCGCAGTGGCCCAGATGCCAGAGCGTGATCGCGGGAGTGTTGGTCGCTTCGATTTCCGCCAGCAGCTCGAGGCCGGATTTCGGAGGGTCGGTCATCGGCAGGCCGCACGCTCCAGTCGGTCGCGGATGCCGGCCCATTCCGGTCCGGACGGGGGTCGCTCAATGGCGATCCAATCGAAGGCATGCAGATCTAATTCGTGAAGCGTCGCATAAAGCGCCGTCGCGTAGGCGTCCGGGTCAGCGGGCATCCGGACGGAATGGAACGCGGAGGGAGGGTGGCTGATCCACATCGCTGCGCCCCGTCCGGGTAAGACGTGCTTTGTTTCCTGCATCAAATGGATCGGAGTCTTGGGGCTGTAATGCCTCGGATGCATGCCGGGCGATGCATGCGATCCCGGGCCTGCCTGAGATTCTATTCGAAGCGTCCCGATGACTTTCTCGATGGCCGCTTGGGAAATCATGCCCGGTCTTAACAATACCGCGTTCGGGCCCGCCAGAGAAAGCACGGTAGATTCGATCCCGATCCGGGTGGGGCCTCCATCCAGAATCAGGGCGACGCGATCCCCTAAGCTTTGCCGCACATGCTCCGCCGTCGTGGGTGAGAGTTCGGTGAATCGATTGGCGCTCGGGGCAGCGATCGGAACCCCAGCGGCACGGATCAAGGCCAAGGCCATCGGGTGCGCAGGCATGCGAACGCCCACGGTGGAAAGGCCCGCTGTGACACGATCTGGAACAATGGCGCGCTTGGGAAGAACCAGCGTTAGCGCGCCTGGCCAGAATGTGGCGGTGAGTTGCTCCGCGTTGGCTGGCCATTCGGAAACCACCTTTTTGGCCATGTCGATGGAGTCCACGTGAACAATCAGGGGGCTGGTAGCCGGGCGGCCTTTCGCTTCGAATATTCGATCCACCGCAGCGGGATCGAGAGCGTTCGCGCCTAGGCCGTACACCGTCTCAGTTGGAAAAGCGACCAGTTGGCCTGCTCGAATGAGATCCGCCGCCCGGTCAAGATCAGTCACCTTGCTACTCAGGCAGGTCGCCTTCCCCTGCTATCTTGCCGGTCTTTCGCCACACTAGAAACGCGTGGATCAGTTCCGTCAAGCTGCCATCGAGCACGCGATCCACATCTCCGATGGCGAGTTTGGTTCGATGGTCCTTGATCATCCGGTAGGGTGCCAGCACATAGCTTCGTATTTGGTTGCCGAAATTAATGCCGAGCTTGGAGTCTTCCAGCTTTCGCTCTTCGACTTTCTTCTTATCCAGTTCATACTCATAGAGTCGCGCCCGAAGCTGCTTTAACGCGGTGGCGCGATTCTTGTGCTGCGAACGTTCGCTCTGGCACTGAACCACAAGGCCCGTCGGAATATGAGTAAATCGAACCGCCGACTCCGTGCGGTTCACGTGTTGGCCTCCGGCGCCGCTGGCCCGAAACACGTCCACTTTTATATCGTCGGGCTTGATGTCGATCTTAATGTCGTCGTCGATCTGCGGGTAGACGAATACGGATGCAAACGAAGTATGCCGCCGCGCGTTTGCGTCGAACGGCGAGATGCGCACCAGCCGATGCACACCGATCTCGGATTGGAGCAGCCCGTAGGCGTTCTCGCCATTGATCTCGAAGGTGGCCGACTTGATGCCCGCGCCTTCCCCTTCGAGCCGATCAGTCACGACCGCTTCGAAGCCGTTCAATTCCGCCCATCTTAGATACATTCGAAGCAGCATCTCGGCCCAATCCTGGCTCTCCGTGCCGCCCGCTCCCGGATGGATCACGACGATTGCGTCGCGCGCGGCGTTCTCGCCTGCGAGCAGCATCGAATCCTCGAGCTTCTCGAGCCGCTGCGCGAAGCTGGTCATCTCGCGCCGGATCTCGCCGCTGACGTCTTCGCCCTCGCGCCCCAGCTCGAAAAGAGTATCGAGATCCGAAGTCTTGCCCGCGACCTCGGCCTCGTTCGCAAGCCCTTCTTCCAGGCGCTTGCGATCCTGCATTACTTTTTGATTTTTTTCCGGTTGATTCCAGAAGTCAGGATCGGAGATCTGTTTCTCCAACTCCGCCATTTGCACACGCTTGCCGCGCGCGTCAAAGATAGCTCCGCACAGCGTCAGCCTGCTGGCGGAGCGGAACGTACTCCCTTTCCAATTCTTCCAGTGTCATAGCGAACCTTCATCTTAACATTCGGGTCGTGTTACATTCCTCTTTTCATGGACACGACCACGATAATCGTAATTTCGAAACCGGGGCTCACTCACTTGAGCGAGCTCGACAAGCTGCCTCCTTCGGCCAAGATCGTAGTAGGCAATTCAATGGACGCGCTGGGAGCCGCCATCCCCGCTGCTCAAGTGATTCTCAACGCAAACTTCGGGGCAGAGCCATTTCAAACAATCTTCCCGAGGGCGAAGGGATTGCGATGGGTTCATTCCCTCTCGGCCGGAGTGGAGAGCGTGCTGTATCCGCCGCTGATTGAGAGTCCGATCCCGCTGACGAACGGACGCGGGGTGTTTCGCGCGTCGCTGGCGGAGTTTAGCGTCGCCGCCATGCTGTACTTTGCCAAGGACCTGCGCAGAATGGTGAAGAACCAAATGGCCGGCGAATGGGCGCCTTTCGATATCGAGATGCTGGAAGGGTCCACCTTGGGGATCGTCGGTTATGGCGAAATCGGCCGGGCTTCGGCGCAACTTGCCAAGGCGTTCGGGGTAAAGGTGATCTCGGTGGGGCGGCGCGATGCTCGTGAAAAGTTGAGCGAGATGTTGCCGGAATGCGACTATCTGTTGATCGCAGCGCCGAACACGTCTGAAACGAAGGGGATGATCGGTGAGCGGGAAATCGCGCTCCTGAAAAGCTCGGCGGTGATCATCAACGTTGGACGCGGGCCGGTGGTGGTGGAGTCGGCGTTGATTGAGGCGCTCTCTTCACGGCGCATTAAGGGCGCGGCGCTGGACGTCTTTGAACACGAACCGCTGCCAGCAGGCCATCCCTTTTACGCCCTCGATAACGTCCTGCTATCGCCCCACTGCGCGGACCACACGGCGGACTGGCTGCATCTCGCCATGCGTAAATTCGTCGAGAATTACCAGCGCTTCGAGAGCGGCGAGCCGCTTGATAACATCGTGGACAAGAAAGCGGGTTACTGACATGACGAAGTTTTCTCTCGCCCTCGTACTCTGCTGCGCCGCGTACGCGCAGAACTATCAGCCCGCGCCCGAAAATCTCAAGGCGCGCGAGTGGTTCCAAGATAGCAAGTTCGGACTCTTCATTCATTGGGGAGTCTACAGCGTTCTGGGCAAGGGCGAGTGGGTGATGAACAACGACAAGATGAGCGTTGCAGCGTACGAGAAGGTGCCGGCACAGTTCAACCCGGTCGAGTTCAATGCCGCGGAGTGGGTCCGGATGGCCAAAGATGCCGGCATGAAGTACATCACGATTACCAGCAAGCACCACGATGGCTTCGCGATGTGGGGCACGAAACAGGGAGACTGGGATATCGTGGACCGCACTCCTTATGGGAAGGACGTTCTCAAGGCACTGGCCGACGAGTGCCATCGGCAAGGGATCAAATTGTTCTTTTACCATTCGCAGCTTGACTGGCACAATCCGGATTACTATCCGCTTGGCCGGACCGGACACGCTTCGGGCAGACCAGAGGGCGGGGACTTCAACAAGTATCTCGACTACATGAACGGCCAGCTTCGCGAATTGCTCACCGGATATGGCGAGATCGGCGGCATTTGGTTCGATGGCATGTGGGACAAGCCGAACGCGGATTGGAAGCTGAACACGACGTACTCGCTCATTCACAGTTTGCAGCCTGCGGCGCTGGTCGGAAGCAATCATCATTTGAAGCCCTTCGACGGCGAGGATTTTCAGATGTTTGAGAGGGACCTCCCGGGTAAGAATACGGCAGGCTTTAGCGGAAGCTCCGAAGTGGGGAGCCTACCCCTGGAAAGCTGCGACACGATGAACGGCGCCTGGGGCTATAACAGCAACGACAAGAAATTTAAGACCACGAAGCAGCTTATTCAATACCTGGCAAAGGCTGCCGGGAACAATGCGAATTTTCTGTTAAACGTGGGACCCATGCCATCAGGCAAGATACAGCCGGAGTTCGTCGAGCGGCTGCACGAGATGGGGGATTGGCTGCGCAAGAACGGCGAGTCGGTCTACGGAACGCGAGGTGGTCCCATAACGCCTCGGGCCTGGGGCGTAACTACGGAAACGAAGGATAAGATTTACGTTCACGTGCTCGATTGGAACGACGAATTGCTGGCACTGCCCAGAATGCCGAAGGTGAAGAGCGCCAAGATGCTTGAGAGCGGTCAAAAGGTGGAGTTGCGGAGTGCCGACGCTGGGGTAATACTTCGGTTTCCGACGGCGTATCGGGACCAGGCGGATACGGTGATCGTGATGGAAAAGGCGCGGTGAACGCAATCACCATCGACGATATTCGCGCGGCCCAAGTCCGCATTCAGGCAATCGCGCAGCGCACTCCGGTGCTGACATCGCGTACATTCGACGCGCGGGCGGGAGTTCATGCATTGTTTAAGTGCGAGAATTTTCAGCGGGGCGGGGCGTTCAAGATCCGGGGTGCGGCGAATTTCTTGGGTTCGATTCCGCCCGAGGATCTGAATCGCGGCGTGGTTGCGTATTCGTCGGGTAATCACGCGCAGGCTGTTGCGATTGCGGCTGGGTCGAAGGGAGTGGCAGCGACTATCGTCATGCCTCTGGATGCGCCTCGATCGAAAGTGGAAGCCACCCGAGGGTACGGCGCTACGATCATTACTTACGATCGGCTGAAGGAAGACCGGGAAGAGATTGGCCGACGGGTCGCGGCGGAAAGCGGAGCGACGCTTGTGCCTCCTTACGACCACCGGTGGATTGTCGCGGGTCAGGGCACGGTCGCGCTGGAACTGCTCGAAGAGGTGCACGATTTGGACGCATTGGTCGTATGCGTAGGAGGAGGCGGGTTGCTGGCTGGGTGTTCTGTCGCGGCGAAGGGATTGAATCCGACGATTCGAATTTTCGGCGTTGAACCCGAAGATGGCAACGATACCTTCCTTTCGTTTCGGGCGGGAGAGCGGATTGGGATCGATCCCCCTGGAACTATCGCCGACGGGCTTCGCGCTCAGAAACCGGGAGCCGTCACGTTTCCCATTGTTCAGCAGCATGTAGAGGATATTCTGCTCGTGAGCGATGACGAGATTCGGCAAACGATGGCTTTTTGTTTGACCCGGATGAAAATACTGATTGAGCCCAGCGGGGCGGTGGCGGCCGCCGCAGCCCTATTTCACAAGCTTCCAAAAGGGCTAAAGCGGATCGGGTTGGTAGTGTCGGGCGGTAATGTGGATATGGACGTGGTGCGCGTGTTGGTGTAAATCGAAGTACATCGTAACGTTGCGGCAAAAATCACGTGGATCAGGCCGGTGACCTCGCGGAACTCGCGAGCGGTCGGCGTCAAAGGTCTCTCCTCCGAACAGACCTTCCATATCTAGAATGAGCGCCACTCTCCCGTCGCCTAAGATAGCGCCGCCGGACACGCCCGCGATATGCTGCAGCGTAGGGCCGAGACTCTTGATCACGGACCTCCTGCTTGCCCACCAGATCGTCCACCAGCAAACCAAGCGTGGTCTCATCGGTCTCCACGACAATCAGCCTGCACTCCGTCGGGTTTGTCGAGCGCGGTTTCACGTTGAACTTTTCGCATAATCTCACCATCGGCATCAAGCTGCCTGGGATCAGGGCCATCTCGCGCCGACCCTCCACGCTGGAGATCAGTCCTTCGGTCGGCCCGAGCAGTTCGCGCATAGCGTATATGGGGATGATGTAGCGTTCCGAACTGCAACCAATCCGTCGATGATGGCCAAAGTAAGCGGCACTCGAATGAAGAATGTCATCCCGCAACCCTTCTCCGACCGGATATCGATGCGGCCCCGCAGTTTCTGTTTGTGCTTGTGCTTGCGAAACCACATCCATTCCGACGCCGCGTCCAGACACGTCCGTTACGTTCTCGGCGGTCGAGAAGCCCGGCTGAAAAATGAGCCCGAAGACCTCTTGATCTGCCGGTTCTGCGCCGTGCTTTGGCCAGGATTTCTCGCGGTCTAGCCCTCGGCCGTCATCCTCTACGTGAAGCAGGATGTGCCCTCCCTAGTTCCTTGCCCTCCGGCTAAGCTTTGCGGTTGCAGGCTTGCCCGCGCGCAGACGCCGTTCGGGAGACTCGATTCCGTGGTTGATCGAGTTGCGAACCATGTGCATGATGGGGTCGGCCAGTTCCTCGACGAGGTGGCGGTCGATTTCGGTTTCCTCGCCGATCGATTCGATCTCCACGAGCTTTCCGGCTTTCTTCGAGAGATCCCGCACCAGCCTGCTCATCTCCTGAAACAGTTTCTTTACGGGGACCATCCGCATCGCCATGGCCGTCTTCTGAATCTGGCCGGTGATTTGGCTGAGTTGCGACAGCTTGCGACCCAAGCGCGCCTTTGATGCGCCAGCCAAATCCGGGTCATGTTGGATCAGCGACTGCAAGCACCATCTCCCCAACCATGTCGACCAGTAAATCGAGCTTGGCCGTATCCACTTTGATCAGCTTGCTCTCAGCAGCCCCTGTCTGCGCTGCCGACCGCGTTCACGAGAGTTCCTGCAGCCCAACGCTGCCGTCAGGCTCCTCAGGCGCCACCCCGGACAGGGAACGGATGCGTTCAATCAGGCGTGCGTTGCTCGCCGATTAAGGCTCGATTCCAGTCAGCAGGCTGGATTCAATCGAGGAAACGCACAGGCCAAGGTAGCCTTGCTGTCTAGAATTCGGTCGATCACCGCCCGGCGTGGTCGTCAGTTGCAGGTTTCTTGCCAGATCCAGGATTGTTTCTACTCGTGGGCCACCCTCCCACCGAGCCCAATTCCAAAAATCCCGCCAAACCCTTGATCGTGTGGAATCGCCGAAAAATGCAGTGAATCGCTTCTGCGTTGGCCGGATCCTGTTCAAGGATCAGCATCTCCCGCTCGACCGTTGTCAGGTGCTCGCGAGACTCGAGGATAAATCCCCTACCAGTTCCGGGTCGCCAGCGAGCGAGTTGGAACTGCCACTGGCCTGAGTTTTACTTACCATTCCATGTCGATCCCGCCCGCTCTAGTGCAGAACCGATTCGAGTCCCCGCAACTCCTGCGTCGTCAAAATCAGATTGATGTCGAGCAGGATTTTGACTTTGCCTTTAATCTTCGCCATTCCGATAAGGTAGTTTGCCGCAGGGCCGTCTCCAAAAGCTGGAACATCCTCAATGTCGCCCGATTGAAGCGTGAGCACCTCCGAAACCGCGTCGACGATGCTGCCAATCAGAAGCTTGGCGCCATCAGCTTCGATCTGGACCACGATGATGCATGTGCGCGCCGTGTACTCCGCAGCAGGCAAGCCAAACTTCAGCCGAAGATCGATAACGGGAATCACTTTGCCCCTGAGATTGATTACTCCCTTTACGTAAGCGGGTGTCTGAGGCACGGCCGTAATCTCCTGCATGCCCATGATCTCGCGCACATGCAAAACCTCGATCGCAAACTCCTCTTTCACCAGCCGGAAACCGAGATACTTGCCCGCCCGGCGATCCGTTTTCTGACCCGCCGTCTGAACGGCCCCATGATCCGAATGTTTCATTGTTAGTCCCGCTCGCTCACATTCGCACTAAATGAGGGATCGGGAAGCCCGGTCGTACGGAGCGTCCAGCAGCCTCGCGGTTTGGAGCCAGGCAAAGCTGCACGTGCATGCACTCTTCCCCCCACTGGAAAGGCACCACGATCCACTTGTTGTTTCCGGCATTTCGAGTTTGAAAATTTGTTCCGAAAAATGACGGTTGGGACGGTTAGACCCATCGGGCCAAGACGCTGTTCGATCTCGGACTCTACGTTGCCGACAATCATGTTGGTGATTTCAGCCACCCCGTCAAGCACGTTTTCGTCTCTTGAGTCGCATTCATCCATTAGCAGCAGCGATGACAATCGGCACGCAAACGCGGCGCTGCACGAGAGGCTGTCGGTGCCCGTCCATTTCCCGGCCAGGCCCATGAGCGAAACGACGCCGGACGCCGCGGTAGTCGCGCTTCGTTTCACGAACGCCTCGGCAGGAACTATCTCCTGTCCCAGCATGGTGGAAAACGCGTCCCGAGTTGCCGTGGAATTGAATCCGACCATTTCGGCTTGTGACACACTATCGTTGATCTGTGCAGTGAGCATTTCAAGTTTGCCCAAGCCTAGAACAGGCCTGACAGCTTCTCCTTGATCTGCTCTGAAGTGAATGGCTTTCTGACATATCCGACGGCTCCCAATTCAACCGCCTCCAGGACCTTGTTCTGGCCGCTTTCGGTGCTGATCATCACGAAGGGCAAGTTCTTCCAGGCTTCCTCCGCCTTTACGCGGCTCAGCAATTCCAGGCCGTCCATTCTCGGCATGTTAATGTCCGAAAGAACCAAGCCAATCTTTTGCTTTTTCAAAGTTTCCAGCGCCTCAAGGCCGTCGCCGGCTTCGAAGACGGAACCAATCGGCATATCAGCCTGGCGCAGAACCCGTTGCAGAATCTTGCGGATGGCTGCGGAGTCATCTACGATCAACACATCTAGCATTCGCCACTCTTTCCCCCTGGTGCTCTTATCGGAGCAGGCGGACAAAATACGAGCGAATTCTGCAAGGACCTCCACTTTGGCGGCATACTTGAACCGATGCCACTTTTCCGCAAGACCCAGGTTTGTTTCCTTGCCGCCGCCCTCGCGGCAACCGTCGGCTGCTCACGGGTGAAGGGCGATGACGACCGCCAAATTCGAAAACTGGTGGACGACTTCGCTAGAGCCGAAAACAAGCGCGACGGTGGCGGCCTCGTCGAATTTTTTGCGGTTGACGGGGATGTCGTGGTTCAGAATGTGCGCCTTACGCGCGATCAGATTCCTAAGAGTCTGGTGCCGCTCCTTCCATGGAGCGAGACCGGTCCGGCCGTTTACCACGTTCAGCGTATCCGCGTTCTGCGTTCTGGGGCGGCCCTCGCCGATACCGAGCGCACTTACTTCACGTCCACCTTGATGCGGTCCAGTTCATGCACCTTTATCTTGGTGAAGGAGAATAACCAATGGCGTATTGCTTCCTACCGCAACGCTGTTCTAGCCCCCGCCATCTCTAGAGACTCACCATTTGGTCTGTCCCGTCCTAAGCCTGAACTTCCTAAAGCACAATAGAGAGTGCATCTTCTCGGAGCTGCACTTCGACCCGATACACGATCATAGTGGCTGCGGTCTTATTTCCTCTCAATGTTCCCAAGGATTTTCCGTGTGCACCGCGACTAGCGAGCCCACAGGCTGGACAACCAATACAGCGTGGCGATGAGAACGGCCAAGTAGCACACCACCATGATGTAAACGTTCTTCCACGTTCCCAGAAATGGCGGCGGCTCCTTATCGTCCATCACAAGGTTTTGCCTGCGCTTAGCAGATTGGCAAACACCCGAAACGCGCCCGGCACGCCAGCCGGCAGTTCTCGAAACCAGGAAAAGGCGGTAAACACGTATGCGCCCTTGCCGTATTTCACGTACAGAGTGCCGCCCAGCATCGGCTTCTCGCCTGGATCGTGAGTCTCCAGAAGCGGAGTATAGCGCTTGTCCCAATCGGATGCGAAATACAACCCGCGCTCTTGCACCCAGCCCTCGAAGTCCTTCGGCTCGATTCCATTCGGCGACCGCAACAGCGGACTGTCGGGTGCAGGGTAGGCCACTGGCGCTTCTTCCACCGTTACGCGCTCGCGTCCGGTGGTGAGCGGATACGGTCCGATATGCTCGAGAATCTTAGGGTCGCCACCCATGAACCCGCCGCCCTCAGCCACGTTATATTGCACCACTACGGTCCCGCCTTGAATCGCGTAGTCCAGCAAGCGTTGCTCATTTGCCCTAAGGTCCGGACGCGTGTTGTACGCACGCACCCCGGTCACAATCGCATCGAACCTTGCCAGATCGGAGCGCGCCAAGTCCTCGGCCCTCAACAACGTGACTTCCGCGCCGATTTGCTTCAGGGCTTCGGGCACCTCGTCGCCCGCACCCATGACGTAGCCGATGCGAGTGGCGAGCGTGCGGATTTCAGCCCGCGCCAAGTCCGTAGTCGCTGGAGGAAACAGGGTCTGGGGAGGAATGTGAGGGTAGCTTAACACCAAGTTTCCAACAGAAATGGTCCGACCATCCACCTGAACGCTGGCCGTTAGAACGCCTCGCGCATCCTTAGAAGGGGGAGTCAGTTGAAACGGCACAACGGCTTCCTGCCCCGCTTCCGCCAAGCGGAATTCCTTGGACGTCGGCGTAACCGACCAGCCCGGGGGAGCCTTTAGACGCACTGTTCCCGATTGCCCCGCCGCATTTGCCTTCACTTGAATTTCCACCGGCTTCGGGGCTGCGCTCGGAAAAACCATGGCCCGCATGGGCATCTCCACGGCGACCGGCGGTTCCACAACGATGGGCCGGGTGAGTTCCCCTTGCACCCGATCGATATAGCGATAAGTCGCCGGTCTGGCGAACTCCAATTCATGGTTTCCCATCCGAATGCGGAAGTGCGCTTCCAGCGCCGGTGGATCCTCTGCCATTCCGATGTCGAGCTGATTTGGGACCGTGTACGAAGCCCCCTGTTGGGGCAGCCTCAGCCAGTACGGCTGCGAATAAGGCTGATCGGAAGCGAAATTCGCGGTGAGCACGACCGTTTTCGGGACGTTGTGGGGCAGATCGGCCGACGGGGGCCTTGAAACTGGACACTCCGCAATTCCGTTTACCGATACCGATTCCAACTCCATCGGTAATCCCTCGCGGTTGAGCGCCGTCGCCGTCAGCTTGAGCGAACCGCCGGGCAGCACGGCGTATTTATCAGCGGTTGCCTCTAGCCAGAGACCCGAACAAAGTGCGATGGCATCTTTCAGTTCCCGGTGCTTTCGCTCGGCGATTGGATGGTGCAAAGCGGCGAGCAGAGTCTCGGCTTTGAGCAGTAGCGGGACGGCTCTCTCGGGATGCATTAAATCGAACGTCTTGCTTGCCTGCGCCAATAGATTGCTTATTTCGCCGGATCCGGGAATGCTGTCCCAAGTCGTGTCGATTCCGTCAAATAGATCCTTCTTCGCGGGCTCACCCAATACAGTCACGAGGAAGTTTTTTTGGGAGCCTTTTCGCTCCGGCGCGCCCATTCCTTGACTCTTGTGGAGGCTGCGGCTCATGCCCGCGATCTCGCCATAAGAGTGCCCGAGGACGGGATCATAGTCGCCTGGATCCATCTCGATCCGGTTCTGCAGCTTCTCGGCATCCTTCTCCTGCTCGCGGTTGAAGCTGAACACATTCCACATGAGACGAGTTGCTTGCCAGGGCTGAACCCACTTTAATTGTTCGGGAAACTTGGTTTTGTCGGCGGCTGCGCTGAAGGCCTCTTTCCCCAGAATGGCCGAGGCTTGATGCTGGCCGTGGCCGTCGCGCGGCGTACCGGAGAAGCGCAATATGATTACGTCAGGGCGGAATCGCCGGATCACCCAAACCACGTCGCTCAGGATCTTGTCGTGGCCCCACTTCTCGAAAGTTTCCGTGGTGGTCTTGGTAAAGCCAAAGTCGATCGCTCTTGTGAAAAACTGCTCCGCCCCATCGATCCGACGTGCGGCAAGCAACTCCTGGGTGCGTATCACGCCGAGAGCATCGCCTTGTTCGGAACCGATCAGGTTCTGCCCGCCCTCGCCCCGGGTGAGAGATAGGTAGCCGGTGCGAAGCTTGCGCCCGCGAGCGAAGTAGGCTAGAAGAGCCGTGTTTTCATCATCGGGGTGGGCGGCGATCATCAGGACGCTGCCTGTAACGGCAAGCCGGTCCAAGGCGAGTTTCACCTCGGCGGCCCCAGAGATTTCCCGTTGCGCGCGAAGCTGGGGAAGAAAGCTGAACAGAACTAACGCAAGCATGAACTTGTAGCGGCTGCGGGGGACTATTGCAAATGGCACGTTGATTTCCCTATTTTACGTGATCCAGTTATGAAGTCCTGCGAGAAATAGTCGATGTTGTTCAGGTAGAGCGATATCGCATGAAAACTGTACCGATGCTCGTTGGATTTGCGACCGTGGCGTTCTTAGCCGCGCAGGAAACGAGGACTTATACCGGGTCCAGCGTGGACGGCAGCGGGAATCGTGTTGACGGGCCCGCAATCACGGAGAGCCGATCCAAGGCGGCTTTTGAGCGCACCGAGAAGCAACAGTCGGTAAATGGCCGCATGGTGCCTCGCGAGCGGATCGAGGAGCGAGTGATTCGAGATGACTCCACCGGCCGTGAGGTAGAGCGCATTGTTCAGAAGTTCGATGCAACGGGGAATCCCGGTCCTCTCGAGAAAACTCTAACTGAGGAACGGAAGGTGGGTGACCGGCTCACGGTGAGCTCCACGGTGTATCGCGGGGATCTCAATGGCAACCTGCAGGTTTCTGAACGCTCCGTTATAGAAACGCTCAAGACCGGATCGGGCCAGCACTCGGATATTGTGATCGAGCGCCCGTCCATAAATGGTGCGATGGAGACAGTGGAAAGGAAGTCGGTTGAGAAGATGGTTTCGGGCGATCGTTATCAGGAGAACGCCACAACATTTCGAAGGGGGGCAAACGGGTTCTATCCAGCTTCGCGGATTGTGACTGACCATTCTCAAGCGAAGGGAGAAGCGACGGAAAGCTCGGCGGAGTATGGATCGAGTGGATCGGGCGCTCTTGAGCTTCAAGGTCAGACCGTTACACGGACCACTAAGCGGGCCGACGGGTCGGAGCTAAGCGTAGTCGACGTTTTCGGCCTGTCCACCCCCGGAACAGTACAGTCGCGAGACGCCGGACTTCAGTTGAAGGAGCGCGAGTTGGTGGATCGCAAGCCGGGCGCTGGCGGTTCCGTGGTGGAGACGGTCAGCCTGCAGCGCCCATCGGTGTCCGATCCCGGAGTGCTTGGACCGGCCAGGGTCGTATCTGAAACGGTTTGCCGAGGTACGTGTAAGTAGGCCTATTTTCCGGCCCAGCATGCTGGCCGCTTTTCGAGGAAGGCCGAGATGCCTTCCTGCGCGTCGTCGGCTAAGGCGTTCATGGTCATCACCTCTTTCGCATAGGCGTAAGCCTTGCTCTGCTCCAGCTCGATCTGGGCGTAATAGGCCTGCTTCCCGAGCCCGACGGTGAAGTTGCTCGCTCCAGCAATCTGGCTTGCTAAGGCGCGAGTCTCAGACTCCAACTCCGAGGCAGGGACAACACGGTTGATCAGTCCCCATTCCGCAGCCGTATGAGCGTCGACCACCCTTCCAGTCAGCAGCATTTCGAGCGCCCGCTTGCGGCCAATCGCGCGGCTCAAAGCCACCATCGGGGTAGTGCAGAACAGGCCGATCTTCACCCCGGGTGTGGAGAACGACGCGTCTTCACTCGCAATAGCCAGATCGCAACTTGCGACCAATTGGCAACCGGCCGCCGTTGCGATCCCTTGCACCTGCGCCACCACTGGTTGCGGGATCGATTGAATCGCGATCATGAGCTGTGTGCAGACATCGAAAATCCGCCTGTAGTCGGTTACGCTGCGGCCAACCATCTCGCCCAAATCGTGGCCGGAGCTGAACACCTTGCCGGTAGAAGCCAGGATCACCGTCCGAATAGACTGATCCGTCCCGAAAGCACCGAGGCAATCGAGTACTTCCAACATCAACTCAAGGGAAAGCGCGTTGCGGCGCTGCGGGCGATTGAGTGTGATGACGCCAGTCCCGCCTTCGACGGATCGCAAGAGGTGCCGATATTCCATGGCCTCAGCTTACTCCCATTCGATGGTCCCGGGAGGTTTGTGGGTGAGGTCGTAAAACACCGCCGCAACGCCCTCGATCTGGAGTAATTCACTCGCCATTTCCTGCAACAACCGGCCCGGCATCAACACCACTTGCGCCGTCATTCCGTCCACGGAATGGATGGGCCGCAGGACTACTGAATCCGGGGCATGTCCGTCGCCAACCGGCAACAGCACCACCGGGAATTGCCATACCTTCCCATCGAATCCGCTCTCTTCGCAGTGTCGGCGCACGATGGCATCTGCCAGAC
This sequence comes from Bryobacterales bacterium, assembly GCA_038225555.1. GTDB lineage: Bacteria > Acidobacteriota > Terriglobia > Bryobacterales > Bryobacteraceae > JANXQZ01. Next base: position 141,496 of record JBBRRB010000003.1, read on the forward strand.
GCAGGCGGGCCAGGCGGTCCGAAGTGAGAAAGCCCCGCGTCACTTCCATATGTTCGATGCTCAACCGCGATGCAACCATGGCCACCACTCGGTTAATCTCAGAAAGCTCATTGGTAAGCCTCGTGGCTGTTTGGAGCGCCTCAACCGACGGAGGTTCGTCGAGCAGCAGGGCAGGGCGATAGCTGCGCGAATCGCCTTGCACGCCGACTGATCGCACCGGAATCAGCCAGCCCTGAAGACGTCGCTCCAAGACCGCCACGGAGTCCGAGCACAAGCAGCGAATCGCCAGACCGGGCCCAGGAAAGGGATGCCGATGCAGGAACCGAGAGGGGATCCCCAGTTCCTTGCCGATCTCCCGCACTTCATCTTTGTAAAAGGACGTGAGCGGTTCGATGATCCGACCGGCCTTCATCAGCTTCTGAATGCCGGCAACCCGATTATGGTGCGTCTTAATCAGATCCGCTTTGGCGGTGCCGCCGGATTCAATGGTGTCTGGATAAATCGTTCCCTGTCCTAGAATCCAGCTTCCATCCAAAAACTGGCTGGAGCTCAGAATCCGCTCTTGCACGCGAACGAACTGCTCCCCAATCGCGTGCCGTTTGATTTCAGGATCGGACATGCCGGCGAGCGCCTTGAGGAACTCGGACTCGGCAGCTTCGATGCGAAACGCCTTCGCTCCGAGGCATTGAAAAAGCTCGCGGACGAACTCTGTTTCCCCTTCGCGCATCAGTCCGGTATCCACGTAGATGCCGTAAACGCGGTCGGGTCCAAGCGCGCGCAGGCAAAGAGTGTAAGCAACCGTGGAATCGACCCCGCCGCTTACGAAGAAAAACACGTTGCGGCTGCCCGCGACCTTGCGAATCTGTTCTTCGATAGGACCGATGCGATCCGCAGGGTCCCAGTCAGGCTCGCAGCCGCATATTTGGAACAAAAAAGAGGCCAGAATATCGCGGCCATGTTCGGTATGAACCACTTCAGGATGGAACTGAACTGCAAGAAGAGGTTTGTCGGTATGGGCCATCGCGGCGACGGCGCAGGTGTCGGTTGACGCGATGATTTCGAAGCCCTCGGGAATGGTCTCCACCCGATCGCGATGGCTCATCCAGACCTGACTGCCGCTCGCCATCCCTCTCAACAGCGGATGCGATCCTGTCAAGTTCAGGACCGCCAGCCCATACTCGCCCAGCGCGCCCCGCCGAACAACTCCGCCTAACTCGTGGACCATCAAATGCAATCCATAGCAGATACCCAGGACCGCATTCGATTGAGAGAGAATCGCCGGATCGATTTTCGGACTGCCCTCTTCGTAAACACTGCTGGGTCCACCCGAAATAATTAGACCCTTGCGGCCAGCCAGTTCAGAGGCCGCGGTATCGCTGGGACGAACGTCGGCATAAACGCCGAGTTCGCGAACCTTGCGGGCGATGAGATGGCAATATTGACCGCCCGCATCCAGGACGGTAATCTGTGGCTCGGGCAATCTGAAATTAGCGGTCGCGGCCGTAGCGCTGCACGATGAGCTTCTTCGATTTGTCCAACAAATTCCTGGCCTCTGGAATCGCGTCGAGCGCCTTGATCACCATTGGGTCGGATTCGGTGGCCACCTTCTGAGACTCTTCGTAGCTAAAGCCCGTCGTGTAGAATTCCTTCTTCAACTGCTGCTTCAACCAATCGTGGTTCTCGGTAAACTCGGCTTCCGTGAACTGCACCTTATTGGCCATCAGAAACTCGTGAAACTCGTTCACAATTTTCTCGTCAGGCTGCCAACCCTTGGGCAGTTTAGCTTCCTCGCGGGTGCCGAACCACTTGGCCGTGAAGTTGAAAACGGTAAACTTGCGCAGGATTTCCGTCTGGAACTTATTATATTTGGCCGGCTCGTATTTCTCGTCGGGGGTAATTCCGCCGCCGCCGTATACAGTCCGTCCGCTGTCAGTGCTCTTCACATCCTGCAGATTTTTGGTATCGGTGCGCTTGCCGTAGTAGTAATCCAGGAAGGAAATGTTGGAGTAATCGCGCTGGATCAGCCTTCCGCTGGGCGTGTAATAGTGGGCGGTGGTGAGAGCCAGGCCCGTGTTTTCAGGCAAAGGATAAACGGTTTGAACCAGACCTTTGCCGAAGGTGGCCTCGCCTAAAATCCAGGCGCGGTCGTGATCCTGCAAAGCGCCAGCCACGATCTCAGCCGCCGATGCCGAATAGCGGTTCACCAACACGACAACAGGGTAATTCTGGCCGTTGGAACTACCGCGAGCGGTGTAGGGCTTGTTTTCCGAAGCTCGACCGCGATGCGACACCACAACTTCGCCGCGCCGGAGCCAGTGTCCTGCTACCGCCACTCCCTCGTTCAACAGTCCGCCCGGATTCTCTCGGAGGTCTAGAATCAAGCTTTTAATATTCCCTTCGCCAAGACGCTTGAGGTTCTCTTCCACCTCTTTACTTGTATTCTCGTTAAAGGAGGTCACATCGAGATAGGCAATCCCGGGACGAATCCAAAAAGCTTCCGGAACGCTGTAACGGGGAATTTCACCGCGTACGATATTGAACGTCACCGGTTTCTCGACGCCCTCGCGTCCCACAACCACCTGCACGTGAGTTCCTCGGGGACCCTTGAGAAGATCGGCTATCTCAGAGGTTGTCAGGCCATCCGTCTTCTTATCGTTCACTTCCAGAATCGCGTCGCCCGGACGGATGCCCGCTTTGTAAGCTGGCGAACCACCGAAGGGAGCGATCACAATCGTCTTGCCGTTGCGGGGGCCGACCGTCATCCCGACGCCGAAATAGTGGCCGCGCTGATCGTCCCGCAAAGACGAGTAATCCTTAGGGTCGAAGAAGTTCGAATGCGGATCCAAGGTGCGCAGCATTCCTGGAATTGCGCCCTTGTAAATGCCTTTGTCTGAGGTGACCTTGTCGGCAAAGTTGGCCTCGACAACGTCGTAGACCTTAGTGAATGCCCTGATGCTCGCCTTGAGGTCTTCTTCCGGGCTGGAAGCCGTGGCCGCCGATACGCCCTCCATTCCGGGGCCAAATACGCCGCCCAGAATCGCGAACACTGCAATCATAAAAGGAACTAAAAGGAGGGACCGCCGAGTATGCGCCATTCAGGTAGAGACCTCTAGCAACTAGTATACCGGGTCAGACGAGACTAGGCGGTTCGAGCCGATTTCCGGCCCGCGCTCGCAGTCGGCTCACTCCGGATCGGCTTTTTGGCGGGGGACTGCCCCAGGCGGCGAACCTGATCGCTGACGCACACGAGAAACATTGGCTGACGAGCGTTCTTTAGCAGGTCAATAATGCGGTCGTGCTGGTCTTCGAGGTAAATCGATTTTCCGTCCGTAACCAAATGGAGATCGGACTGGCCCTCGACAATCTCACCCAGGTGCTTGCCCATCTCGCGTTGCAGAAACTTGAGAACGCGACGAATCTTCTGCAGCGAGAAACCTTTTCGGCGGAGTTCGGCGATCACCGTAATCTCAATTACTTCTTCCGACGTGTAAATGCGCTTGTGTCCTTCATGATGAGGGGAAACAACCTTGCGCTCATCCCACCACTGAAGTTGTCTCAGGCTCACCTCCGCAATGCGGGAAACGTCGATACTGCTGAAGGTTCGCGCGGCGTTCTCGCTGTCAGGACGCGTTTTCTTTGTTTTGAACATGTTCCCCCGCAGGCGTTTTAGAAAAAGGCAGCCATAGCGATTTTACTGTACCTGTGGGTGAAGTCAAGAGGAACTTTCGTGGATGGCGCCTGCCAGCTATCCGCCGCCGACAAATTGAACGATTTCGAGCTGAGCGCCTGGTTGGACAATCGTCGCCGCCCAATCGCCCTTCCGGACGATCGCTCGGTCCTTTTCAATCGCGACCCGGTCCGCTTGGATGCCGAGATGAGATAGAACCTCCAGCAAGCTCGCACCCTCAGGCACCGACCGGTCCTCGCCGTTCACCGCGATCTGTATGTGCTTTGTTTCTGTGATTTGCATGGATTATTACGACGCCGCGTTTGACACTCCGTTTCGACCCTTATTATAGTGGGGTTTACACTCTCGCCCGCAATATGCCCAACTCTTACGCCGAAGTTTATTTTCCTGTTCTCGTCCAAATCGTCATCGCGCTGGTGCTGGCGGCAGGACTGATCGGGACCTCCTTCCTGCTTGGGAAAAAGGTTAAGAACAAAGTGAAAGATTCCCCTTACGAGTGCGGAATCGCTCCCACCGGCAGCGCGCGTGATCGGTTCAGCGTCAAGTTTTATTTGGTAGGCATAGTCTTTATCCTTTTCGATATCGAGGCGATCTTTTTGTATCCCTGGGCGAACGTCTACCGCACCCTTGTACGTCAAACAGGCCTGTTCCCGTTTTACGAGATGCTGATATTTATAGTTTTGGTCCTGGCCGGCTTCTTCTACATCTGGAAGAAAGGAGTGCTCGATTGGACCGCCGAAGCATTGGTTCGTCCCGCGAAAACTAAATGATTCCCGATCAGCTGAAAGCAGTACCCGCAGCGGCCGCGCTCGAACAGCGCTTCTCGGCATCCACCCAGGGTGGACATAACGACCATAGCGAAGCGACGGTGTTTCTCGATCCCGCAGCGATTGTCGAAGTCTGTCAGTTTCTGAAATACGAGCAGGGTTTTATCCGCCTGGCTGGTATAACCTGTGTGGACTGGACCCCAGCCGACCCGCGCTTCGAAGTGGTTTACCTGCTGCATTCAATCGAGAAGAACGCGCGCCTCCGGCTCAAGTGCCGCCTGGCGGAAGGTGCTGAAAATGATTCCGTGACGCCTGTCTGGCGCGCGGCGAATTGGTACGAGCGAGAAGTGTTTGACATGTTCGGGATCAGTTTTCGGAATCATCCCGACATGCGCCGGATTTTAATGCCCTCCGATTGGGAAGGGTTTCCCCTGCGGAAGGATTACCCGGTCCATGGCCATAAGTACAGCTACCAAAATGAGTAGAAGCGCATGCAGGAATTAAAGACCCACACCGATTCGATAGCTTTCGGGCCTTCCGAGGAAGATGTCAGTCGGCACCGGATGACCCTGAACATGGGGCCGCAGCATCCGTCGACGCACGGCGTGTTACGGGTGGTTCTGGAACTTGACGGCGAGAATATTGTCAGCGCGCGGCCGGACATTGGGTATTTGCATACGGGGATCGAGAAGGAATGCGAAGTCAAGACTTGGCAGCAAGTGGTGACGCTCACCGATCGCGTCGACTATTTATCGAACCTGGCGAATAATTTAGTCTACGCACTAACGGTCGAGAAGCTGATTGGCGACATCGAGATTCCTGCCAAGGCTCAGTGGTTGCGCGTGATGATGTGCGAGTTGTCGCGCCTCAATAGTCACCTGGTCTGGCTCGGTACGCACGCAATCGATATTGGTGCGATGAGCGTTTTCTTCTACTGTTTCCGCGAGCGCGAGGACATCCTCCGGATCCTGGAAATGTTTTCCGGCCAGCGCATGATGACGAGTTATATACGCATTGGCGGAGTCGCGCTGGAACCGCCGCGCGGTTGGCGCGAAGCGGTGGGCAAGTTCGTCAAACAATTCCCGAGCAAGGTGGACGAGTACGACGAACTGCTCGAGAATAATCCGATTTGGTTGGATCGAACCAAGGGCGTCGGCTTTATTTCGCTCGAGGACATGCTGGATTTGGGCGTGACCGGGCCGATGCTTCGGGGCGCGGGGCTGAAGCTCGATGTGCGCAAAACCGAACCGTATTCGAGCTACGACAAGTTCGATTTCGACGTTCCGGTCTACACGCAAAACGATGTGTACTCGAGGTATCGGGTCCGCCTGGATGAGATGCGCCAGAGCACGCGAATCATTAAGCAGGCGCTCGAAGGCATGCCCGAAGGACCCTGGCAGGCCGACGCGCCCAAGATCGTGCTTCCCGAACGCGAGAAAATGAAGACGCAGATGGAAGCATTGATCTATCACTTCAAGATCGTGACCGAAGGCTTCCGGGTGCCAGCGGGCGAGGCCTTCCAAGCGGTGGAGTCGCCGCGCGGGGAGATCGCTTATTACATCGTGAGCAACGGAACCACGCGTCCGTATCGCGTGTTCATGCGGACGCCCAGCTTCGGCAACCTGCAATCGCTTGGCACGCTGCTGGAAGGTAGGCTGCTAGCCGACTCCATCGCCGCCATGGGCAGCATGGATTTTGTTTTGGGGGACGTTGACCGCTAAATGACTTTTTCGCCCGAGTTGGAAGTTAAGTTTTCGAAGATGCTGGAAAATTATCCGGCTGGCAGGACTCGCTCGGCCGTGGTCCCGATGTTGATCTTTGCGCAGGATGAAGTGGGTCACGTATCGAGAGAACTGGTGGAAGAAGTTGCTAGGCGCTGCAAGGTGACCCCGCTGCAGGTGGACGAGGTGGTCGGCTATTATTCGATGCTGCATACCCGTCCGATGGGCAAGTTCCACGTGCAAGTTTGCACGAATATCAGCTGCCTGATTTTGGGCGCCGAGGATCTTTACGATCAAGCGAAGGAAAAGCTGGGGATTGGGAACAAGGAAGTAACTGCGGACGGGATTTTTTCCTTGGAGGAAGTGGAGTGCATGGGCGCTTGTTCGTGGGCACCCGCTGTGCAGGTCAACTACGATTTTCACCACAACGTGACACCGGAAAAGTTAGACCGGCTGCTCACTGACTTGCGGAAGGCCAACTAGTTACCTGATGATCTATAACGAACCAAATCCTCTCGAAACCAGGATTCTCACCAAGCGATTCGGCCTCCCGAATTCGGCCTCTATCGATACGTATCTCGCGAACGACGGCTATCAAGCGTTCTTGAAAGCCGTGAAGATGACTCCGACCCAAATCATCGACGAGGTGAAGGCCTCGGCTCTGCGCGGACGCGGGGGCGCTGGCTTTCCTACCGGCCTGAAGTGGAGCTTCGTGCCTCGCACGTCACCCAAGCCGAAATACATTATCGTGAACGCGGACGAGAGCGAGCCGGGTACCTGCAAGGATCGGCTGCTGATGGAGAACGATCCCCACTCGCTGATTGAAGGCATGCTGATCGGTGCCTTCGCGGTGGATTCCCGCAAAGGGTACATTTACATTCGCGGCGAGTATCGCTACCAGATCGACTGCATGGATCGAGCGATCGCGGAAGCTTACGCGCGCGGCTACCTCGGCAAAAATATACAAGGCACCGCATTCGACTTCGACATTTACACGCATTCGGGCGCGGGCGCTTATGAGTGCGGCGAGGAGACGGCGCTACTCGATTCCATTGAAGGCAAGCGCGGCATTCCGAGATTGAAGCCCCCGTTTCCGGCGGTCTCGGGAGCATGGCAGAGTCCCACATTGCTGAACAACGTGGAGACGTTTTGCGCGGTGCCCCCGATTATTCGCGACGGCGGCGCGGCATTCGCGGCGTTGGGCACTCCCAAGAACGGCGGCACCAGGCTGCTGTGCCTATCGGGCCATGTCAACAAGCCTGGAGTCTATGAGATTCCGCTCGGCTACAACATGCTGAAGTGCATTGACGACTTTGGCGGCGGGATGCGTGGTGGCAAGAAGCTCAAAGCAGTGGTTCCCGGCGGCTCGTCCTGCCCGCTTTTGAAAGCCGACGAGTGCGATATCGCGATGGACTACGACACTCTCGCGAAAGCTAAGAGCATGCTAGGTTCGGGCGGAATGGTGGTGTTGGACGAGGACACCTGCATGGTGAAATTCGCACTCAGAATCATGCGCTTTTACGCCCACGAAAGCTGCGGATGGTGCATTCCTTGCCGAGAGGGCACCACTTGGCTTCGAAAACTGCTGCAGCGCTTTCACGATGGCGGAGGCATTAAGAGCGACATTCCGCTGATTGGCGAACTCTCGCAAAACATGCTGGGGCGCACCTTCTGCGCGCTTGGCGACGCGGCCGCTATGCCGACAATTTCGATAGTTGAAAAATTCCGGGATGAGTTCGAGGCTCATCTCGACGGAAAACCGTGCCCCTACGAGCACGCTGGCAAGTTCGCGATGGCATAAAGCATAAAATGGCTGATTTTGTAAATCTGACAATTGACGGCAGAGCGATCACCGCACCCGCTGGAACGCTGATCATCAACGCGGCGAAGCAGGCAGGCATCGAAGTTCCGGCCTTCTGTTATTACGACGGGCTAACGCTTCAGGCCGCCTGCCGGATGTGCCTGGTCGAGGTGGAGAAGACACCTAAGCTGCAGGTGGGCTGCACTGTGCCGGTCGCGGAAGGCCAAGTGGTCCACACCGATTCTCCTCTGGTAAGAGAGGCGCGCAAGGGCACGCTCGAGTTCCTGCTCACCAATCATCCGCTGGATTGCCCGGTATGCGACAAGGGCGGCGAGTGCGAGCTGCAGGACATGGTGTTTCGATACGGCGCTGGAGAAAGCCGCTATCTGGAACAGAAGCTGCATGTGGACGAGAAGCAATGGTCGCCCGTGGTTTACTTCGATGCGCCGCGCTGCATCTTGTGTTATCGCTGCGTGCGGATTTGCGACGAAGGAATGGGCGTAGGCGCGCTGGGCGTGATCAATCGCGGCGCGGTGTCCGAGATCGCGCCGAACATGCATGATCATTTGGCTTGCGACGAATGCGGCATGTGCATCGACATCTGCCCCGTGGGCGCTCTCACCAGCGGCAGCTATCGATATCAGACTCGACCGTGGGAGATGGAGCACGTCGGCACCATCTGCACGCATTGTTCGAACGGCTGCAAGACTACTCTGGGCGTGCGCAACGGCGAGATTATGCGCGGCAACAACCGCGACCGTTCCGGCATCAACGGCGAGTTCCTGTGCGTTAAGGGGCGATATGCGTACGACTTCACCAGTCATCCCGAGCGCCTTCAAGCTCCGCTGTTGCGCAAGAACGGCAAGCTGGAAGAAGTTGCGTGGTCCGAAGCGTTGTCGGCCGTCGCCGGAAAGTTTAAGGAACTTCGCGGAAAGTCCATCGGCGTGATCGGGTCCAATCACGCCACGAACGAAGAAGACTTCTATCTGCAGAAGTTTGCTCGCCAGGTGCTCGCCACAGGCAACATCGACCATCGCCGCACAGGCGACCTGCCAACGCTGCTCGACGCGTTAAGCGGAAAGATGGACGCGCTTGCCACCACTGGCGATCTATACGACCGGAAAGCCGTGCTCATCGTCGGCAGCGATCTAGCTCAGCAGCATCCCTTTCTAAGTTTCCAGATTCGTGCGAATTACCGCCATCATGCGGCGCATATTTACACTGTGACTCCTGGTCCGGTTCGCGAAAACAAGTACGCCGTCAAGAGTTTGATCGCGCTCGCGGGTCAAGAGATGAGCGCAGTCGAGTCTCTGCGCGAGCAACTCAAAGCCGAGCCGGAACTCGTGGTTCTGTTCGGCGATTGCATCCAGGGCGACGCCGTCCGCCAATTGGTGGCTTTTGGCGATTCTCTCGGCATCCCCGTAAAGTATATTTGCCTGCTGGACTATTCCAACTCGCGCGGCGCTCTCGACATGGGTCTGCTGCCCGATGCGGGCGGGCTTGGCTACGATCGGATCCTCTCGGAGCCGGGCCTGGATCTGCTCTGGGTGGTCGGCGAAAATCCGCTGGAGAAGATCCCCCTGGCATCCAAGAGCGCTTTCGTCATCGTGCAGGATATGTTCCTGACCGAAACTGCTCAGCGGGCCGACGTTATTCTCCCATCCGCCTCGGCTTATGAAAAGAGCGGCACTGTCACCAACGTTTGCGGCGAAGTGCAGAAGCTAAAATCCGCCATGAAGGTCATGGGCACGAAGCCAGACCTTGAGATCATCGGCCTGCTCTCCAAAGAAATGGGCGTGAATATCGGGATTTGGTCTTCGGAAAAGGTATTTGACGAGATTCGCAAGACCGTGCGTGGGTATAATATCCCTTTGCCCATAATCGCCACGGGAGGAGCCGCGCAGACGGTCGCGGTAAACGGTCGAGTATCGGTCCCGTCGCGCGCCGATTTGGTGCGGTCGGCTGGCGATACCCTGTTCACCTCTGGATCGTTGGGAAGGTATTCCAAGACGCTCAGTTCGGTCCTGGAATCCCCGGGGGCTCTGTACCGGGGTTAGCCTCTACTCGAATGAACTTTTTCATCATCACACTGATCAAGGCCGGGGTTGTGGCCTTCGTTCTCATGACCACGCTCGCGTATCTGCAATGGATCGAGCGCAAGGTGATCGCGCACGTGCAGATTCGAGTTGGTCCTTATCGCGTAGGGCCGCACGGCTTGTTGCAGCCGCTTGCCGACGTGATCAAGCTGATCACGAAAGAGGACTTGATCCCGCCCCACGTAAATAAGTTTTTCTATTTTCTCGCGCCCTTCCTGGCCGTTACTCTTGCGCTCATTTCCATCTCGGTGATTCCGTTCGGCGGCGAAATTACCGTCGGGCCAGTGACCACGCTGATGCAGCTCACTGACCTGAGTGTGGGAGTTCTCTTTGTGCTTGGCATTTCTTCGGTGGGAGTCTACGGAGTGGCCCTCGCCGGTTGGGCATCCAATAATAAGTACGCCCTGATCGGCGGACTCCGCAGCGCCGCTCAGATGATCAGTTACGAACTGCCTCTGGCGCTCGCCGTAGCCGGACCTCTGCTGCTGGCGAATACTCTGAGTTTCCGCGAGATGGTGAATGCGCAGGGCGGATTTTATCTCGGGTTCATTCCTCGCTGGAACATTTTCCAGATGCCGTTTCCGCAAATCGTTGGGTTCATCGTGTTCATGATCGCGGGCTTCGCCGAGACGAATCGCATCCCGTTTGACTTGCCCGAAGCGGAAAACGAGTTAGTCGCGGGATTCCACACCGAATACAGCAGCATGAAGTTCGCCTCGTTCTTCATGGCCGAATACGCCAACATGGTTACGGTTTGCTGCGTGGCCACGTTGCTGTTCCTGGGTGGATGGCATCCTATTTTTCCGGCACCCTATTCCAGCTTCGTCCCGACTGCTATCTTTCTTCTCGCCGGTCTTGTCGCCCTCTATCATGGCCTAAATCCGGCCCGCCGCCTGGACCGAATCACGCTCCCGGTCACGGGTATCGTCTTCATCGGCATCGCGGTGATTTTCCTGGCTCCGTTCTTACAGGCGTTGCTCATCCCGTTGTTCTGGTTTGCCGCCAAAGTCGGATTTCTTTTGTTCGTCTTTATTTGGATTCGCGCTACCTTGCCCCGTTACCGGTATGACCAGTTGATGCGACTTGCATGGACGTTCCTTTTCCCGCTCGCGATGGTCAACCTGCTCTTTACAAGCCTTTTCGTCGCGCTGTTCACGAAATAAACATGGACGCTATTCTCTTCATCGTTTTCGCCACGTTCGCCGTCGCAAGCGCAATCAGCCTGGTGGTTCAGACTCATCCGATTTCGAGCGCTTTGTCGCTCATTGGCGTCATGGTTTCGCTTGCGGTGCTCTACTTCCTGCTCGGCGCGGAGTTCGTGGCTGCCGCGCAGTTGGTCGTTTACGCGGGCGCGATCATGGTCCTGTTCGTCTTCGTCATCATGCTGCTGAACGCGGGATCGGAAGGTCCTACGGGAAGAAGCTGGCGAGTCAACCTGCTGGGGATACCGCTGCTCGCCGCATTCGTCGGCATCATCGCGTTCGTGATTCAAGCCTTTCTGCCGAAGACGGAAGGGGTCAGCCTGGCTGGTCGCGACGGGTTCGTGGGCACAGCCGCTCTGGTCGGGTCCAAGCTATTCACGGTCTATCTTCTGCCGTTCGAAGTCACGTCCGTTCTGATCCTGATCGCCATCATCGGAGCCATCGTTCTGGCGCGCAAGGAGATCGATTAAGTGACCCTTCGTCTCCATGTACTACAACATCCGTGGGGCAGCCAATCTTGGCTGCAGCCGGCTTTCAGCCGGCTCTCTCAGCGGCCCGGCAAGAGCCGCCTGAAAGGCGGGCTGCGGGCAGGATTGCCCGCCCCACAAGGACCGCACATTAGATGACCTTGAACAGCGTTCCCCTGAGTTGGTATCTAACGCTGAGCGCGATCCTCTTCGTGCTCGGAATCGCAGGCTTTCTGTATCGCAGGAATGTGATCACCGTATTTATGTCGATCGAGCTCATGCTCAACGCGGTGAACCTTAGCTTCGTCACCTTCTCCTATCAGTTAAAGCAGGTTGACGGCCACATATTCAGCTTCTTCGTGATGGTGGTTGCCGCAGCCGAAGCGGCCGTGGGCTTGGCCATCATTCTCACTGTCTTCAAGAATCGGCAGTCACTCGGCATAGACGATGTCTCTTCGATGAAATATTAAGCCACCACTCAAGATGAATCTCTGGCTCATTCCAATTTTCCCCTTTCTCGGTTTTCTGATTAATGGTCTATTTGGCCGACGCTTTCCAAAGCAGTTGGTGAACGTGGTCGCGGTTGGCTCAGTTCTGCTTTCGTTTCTTTGGGTCGTTAAGACGATCAGCGGTCTGGGAGCCATGGAGACCGCCTATATCGAGCGCTACTTCACCTGGATCCAGAGCGGAACATTCAACGTTGGCGTGGACTTCGCGGTGGATCGCCTTACTGCAATCGTGCTGCTGGTAGTAACCGGCGTCGGCTTGTTGATTCACACCTACGCGATCGGCTACATGGCCCACGAGGGCGGCTATTACCGTTTCTTTGCCTACCTGAATCTGTTCATGTTCTTCATGCTGATCCTGGTGCTGGCGTCCAACTTCCTGCTTCTGTTCGTGGGCTGGGAAGGCGTGGGACTCTGCAGCTACCTACTGGTCGGATTCTACTTCACGGAGAAATTCGCCACCGATGCTGGCAACAAGGCGTTCATCGTTAACCGCATCGGCGACTTTGGCTTCACCCTGGCGATGTTCCTCATCGTAAAACACTTTGGATCGCTGGATTTTGGCAAGGTGTTCACCCAAGCCGCTGACCCGGCCAATTCCGCAGTGCCTTTCGTCGCGATCTGTATGCTCCTGCTTCTGGGAGCCACGGGTAAATCCGCGCAGATCCCGCTATATGTTTGGCTCCCCGATGCGATGGCGGGTCCCACCCCGGTCTCGGCGCTAATCCATGCCGCAACCATGGTAACCGCGGGCGTATACATGATCGCGAGATCGTCCGTCCTGTTCACCCATGCTCCCGTGGCGATGGATTGGGTGGCGGCGATCGGCATGGCCACTGCATTCTTCGCAGCCACGATCGGTATGGCGCAGACGGACATCAAGAAGGTTTTCGCCTATTCGACAGTGTCGCAACTTGGCTACATGTTCGCGGGCGTCGGCGTGGGCGCATTCTCGGCCGGAGTCTTTCATTTGATGACTCACGCCTTTTTTAAGGCTCTTCTGTTCCTCGGCGCGGGAAGCGTAATCCATGCCTTGAGCGGCGAACAGGATCTGCGCCAGATGGGTGGTCTGGCGAAGAAGATCCCCATCACCTGCATCACTCTGTTCTGCGGCGGAGTGGCGATTGCGGGCCTGCCCTTTACCTCAGGCGCGGCCAGCAAGGATCTGATTCTTGAAGCGGCCTATGCGCGGTCTCCGATTCTGTATTGGATCGGACTGATCACGGCCTTCATGACCGCGTTCTACGTGTTCCGCGCTCTGTTCCTCGCTTTCTTCGGCAAATATCGCGGCGATAAACATCCACACGAGGCTCCTTTCGTGATGTGGGCTCCGCTGGCAGTTCTCGCGCTGCTATCCCTGGCCGGCGGCTTCTTGAGCGTGCCTCACTGGCTGGAACCAATGTTCCCCGAAAAAGAGATGAACGTTGGCCCGTTGATCACGTATCTCCCGTTCGCCGCGGGCTTTCTGGGGATCGCGCTCGCTTACCTTTTCTATGTAGCGAAACCGTCGCTGTCCGAGTCCGCCAAGAATTCGATGGGCTGGCTTTACAATCTGATCTACCACAAATATTTCATTGATGAAGCTTACAATTTCGCCGTTGTTAATCCACTGATTCAAGGTTCGCGAAGCGTGCTCTGGCGCGGGATGGATGCCGGCCTAATCGACGGCATCGTGAACGGCGTGGGAAGGCGCTCACGCGGCATCGGCAACATTCTCAAGCTTTTGCAGTCCGGCAGCATTCGCAACTATGCCGCGTGGGTGGTGTTCGGATCCGTCATCTTGCTCATCGCGATCGGCCTCTCGGGAGGCCCGCGATGAACCAGCTCAATTTCGTCATTTCGATTCCCCTGGTTGGGTTTCTGATCGCGCTCATGCTGCCGAAATCGAGGATTCAAGCGATTCGAGTATTTGCGCTGGGAATCTCGCTGCTCGTTTTTGTAGCGTCGCTTGGGCTGATAAAACCCTTCCAGTATGGGGTTGGCTACGCTTTTGAGACAAACATACCCTGGATCGCCACGCCCCCGATCCACTACCACGTAGCCATCGACGGGCTCAGTCTCTGGCTGGTGATCTTGACCACCTTGCTAACTCCCATCTGCGTCCTGATCTCCTGGAACTACATCGACAAACGGCAGAAGGAGTTCTACGCCTTTCTTCTGTTGCTGGAATTCGGACTGATCGGAGTGTTTTGCGCGCTCGATCTCTTTCTGTTTTATGTGTTCTGGGAAATCGCGCTGGTGCCGATGTACTTCCTCATCGGCATTTGGGGTTACAGTCGGCGCATCTACGCCGCAGTGAAATTCTTCCTATACACGATGGCGGCATCGGTGCTGATGCTCGGAGCGATCATCTACCTGTACAACCGCAGCGGCACGTTCGATTATCCGACGATCCTCGCAATGCTGCAGAGCGGAAAAATGGTCTTAAGTTCCGCTGAATCGCTGTGGCTGTTTCTCGCCTTTTTCCTTGCGTTTGCAGTCAAGGTTCCGCTGTTCCCCTTGCATACCTGGCTGCCCGATGCGCACGTAGAAGCGCCCACGGCAGGCTCCGTCATGCTGGCGTCCGTGATGCTGAAGATGGGAACGTACGGATTGCTGAGATTCTGCCTTCCGCTATTCCCAGCCACCGCCCGAACCTGCGCAAGCTGGATCATCCCGCTCGCGATCATTGGCATCATCTACGGCGCGCTGGTTGCGATGGTGCAGCCCAACATGAAAAAGCTGGTGGCATACTCATCGGTTAGCCACTTGGGCTTCGTGGTTCTCGGCATCTTCTCGTTCACGCAGAACGGTCTGGACGGAGCCGTGTATCAGATGCTGAATCACGGCGTCTCCACAGGCGCGCTGTTCATGCTCGTCGGGTTCCTCTACGAGCGGCGGCATTCGCTGGAGATTGCGGATTACGGCGGAGTGGCCACGCCCGCGCCTAACTTAGCCAAAGTGTTTATGATCGTGATGCTGGCCAGCATCGGTCTGCCGACCCTGAACAATTTCGTGGGTGAATATCTAGTGCTGCAGGGCGCTTCGCTGGCCAATTTTGAGTGGGCGGTCTTTGCGGCCATCGGAGTGATCTTGTCTGCGGTCTACATGTTGTGGCTGTATCAGCGCGCGTTTCTCGGCAAGGCCGACGAAGAACTGGCTCATCACATGTACGATCTGAAAGCGCGCGAGTATTTCGCTATCGTTCCCCTGATCGTCCTCATGGTTTGGATGGGCACGTTCACGCAAAGCTTCCTGCAGCCGATCAGCGCTACGAATGCCCGGATTCTCGGGCCTATTGATGCAAAAAAGGGAGTGCAGGTGAAGTTCGAGCAGCACCTTTCCGCATCGGCTCAGGAGCCTTCGCATGCCCGCTAACTTAGCAGCATGTGGGGCAGCCAATCCTGGCTGCAGCCGGCTTTCCGGCCGGCTCGGGGTTTATGACCATGTCTAACTTCACGCCCTCGGGCGAGGATTACATTCGCTTCCTCCCTGAGATCATCATGAGCGTAATGGGCACGTTCTTCATGGTGCTGGAAGGAATCCTGGGAGAAAAACGCGAAGGCAAGGGGCTCATCTTTGGTCACCTCACGCTCGCGACGCTGCTAGCCGCCCTGTTAGCCTGCGTTTATGCCAACAATTTGCCGGGCAACGCTTTCACGGGCATGCTGATCATTGATGGGTATGGGACGTTCTTTCGCGTGCTGGTGATCGGAGTTGGCATGCTCGCGGTGCTCTCCTCCTATCAGTATCTGAAGCGCGAGCACGCCGAAGCTGGCGAGTACCATGCTTTAATTCTGTTCTCCATCGTGGGCCAGTGCGTCATGGTCACCGCCAACGAGCTGATCATGGTGTTCATCGGTCTGGAAGTCAGTTCCATCGCTACCTACGTGCTCGCAGGCTACCTGCGGGACGACAAACGCAATAACGAAGCGGCTCTGAAGTATTTCTTGCTAGGTTCGTTTGCCACCGCATTTCTACTTTATGGCATCGCTTGGATTTACGGCGCTTCCGGATCCACGCGCCTCGACGCCATCCAAGCTTTTCTATCGAACCGCGACGTCGCGCACAATATGGCCTTAATCGGCACCGCCGCTGCGCTTATGTTTGTCGGCTTTGCTTTCAAAGTTTCCGCGGCCCCGTTTCAGATCTGGGCGCCGGACGTATATCAGGGCGCACCGGCCCCGGTGACCGCGTTCATGTCGGCCGGTCCTAAAGCCGCCGCCTTCGCGGTATTCGTGCGCGTGTTCATGACCGCCTTCGGGCCCATAGTGGACCGCTGGGAGCCGTTCGTCTGGTCGTCTGCGCTGCTCACCATGGTCATCGGAAATTTCGCCGCCCTCATGCAATCGAACATCAAGCGGCTGCTCGCTTACAGCTCCATCGCGCACGCAGGATATGTCATGGTGGCCATCGCGGCACATAACCAAATCGGCGTATCGGCGGTGATGTTTTATCTGGCTGCGTATGCCCTGATGAACATCGGAGCGTTTGCTGTGGTCGCGCACTTTTCACGACAGGGGGAAAAGTATGTGAACGTCGAGGATTTGGCCGGGCTGGGCTGGAAGCAGCCTATGACTGCCGCGCTGTTCTCGATCTTCCTCTTGTCCTTTATCGGCGTGCCTCTCACCGGCGGCTTCTTTGGCAAGTTCTATATCTTCAAGGCAGCGCTGGACGCCAACCTGATCTGGCTCACCGTGCTCGGCCTGCTCAACAGCGCAGTCGCGGCGTATTACTATCTGCGGATTCTGGTCGTGATGTACATGCAGGAGCCGGGTGAGTCGATGGCCACCCTGCAGCCGGTGAGCACTGGCATTTTCATCGCTCTGTTGGCATCCGCGCTCGGTACCTTGATCTTGGGGATCTACCCCGCAGCCGTTTTGAGTTTTGCGCGAAGCTCTAGCGCGTTCATGAAATAAGCTGTATAATTCTATTTGCCTTTGATCCGACTCTAAAAGCTCTGAGCTTCAAATGGTGTGCTTCCAACCGTTCGCCATTGGTGCATTCGCGCTCAGAGCCTCCCACGCTGTTCTTGATTCCCTGAATTAGTCATAAAGGATTCCCAGTGGGTAGAGAAGAAAGAAAAATCAAAAAACATTTGCAGCAGCACGAGCAGGACGAAGTCCGGAAGCTCGCCAAAAAAAAGAAGGCAGGCGGGAAACGCGTACCCGAAGTTTCGGATGCCACCGCCTCTGGCCTTGTCATCGAAACAGGCGCCGGCCGTTGCGTGGTGCGGACGGAAGGGAGCGATTTGAAATGCCGCTCGCGACTCGACATCGCGGTAGGCGATCGCGTCATGTACTCCCCCGAGCGGAGGCAAGTGGAGAAAATACTCCCGCGCGCCACCGTGCTCTCGCGTCCCGATCCGCATAACCCCAGGCTGGAGCGCGTCATCGCCGCCAATATCGACATCGTGGCCAACGTGGTATCGCTCAAATCGCCACCCCTGAGCCTGGGCCTGATCGACCGCTACCTGATCGCCATCGAGCAGTCCGGCGCTCAGCCGCTCATCTGCGTCAACAAAATCGATTTGATCGAACCTGGCGAGGACTTCGCGTCCGTTCTCCAGCCTTACGCCGAGATCGGGGTCCCGGTGATTCAATGTTCGGCAGCGCGAGGGATCGGTCTGGATCCGCTACGCGCCGCGCTTGCCGGCAAGCTGTGCGTCTTCACGGGACATAGCGGCGTCGGAAAATCATCGCTGCTAAACGCGCTGAACCCGGAGTTCGAAGCCGTCACCGGAGACGTGAGCGCAAGCTATAACAAGGGCCGGCACACGACCACCGGCTCGAAGCTGTACGAACTGGCCAACGGCGCAGTGATCATCGACACGCCGGGCATCCGCGAACTGGGTCTCTGGAACGTGTCGCTGGCCGAGGTGCGGCACTACTTCCATGAGTTCGACGACTTCGCTCAGGGCTGCGCCTTTTCCGACTGCACGCATACTCACGAGCCGCGCTGCGCCGTGAAGGCGGCCGTGGAAGCGGGACAAATCGCGAACGTCCGCTACAACTCCTACCTGCGCATCAGCTCTTCGTCCGACGGAGACGCAGAGCAGCAGTGACGGTCCGGTGACACTTTAAACATAGAGTACGGAGGTTTGAGAGGTCGCATTCTCCGCCTCCCTCCACTACCGGAACGATATGGTCCGCGTCCCACAGGCTCTGGCGCGAGCGGGGTTTTACGCCCCAATCCGCCAGGGACTTGGCGCGCCCAGTCCCCCGCAGGCGCTTGATGTGAATCCACGCAGCCAGGCAATCGGTCCGGCAAATCGCGCATACGCCTTTGTCGCGGGCCAGCACTTTCTCGCGGACATACCCGGGATTGGTCCGAAGTTTCCATTCCTCAACGCAGAATTCGGAGCAAAAGGTGAACCTGCGCGGCGGGACTTCAAGATCGCACCAGCGGCAGAGTGAACGGCCGTTATCGCCTTTGGGGAGTGAGCCGCGGCTAACCCAACCGCCCGCCATCGCGCGCGAGGTGCTCATTTCTTTAAGTAATCCTGCAAACGCCGCCGCACCTCTTCCATCTCTTCGTCATGCTTATAAAGATTGCGGGGCCAAAAAAATCCCTTGAGCCCATCCTTCTTGCGCCGCGGAACCACGTGCACGTGCAGGTGCGGCACGCTCTGGCTCACGCGATTGTTGATCCCCACGAACGAACCCTCTGCCCCAAGCGCTTCTTCCACTGCCTTCGAGAGCATCCGCGCATTCGCAAACAAGGGCCCCACCAGTGCCGGCGGCAGATCCGCCAGCGTTTCCACATGCAGCCTCGGAACCAGCAGGCAATGTCCTGGGAAAAGAGGCCTGTTATCCAGAAACACAAGCGAGTGTTCGTCCTCCCACACTACGGAAGCTGGAATGGACCCGGCCACGATCCCGCAGAAAATACAATTCATCGGCGCTCGAAAAAGAAGTAATCTTTCTTCACGACCCACATTCTAACAGCCGTGCGACGTGAGGTAATAATGGAGTTATGGCACGTCTCGAAGACGCCGGGGTCGGCCACGTAACGCCTGGACCAAGGCGTAGCTGCTATAAACTAATTTTGAATTGAAAACTGTTGCTTCCTGGGAGGAAAGGATCATGGTGAATTGTCCAAGCTGCGACGCGGCCATCGATGTCGAAGAAGAGGATCTGGACGAGGGCGACACACTGGCGTGCGATGAGTGCGGAGTTACCCTGAAGGTGGCAACCCTCACGCCCCTGGAAGTTGTGGTCGCGAAAGACGAAGAAGACGACGAAGACGACGAAGACGACGATTTTGACGAAGATGAGGATGAAGACGACGAGGACGAGGAGGAAGAAGAAGACGAGGATTGGAAGTAGTCTGGTCATGCTCGCCCTCCTGCTTGCACCCGCGGCGGGGGCGGACAAGAAAAAGGCTGCGGAAGCCCAGCCGTATGGGCAGATCGGAGTAACCGTATTCCGGGAACCCGGTTTTGCTCTTCCCGGGGCGGAGGTCACGTTGACCGCGAATCCAGAGAACGGAGGCGATCCTCCGAAGCTCAAGAAGCTGAAGGGCAATGTCGACAATCGGGGCGAACTAGTCTTTCGGGTCCCGGTCTCAGCCATGCGTTATACCGTACGGGCCGAGAGCAAAGGATTCATTCCACAAGAGAAAGCCGTTTTAATGGAAGGCGAGCAGCGGATGGACGCAACTTTCCTCCTGGCGCCCGAATCGAAGGAGTGAAGGTGTAAAATGAGGCGATTTGCAGTATTCTTCGCGCTAGTGGCGGTATTGTCGCTGGCTGTTGGGCTGAATGCGCAGAATAAGAACGAAGATCCGAATACTCGGTCTGTTCAGGGCGTGGTTACGGATGGGGCCGCTAAGCCCATTGAAGGTGCTGTCGTTCAGCTAAAAGATACCAAGACTCTTCAGATTCGGTCGTTCTACACTCAAGCTGATGGAACTTATCATTTCGCCGGACTCAGCACCAACGTCGACTACGAGGTAAAGGCCGACCACAACGGCTCGGAAAGCGGCTCGAAAAACCTGAGCGTTTTCGACAGCCGCAAGATCGCTACCATCAACTTAAAGCTGAAATGAAATGCGCCCTATTTTTGTGCGCGGCTCTCGCCTATGGGCAAGTCGGAGATTTTGAGGTCCAAGACCTGAATGGCCGCGCTGTTTCGTTCAACTCGCAGCGCGGTCATGTCACCGTGGTTACGTTCATCTCCACCATCTGCCCCGTCTCGAACGCGTACAACGACCGCATGACCGCTGTTTATAAAGACTACAGCGCCAAAGGGGTCAAGTTTTTGTTTGTAAATGCCAACAGAAACGAGTCTGCCAAGGAAATTGTCGAACATGCCAAGTCGGTCGGATTCCCTTTTCCCGTCTACCTCGATTCCAAGGGGCAGGCCGCCGATCTGTTCGATGCCCAAGTGACTCCTCAAAGCTTCGTGATCGATTCTGCCGGAAACGTGATTTACCGGGGCCAGATCGACGATAATCGCAACGAAGCACGTGTGGGCCGAAAGTCTCTCCGCCTGGCGCTCGATTCAATGTTGGCCGGAAAGCCGGTGGCGGTGAAGGAAACCAAGGCATTCGGCTGCACCATCAAACGATCGAAGAGGACTACATAATGATACCGATCCTGCTGTTCCTAGCCGCGATGCTGCCCGTGAATGAGCAAGGCTTTCAAAAGATGGTCGGAGCCCATTCCGGCAAGGTTGTCTTATATAACTTCTGGGCTACCTATTGCGTGCCGTGCCGCGCAGAGATGCCTGAGCTCGTCAAGCTTCAAGCCAAGCTGAAATCGCGCGGCTTTGAATTGGTATTCATCTCCGCCGACGAGCCTGAGCAGGAAGCCGCGGCCGAAAAGCTATTTCAGAAGACGAACGCGCCCGGACCGGCGTACCGCAAACAGGCCAATGATGATGATCAGTTCATCAACGCGATCGATCCTAAGTGGAGCGGCGCCCTTCCCGCCCTCTTCCTGTATGACCGGAAAGGTCACAAGGTGCGCTCGTATTTTGGAGAAACGGATACGAAGATCCTGGAAACCGCAATCTTGAAGTTGCTCTAGTTTTTACTTCAACAGCAAACGTTCTTTCAGCCGATCCTCAACCGGCACCGGCACCAGCCCTGAAATATTCCCGCCGAGTTTAATAACTTCTTTCACCAGCCGCGAGCTAATGAACGAATAAGCCTCGCCCGCCATCAAAAAGACCGTCTCAATCCGAGGATTCAGCCGCCGATTCATCAGCGCCATTTGCAATTCGTACTCATAATCCGACACAGCGCGAATCCCCCGCAGAAGCACCGTCGCCCCGCTGCGGGCTGCGAAATCGACCAGCAACCCGTCAAACGTCCCCACCTCGACATTAGGAAACCCGCGTGAGACCTGCCGCAGCATCTCCATGCGTTCTTCCAAATTGAACAGAGTCAGCTTCTCTTCATTTCGAAGAATGGCCACGATCAGCTTATCCACCAACCGCGAGCCTCGCTCAATTAGATCGAGATGACCATTGGTGATCGGATCGAACGAACCCGGGTAGATCCCAACTACGCTCTTGGTCGTCACCTATCTCCGGGATGGTAGCTTTTCTCGGAGTTGGCCTTGATCTCATCCAGCGTAAACCACGCGGGCTTGAACTCGCGCTTAGCGTAAAGCTTCGCCTGATCGAAGTAGTGCGGCGATTCCGGATCGGCGTTCTCTCCGAACACAAGCACGGACCTGGCTTGCACCTTGGGACCAAAATCAACCACGCTGATAAAAGAGTGCCCAGCCACGCCATACCTGCGCTTCTGGCCCTTCTCCGGCCGCGCATAGAAGTTGAACACGATACCCAGATCTCCAGGCGCTCCCGCCACTGGCAGGCTCATGCGCTCGTCGGAAAAAGCTTCCTCGCCGCCTGTGTGAGTGCGCTGCAGCCGATTGATGTCGCCCCATGGAACTCTCCATGTGTTCCAGGTTTTCTCCAGGTCCGTGACGACTTCTTCCAGCGCTCCCACCGAGTCCTTCGCATTCTTAGGTTTGGGAATCACCGCCGTTCCGTACTCTTTCTCGTACCACAGGGTGAACAGCGTCATGCCGACTGAATCCACCGTCGCCCGTTGATCCCACAAACGCAGTTCTTCCACCGCCCTCCCTATCTTCGCTGCGCGCCCTGAATCGGATACCTTGAGCGCCGCCCAGTCTTCGAAGAGCTTCGGAAGCCGATCGCCTGCCTCAATCACGGCCGTGTCGAAACCGGCATGCGCCCATTGGTCATACGAAAATTTCGAGTGGTTGTACAGAATCCGCCGCGAGATCCGAGCCCGCGCGGTATCTCCTTCTCCCACCATGTACTTCGGAAAGTTGGCAGGATCGGGGTTGTCATCCACCGTCGTCGTGAATGGAGTGGAATTGCAGTTCTGCGTAAAATTGGACTTAGGATTCGTAACCTGCGGAAGTTCGGATAGTTCGTGATATCCGTGCCACTCGGTTTCAGATCTGCTGCCATCCACCGGTTTCAGCCAGTCAAATTTCTGCGAGCGCTTTGGTACTGACCCGTTGTAGACATAGAAGATGTTTCCATCCCGATCCGCGTACATCGTGTTGAACATCGGAATGGCTACCGCCGACATCGCGTGCTTGAACTCCACCAGGTTATGCGCCTTGCTCATCGCATACCACTCTTCCATCTGACCGCCCTCTTCAAAGCGCGCCAACCGAACTGCCAAATCCTTGCCATTGCGCCGCGCCAGAATAGGACCGTGATGCGTTTTTCGGAACGTGAACTTGCGCGTTTCGATCCCCGACGCTGTCTTGATCCCTATCGTATCGCTCCATTGCGTCGCCTGGCGGTACCCGCCGTCGTAGCGATAGGAGAGTGGTTCGGAAGGTTTATCGAAGGTCTCTTCGTAGATGTCGAACACGTCCGGCCGGTTCACAGTGTGGCTCCATCCCAGCGCTTCGTTATGCCCGAGGGTGGGGAAGCCAGAGCCGAAGAATGAAGCGCCCGACATGTTCCAGCCCTCATCGCTGTGAACGTGCCCCTCGTACCACTGGCCAGCCCCAAAGAAAGGCTGGTGCGGATTGATGAAGAGCATGGCATGGCCGGTTGCGCTCTTGGCGGGCATGATCGCCCACATGTTGGAGCCTTGCGAATCGGTCACCGCCGGCATCTCGTCTCCCCGGATTCCGGTCTGCTTCAAAATGAATAGTTGATACAACGCATACCGCCCGAAGGCGTACACATGCCACGGTTCAAAATGTGTAATCAACCTCGGCTTCCCATGCCCGTTATGTTCAATGTAATAGTTGATTCCGTCTGCGAAGGCCGTGGCCAGTTCACGTGCTCGCGGACTGGTCCTCTCGAACTCCGCCTTGGAAAGCCGGGGGATTTCCAATGCTCGAACCGTCTTATCGTCATCCAGCCCCTTTTCACCGTAGACCTCGGCCGCCCGCCCGATCGCACGCAGATAGCTCTCCTCGATCTGCCAGAAGTTATCCTCGGCCTGTGCGTAGGCGTAACCGAAAACACAGCTTGCGTCCGTTGGCCCAAAGACGTGCGGAACTCCGTAGGTGTCGCGGTAAATCGTGACGGATCGCGCGATCTGCTTCGATCCGCAAAGTCCGGGAAGGGCGAAAACAAACAACAGGGGAAAGAGAAGTAGCGTTCGGCGTGGCACTGGTCGAGTAGTTTATCAGATCGAAGGCAGGCGGTATTACGGCATGCCGATCTTCTGCATCAAGTCCGCAAATCGCGGATCGGACCAATAAGGCTTATACAAGGAATCAGTGTTGGTAAACATCAGCATGCCGTCGCGTTCCTGGTAAGCCTTCTCCAACCATCGGATCGATTGCTCCCGCTGACCCAGCACGGCGTAGACGTTTGCGATTGCGGTAGGCCTGACGTAGACGCCGTTGGCCGGTCGCTCCCAGGGGCGCACCGTCGCCAGCGCTTCCGCAGACTTGCCCTGCAAGGCCTGGCCTAACCCGCGGATCAATTCAATCCGGGATGAAATGCCTTCGCCTCGCGCTTTATCGAGTTCTTCATAGAACTCCTTGAACATCCTCTTGTGCGTGTACACTTCCGCCAGGCACATGTGAGCCTCAAAGAAGCCCGGATCGAGTTCCAACGCTTTCTTGTAGTAAAGAATGGCCTGATCGTCCTTTCCATACATCTGGTAAGTCAGACCGAGATAAGTGTTCGCCGCCAGCGACAGCGGATCCAAATCGCGAGCGATCTTCATCTCGCGAATGGCTTCCGGCAGCTTCTTGAAGGGGGCCAAATACGCGATCCCATATCCGAAATGTCCATCGCTGAGGCCGGGATTCAACTCAATCGCACGCCGGAATTCACGTTCCGCCCCTGTCAAGTCGAAATCGTAAAGAGCCTTGACATAGCCCATTGAAACGTGAGCGGCAGCCAGCGAGTCGTCTAGCTGAATCGCCTTGAGAGCGGCTGCCCGAGCTTTCGGCATAGCCTCGGTTGGACGCAGGGCGCTGAAAAAGCCGAGCCAGCAGTACGAATCGGCGAGGCCAGCGTAAGCGGGCGCATAGCTTGGATCCCTTGCGATGGCCTGCTCGAAATAATGCTGAGCCTTCTCGGCACCTTCGGTGCGCCAACGGCTCCAGTGGTAACGCCCTTTGAGATACAGGTCGTAGGTCTCTAGGTTTTCTGGCTTGGGACGAACGGTACTTCGCTGCGAGCCAAGTTTCACCTGCAGGGTATTCACGATCGCATGCGAAATTTCGTCCTGCACCGAGAAGACGTCGGGCAGTTCGCGTTCGTACGTATCGGACCACAGATGGTAGCCATCGGCAACGCTGTTCAACTGAGCCGTCACTCGCAGCTTGTTGCCAAATTTTCGCACGCTGCCTTCTAATACCGCCCCGACGTTCAGCTTCTTTCCGATCTCTCGAATATCCTGCTGCTTCCCCTTGAACGCAAATGAAGAAGTGCGCGCGACCACGCGAAAACCATCCAGCTTGGTGAGCGCGTCTATAATTTCCTCGGTCATGCCGTCGCAAAAATACTCTTGATCGTGCTGAGGGCTCAGATCCTCGAAAGGCAGCACGGCGATGGACGATAGATCCGCTGACCTTCCAGCGCGACCGCTTTTGCGCACGGCAAACCACACCGACCCGGCCAGAATCAGCGCGATCAGTAAGCCGATCGCGATCTTTTCCCGATTGAGCCGGTTCGGCTCCGCAATGAAGCTCGCCACATCCGCAGGCGCGGTCTCCACCGGTTCTTCCCGCAGCCGAAAGACCGGAACGTACCCGCCTTTCGGCATGTCGATGCATACCCGGTCTTCACGCCCTTCGGTTTCGTAATATTCCTTGATGCGAGCTCTTAGCTTGACCGCTTCGGTGCGAACCACCGCGTCGATCCTGGGGTCGTAGGTCGGTTTGCGTCCGAAAACCTCAATGCCAAGCATTGTCTCTTTCAGTTTGTCGGTTTGACCTTCCAGCGTGGTGTCCACTACGTAGCGGAGGAAACGGGTGAGCCGGTCGGCGTTCACGAAACCGGGGCTTGCGAGGAGCTTGTCGAGTGCCGCGCGAATTTGCTCGACCGGAATCTCGGGACTGGCTACAGCTTGGCCCCTGACGTTCTGTTCGCCTGATTCGGTTGCCGATCTCATGCAGCCTCTGTCAGCTACGCAGGCTTGCTGACGATTGTTCCCCCATTATCGCACCAGCTCCAGGGAACGACGAAAGAGCGGCTCGAACTCTTCCGGCACTCCTTCCGCCTTCGCTTTCCGTACTGCGGTCTCGGCAGCGGGACGCTGGCAGCCAAGATTCACCAAGGCCGATAAAACGTCCTGCTCTACTAAGCCCATCGGCGTCGCTTGCGGTTTGGAGGCGGACGCCACCGGCACTCCCGACGGCAACATGTCGAGCTTGTCCTTCAGCTCCAAAACCATTCTTTCCGCCGTCTTCTTGCCTATTCCAGGAACGCGCACAAGCTGATCCACGCTGCCGCCTCGAATTGCCGATACCAGGATGCCGGTCGGCAGGCCCGAGAGTACCGTAATCGCCAGCTTTGGCCCGATCCCGCTGACTGAAAGCAGCTTCTCGAACAGGATCTTTTCTTCCATGGTCAGAAACCCAAACAAAGATAGGGCGTCTTCCCGGACGTGAGTATAGATCCTGAGGCGCACCTCGGAACCCGTCTCCGGCAGCGCGGAAAAGGTAGACACCGGGATGTGGACGTCATACCCGACGCCTCCGATGTCCAGGATGGCTTGGTTCGGATGCTTCTCGGAAAGCACGCCGCGCAGCAGAGCAATCATTACGGCGTCGGGAACTGCTGCTTGGCCACTCCGCTGAAAATCACGCCGGTGTCCGTCTCCATCATGTTGGCTTCCTTGCCGTTGTTAACCACCACGATGTCGAAGTTCGAATGACCGTTGCTCGGGAATGTGACTGTCGCGTTACCCGTGCAATCGGCGTTGACCGTGTACGTTCCCGTGTATGTCCTACGAACGATGGATCCGTCGTTGCTCAGCGTATCGCCTCCGGTCAGGTTGCCTGCCCCATCGGTGACAAAACGTCCGGAAGCAGTTAAATCCACCTGATAACCCTGCGAGTCATAGGTAAATCCGTTCAAATAATAACCGAAGCCCCCGTTCAGGTTGCTCACCGAGCAACCGGACTGGGCGTGAACTTTGCGAAGAGGCTGCAGTTCAAAGATCAGGGCAGCCGCGACAGCCAAAAAGCCGACTACGAGTGGAACCTTGCGCATGGGTTCATTGTCGTACATTGAGTAGGAATGGCGCGCCGTAGATTCTTTGTGGACGAGGTTCAGGACGAGCGCGCGCGCCTTGCAGGCGTCGATGCTCACCACTTGACTCGTGTTCTTAGGGTTGAGACTGGGCAGCGCTATGAAGTCTCCGACAATCGCAATGTGTACTTGGCGGAAGTCGAGTCGGTCGCTAAGGAACTGGTTACTTTCAGGATCGTTGAGCGGTTAGTCGTCCCGGAGCCTTCTATTCGGATCACGTTGCTGGCGAGCCTGATTCGCTTTGAGCGCTTTGAGATGCTGCTCGAGAAAGCCACTGAACTCGGAGTGGAACGAGTCATCCCGATTCTGGCGGATCGGAGTGAAAAAGGGCTGGATCGCGCGGCGGAGAAGCGAAGCGGACGCTGGCAGCGCATCGTGCGCGAGGCTAGCGAGCAAGCACGCAGGACTCGCTTGCCTCAAGTCTGCGAGCCTCTTCGACTGCAGCAAGCTTCAACCGCCGACGCCGCCCTCCGGCTAATGCTGGATGAAGATCCCGCCTCGCAACCTATCCTCCTGGCCCTTCCGCAGCACAAGTTGCCTCACCTTGAAGTGGCTCTCTTGTTGGGACCGGAAGGGGGCTGGACCGATCGCGAACGAGCCGTCGTCTCTGAAAAATGGCGGAGCGTGTCGTTGGGGCCCTTGATCCTCAGGGCTGAAACCGCTGCCATCGCCGCCCTTGCTATCCTGAACGCCGCGTGGCAGGCTGAAGCATGATTCTCGCGCTCATGCTCTTGGCCGGAATGCCGGACTGGGTGCCCGTTCACTGGGGGTCTTCCGAACCCAGGTCGCTCGACCTGTTAGCGGGTACGGTAATCAACTGCGTACTGGTCGATAGCGGAAAGCTCAACCCGGAGTTTCTAAAGCGCGCCCAAGAACGAGAGATCGCCGTCGTCGCGGTGCTCCGATCCCCGGCAATCGCCGCTATCCCCCAGCACGTGAACGCAATCGCGCTGGAAGGCGATTTCGACTTGAGAGATGCCGCCGTCCCGATCATCCAATTGCCCAGTCGCCAGAAGATTCGGCTCGATACGCGTGACCCAATAGCAGGCACGTCGCAAGGACTCTGGCCCGGCATCGTGATCGAACATGGCGGAAAAGTGATGGCAGGCCCTACCAGCAGCCCCTGGGTAAATACAAACAGTGGCTTTTTGCGTTTCCTGGGGGCGTCGATTGAAAGCGCAATCTGGATCGGAGCATCGCCGCCCGCTGATACCGTCGTTCCTGTTGAGCGTTACGGAATCGCAATCGCCGATGCGGCGGTTGGAGGCGCGAGGTGGATCATCACGCTCGATGATGAACTGCAAACGCGCCTGCTAAACTTTGATCCGCGCGCCATCGCGGACTGGAAGCGTATCTGCGAGTATGCAAAATACTTTGAGGCGCATCGAGAATGGCGCGATTTCAAACCCTTCAGTCGCATGGCGCTGGCGCAGGACACCGACAGCGGCGGGCTCCTCTCTGCTGGTCTGCTGGATCTGATGTACGCGCAACACCTTTCAGCCCGAGCGCTGCCAGCCAACCGTGTTACGGCCGCGAATTTGAACGGACTGCGGATCGTGATTAACGTGACGCCGTCGGATCGGCTGTCCGCCAAAGAGCATGAAGCTCTGGCGGAGTTTGTGCGGTCTGGAGGCACCCTGATTGACGCGCCAGAGAAGTGGCGCTTCGGACCTGACAAACCCGGCAGTATTGTCCCGAGCAAGCGGCAACTGGATCGGATTCAGGAAATATGGGAGATGCTCTACAATGCGACCGCGCGGAAGAACTTCGGCGCGCGGACATTTAATACAGCAGGCATTCTGTTCAACGTGCTGGAATCAGCGGATGGCAACCGCCTTCTGATTCACGTGGTGAACTACACGCAATATAGGGCAGACTCGATTACGGTGCAGGCTCTCGGAACCTGGAAGAGGGCTCGTTTGTACCAACCAGGCGCGGAGGCGCAAGAACTCCCCGTATATGCGGTAAAGGACGGAACCGGAATAGATCTGGACAAGCTGGATGTTCTGGCAACGCTGATTTTGGAATAAGTTGGAAGATCGCGGCTTTACTACAGTTAAATGACATCGAACCTACAGGGCCACGTACAGCCAGATAAGTCCTAGAATATACCAGCCCGAGCGGGATCGCACATTTTCATTCCGAATTCACCAGCCAGCGGTCTTTCTTCCCTTTCTTCAACTTACCCTCAGCCTTTCTATAGCGGCCCTCGGCTGTGACTTGCCGAGTTTTCTAACATCTTAAGAACCTTGACAATCATACAGCTTTAAGCTATACGTACTATAACTATTGCAATCTCAACAGCTTCAAAAACTCAGTATTTAGATGAATGAATTCTACTGAGCAAGAGACATCCAGAGTTAATTGGAGGAAAGCAGTATGAGAACACGCGGGATTTGTTTAGTACTAACCTCGTTTTGGGCGCATTGTGCATACGCAAGTGCCATTAATGTCGATCTTGGAACAGCGGACGCTTTCGCTGTACTCGGAGGATCGACCGTTACCAATACCGGCGCGACTACAATCCACGGCAATCTCGGGGTCTCGCCCGGCAGCTCAATCACTGGCTTCCCCCCCGGCCTCGTGACCGGGGGAACCACCCACGCGGCCGACGCCGTAGCAATGCAGGCCCAAAATGATCTGACGACAGCTTTCAATATGGCAGCGGGCGAACCGTGCGGGAACGTCTTAACCGGTCAGGATCTAGGCGGACTCACCCTCACGCCGGGCGTCTATTGCTTTGCCTCGTCGGCGCAGTTGACCGGAATACTCACTCTCAACGCTTTAGGCGACCCGAATGCAGTCTTCGTTTTCCAGATCGGGAGTTCGCTGAGTACCGCCAGCAATTCATCAGTTGTTTTTACGAACGGAGGTCAGGGCGATAGCGTATTTTTTCAGGTCGGGTCTTCGGCGACGCTCGGCACCAACACCGCTTTTGCTGGAAATATTCTCGCGCTCACGAGTATCACCCTGACGACTGGCTCGACGATTAATTGCGGCAGAGCCTTAGCGCGCAACGGTGCCGTGACGCTCGACACCAATAACGTCTCCATCGATACGGCGGGTTGCGAAACAACGTCGCCTTCCTCGCTGACCCTTACGAAGGCATTTGCCACGACGTTGCTAAGCGTGGGCGGCAGCACAACTTTGACTTTCACCGCCAATAATGCGAACGCGGCCGCCTTGGGAGGCGTTGCGTTCACAGACACGCTGCCAGCAGGCTTAGTAATCTCTACCCCCAATGGAGTGTCGAGCAGCTGCGGCGGCACCCTGATCGCGACGGCGGGCACGAACGTGATCTCCCTGACGGGCGGGGGCGTTGGCGGATCGACATCCTGCACCATCACCGTCAACGTCACTGCCACGGCACCGGGCGTTTTGACCAACATCACGGGCGCGATCACCGCAACGGGCACCCCTTCCGGCGGTCCGGCTACGGCAACAGTCACCGTGTCCGCAGCCCCGATCTTGCCTCTGACGCTTACCAAGGCGTTTTCCACGCCGACGTTCATCGTGGGCACTGCCGCTACTCTGACGTTCACCGTCACCAACCCGAACATTGCTGCCGTGACAGGTGCAGCCTTCACGGACACGCTGCCCGCAGGTTTGATCATCGCGGCCGGGGGAGTTACAACCACCTGCGGCGGCTCCCTGACCGCGACGCCCGGCACGAGCGTCATTTCTCTAACGGGCGGCGGTGTTGCCGCATCAGGATCGTGCACCGTTACCGTGAATGTCACGGCAACCACGACCGGCATGTTCACTAACATCACGGGACCGATCACTGCCACTGGCACTCCTTCCGGGGGCACGGCTACCGCTCAAATTACGGGGATTGCGGGCAACACGTCGGCGCTGACTCTCCTGAAGGCGTTTTCCACTCAGTTGCTCACAGTGGGCAACACCGCAACTCTGACGTTCACCGTCAACAACGGGAACATCGCGGACGTGGGCGGGATCGCCTTCACTGACACGCTCCCTGGGGGCTTGGTCATCGCGTTGCCCAACGGAGTCGTGAGTACCTGCGGAGGCACCCTGACTGCGGTGCCCGGCACCAGCGTTATTTCGCTGACTGGCGGCAGCGCCGGTGCCGCAGGATCGTGTAGTATCAGCGTAAACGTCACGGCGACTGCACCCGGTCTATTGACCAACACCACGGGCGCAATCACGGCGACTGGCACCCCTTCGGGAGGCTCGGCCACGGCGGGACTCACGACCATTCCAGCCGACTCATTTCTGGTGGGTTACGAGGCCAACCTGAACGTTGGCGACAGCGTAATCAATATAACGAACACCGGATCAAGCTCCACTGTTCCGTTCCCAACTCAGAACGGCAACATTTGCGTGAACGCATACGTATTCTCACCGGACGAACAACTGGTGTCATGCTGCTCGTGCCTAGTGACGCCCGACGGGATATCGGCGCTCTCGGCCAACAACGACCTGGTCAACAATACGTTGACGCCCGGCCGTCCGACCTCGGTGGTGACTAAGTTGCTGGCTTCGTCTCAGCCCGTTTGCAATGCGTCTACGGTGACTCCAGCTTCCATCGCCGCGGCGGGCGGTTTGGCCGCTTGGGGCACCACCATCCACGCGGTTCCCGGGGGCACGTTCGGTGTTACAGAGATGCCCTTCAGGGGAGGGACGTTAAGCACAGCTGAACTCACGCGCATCACTGCGCTGTGCGGGTTCATCCAGACTACCGGCAGTGGCTTCGGTGTGTGCCAGTCTTGTCGTTTAGGAGGCCTTGGAGCAGATAAACAGTAAAGCGACCGCTAGTATTTTTGGCGGCTGCCGGTGGCGTTTCACCGAGCAGCCGCCTAACTGTTTCGAGCTAGAACTGGAAGCGACCGCCGATCTGAAAGGCCCTCGGTCCGCCCGATCCAAAGACTTGGCTTGCGCGCGTTGTAGGCTGACCGAACGAGAAGGTCTGATTCGGTCGGACTTGGTCCAGGTTGAAACTGTGGCCGCTTAGGTTCGCGATGTTGAGTATATTGAACCCTTCTCCGAAAACGGAGAGCTTATACCTCTCTCTAAAAGTAAAGACCTTCGTCAAGCGAATGTCCTGCGAGTTGAAGTTGTCGCCCAACGTGTAGTTCGGCGGGAGCACCACTTGGGGGATGACTTTGCCGAGAGCATCTTTCTGGCCTGCGATGTTCGCGTTCCAGTTCCCCACAGCCTTCTCCAGATCGGCTTTCCCGTAGCCGCGGTTCAGACCATTGATCGGGATGCCCGGCAGCGGCTCGCTCGAAGTGCCGTCTCCAGTACGATCCACGCCGGTGACGAAAACCTGGACCGGGCCTCTCGAAGAGGTTGACGAGATCACGCCGAGTTGCACGCCCCACTTCAAGTCGACGATGCCCGATATATTCAGAATATGACGGGCTCCCTGGGGGCCCCAACTCGAGTTCCAGTGGTCATTATCGAGAATGCCGTTGTATCCGTGCTGATCTGTAAGCGCGTATGATGCCGTGAACTGGTAGCGGTTGGCGAATCGCTTGTCTAATTTCACGAGCATCGCGTTGTACACTTGACGCCCTCCCGGCGTCCAGAAAGTGATTGGGCCGTTCGAGCACTCGACACCCGGCGTGCGGGCCTGAGCAGCGGAGCAAACCGGAATGACAGGAGACCGGACACCGTTGATGAAACGGCCATATCGGTTGTAGTCAATTTCCCCCAAAAGAGTGTTGACAAAGACACGGCGAACCAGATCGACCGACAGCACCATATCCTGCCGCAACTGCCGTTGAACGCCCAAATTGAAGTGGTAGCCGCGCTGTGTGGGATAGTCCTTGGGATAGAGCTGAGCGGCGGACTTGTTTATATCGATCGTGCGGACGCTAAGATCGCTGAGGTTCTTGGGAGCCAGGGCGGCTGTGATTGCGCCAATCTGCTGAGCGTAAATCTGGTTGAACTGGCCTAGCGTGAGATTCAACAGTTCCCCCGAAGGGAGGGGTGCGCCAACCGGCACGGGAGCGCCGCCGCGACTGATGCTGATGATATTCGGGAATGTGTTCACGAAGCCGGAAGACGGGAACTGAATGCGCCCGTTTCCAACAGGACCGAGGAATGCCCGTTCCTGAAGGCGCCGGTAAAGCAGTTCCGTATCGTAGAAAATTCCTGCCCCGCCGCGGACTACAGTCTTGCCGCTCTTATCGATATTCCACGCAAAGCCGAGCGCCGGCGAGAAATTCTTAGTGTTGTTATTGGTCGGGCCGAGATCGCTTCCGAACAAAGGCTGAAGGTACGCCGGATGGGTGAGGTCGCGGTTGACCAGGGTGCTTTCAAACTCCCATGCGAGCCCGTAATTCACAGTGAAGCGGGGGCGGATTTTCCAGGAATCCTGGGAGAATATCCGATACCGGTTGTTGATCTTGGCTTTGTCCACGTTATATGGCGGAGGCTGGCTGGGGTCGCCGATCCCGATCACCGCGCCCAGAAAAGGCAGGTTTAAGAAATCGGCGTTGGTCAGCACCTGCGTCGGAAGTTTGGGAAAATAGGCCGCTATCAGCGCCGGAGGCACGTTGCTGCGGACCGTCTCGGGCGAGGCGACCTGGGCGCAGGCCGGATCGCAGTATCCCCAGAAGCCCGTGCCGGGAGCATGGTCAACCTCGAATCCGAAACGGAGAGAGTGCGGCCCCTTCTGCCAGTTCAAGCTATCGGTGAAATTGTAGCGGCGCAAGTCACGGCCTTGCGTGGCATTCGCCGTGTTGCCGATAGTGACGTTAGTCCCGTTAATGCCCACCTCGGGAAACCCTAAACCCACGCAGTCCGGACAATCCGATGCGCTAGGGAAGAGGTTGCGATTATGCCAATACTGATAGCTGAACCGGAAATCGTTTACCAGGTTGGGCCGGAGAGTGCTGGTTACGCCCAGCAGGGTCTGATCGCTCCAATTGGTGTTTCTCAGCCAGTGAGACGGCAACTGAGCGCCGCCGTTGGGGCCGATGCCGCTATTGCCGTCATGCGAGTAACGGGCAAGTATATGGTGATTCTGGCTGAGAGCGTAGTCGAATTTTGCGCTCAGAGTCTTGCCGTGGTAGGGGCTTCCGAAATTGCCAGCCAAGCCAGCCGCTGAGGGCAGGTTCGGCTGAAACGTGACCGCCTGGGTCTGATTGATATTTTCGTAATTGAAGAAGAAGAACAGCTTGTCTTTCTTTATAGGTCCGCCTATCCACGCGCCGGGGTTTCGACGGGCGAAGAATGGGTCGGGGCTCAACGCATTGCGCGCCAAGCCAGGGTACGCGGACATGTTATGGTCGCGGAAGAAGAAATAGGCGCTGCCATGAAAATCGTTGCCGCCGCTGCGCGTTACCACGTTGATGGACCCCACGCTCGTGATGCCCGTGGAGAGATCGAAGTTTACGGAGGAGAGCTGGAATTCCTGCACCACCTCTTGCGAGAAGTTCATCGCGGTGTTGCCTTCGATGGCGTTGCGAATGTTGCCTCCATCAACGGTGATACTGGTTTTATTCGAATCGCCGCCAAGCACCGAAACGGAAAACAAGGAGTTGTACTGCGAAGTGCTGCCGGGACTCACGGTGACGCCCGGCTCCAGAAACGCGAGATTTAAAAAGCTTCGTCCGTTCAGGGGCAATTCCTGAATTTTCTGGCGCGTGATCACGCCTTCAATCGTGTTGCGCTGGTATTCGATCTGCGCAGTGGCGGCTTCCACCGTCACGATGTCCTTGCTTTGCCCAACCTGAAGATGCAAGTCGACCGTGGTAACAGATCCAACCTCGACGGTGGCCTCGCGCACGATGGTGCGGAATCCAGCCACGGTGCTTCGGACCTCGTAAACACCGGCGTTCAGTGCCGCGGCGGTAAAGCTGCCATCGGACCCGCTCACGCTTTTGCGCACGAGCCCGGTCTGTTTTTCGGAGATGACTACAGGAGCGTTCTGGATAACGGCACCCGACTCGTCGGTGATGGTGCCGGTGATGGTGCCGGTTGGCGCTTGGGCGAGTAGCAGGCCAGCAGCCAGGATGGAAACGCAAACCAACGGACAAAGTTTCAGCACAGTCGTCATGGACCCCTCGGACTCTTAATCTCGTAGCGAAAGCAAAACTAGCTGATTCTTACTTAACTGGATCGCCATGTCAAGTGGCTTATAGTTTAGGCTGCTGATGGGGAGGAGCGCTGGAATATTATTGCAGGATGGCGGCTTTACATGATGGAAGCATGAATCGACTGAATTATAAGCACCCGCTCGCCATTAGATGGCTCCACTGGATCAGCTTTCCGCTGCTGTTCCTCATGATCTGGAGCGGCCTGATGATCTACTGGGCCAACTCCGTTTACCAGATCGGATGGGGAGAAAACACTCTCGTAAACTTTTTTCCGGATTGGTTCTTCAACGCTTTGAAATTGCCCCAACGGCTGGCGGAGGGAATGGCTTTGCATTTCTTTTTCATGTGGCTGTTCATCGTCAACGGCGTGATCTATGTCGCCTATCTCGCTCTCTCCGGCGAATGGCGTCAGTTAGTGCCAGATCGAAACTCTCTGCGCTATGCGGTTCTGGTGACGTTGCACGACCTGCATATCAGGAGGGGGCTACCGCCGCAAGGCAAGTACAACGGAGCCCAGAGGATCGCGTATACAGGAATAATTGCGATGGGTGCCGCCAGCGTAATTACGGGTTTGGCTATCTACAAACCCACCCAGGTTGCGTGGCTGACCAGTTTGCTGGGTGGTTATGAGTGGGCGCGCTGGGAACACTTCTGGCTCATGATTGGGTTCGTTTTGTTTTTTGTGGTTCACGTGGTCCAGGTGATCGCTGCTGGATGGAACAATTTCCGCTCCATGGTGGCCGGCTACGAACTCACCCCGGCGGAGGATGCATCGCATGGCCGAGAGTAAGAAGAGCGGTCCGGAGCAAGAGTTGGCGCAGCGAACGCGGCGAGCGTTTCTTACCATGGGTGTGGCTGCGGCCGCGGGATTGGCGGGCTGGAAATGGCTTCGGTCCCGCCCGGAGGACAGTAATTTGGCCGGTCCGTTCCGCAGCGTCCTGCATGTCAACGAACAAGTCGCGGAAGCCTACTTTGACCCTCATCACCTGGCTCCGACGTTTGGGGCCGAAGATGTGGAGGATCTGCGTGTAAACGGCGACGTAGGACTTGGAGACAATTTTGTGCCGGCTCAATGGCATCTAGACATGCAGGGCTTGACGGGAGGGGAGACGCAGCGGCTGACACTGGCCGACATTCAGTCTTTGCCCAGAGTAGAGCATCGCGTGCAACTCAAGTGCATTGAGGGTTGGAGCGTCGTGAACCAGTGGGCGGGCGCTCGGTTTTCAGATTTCACGCAGAAGTTTGCTCCCCAGTCCGCGAAGGCGAAGTACGTGAGCATGCAGACCCCCGATAAGGAATATTTTGTTGGGCTGGACATGCCCAGCGCGCTGCATCCTCAGACTCTGCTGTGTTACGAGATGAACGGTGCGCCGCTGAAAGCCGAAAACGGAGCTCCCCTTAGGCTGGCGATTCCAGTTAAATATGGGATCAAAAATATCAAACGCATCGGCACCATCACATATACTGGCGAGCGTCCGCCCGATTATTGGGCGAATGACGGCTACGATTGGTATGCCGGCCTGTAGAGGCAAGACATAAGCCCGCCATCTCTATAGGAAGAGATTCGGAAACATCTTAGGCCCATCGCAGTCCAAAGGTGAGTAGCTATGGCTAGAACTGTTTTACCGGGAAAGCCGTACCCGCTTGGGGCCACTTGGGACGGAACGGGCGTTAACTTTGCGCTGTATTCAGAACGAGCCGAGCGAGTGGAACTCTGCCTGTTCGCGGAACTGAATACCGCGACAGCGGAGCAGATTGATATTCGCGAGCGAAGTGCTCACGTTTGGCACTGTTATCTGCCAGGAGTGACTCCTGGCCAGCTTTACGGTTATCGCGTGCATGGGCCGTACGATCCGAACAAGGGACTTCGGTTTAATGCAGCGAAACTCCTGATCGATCCCTATGCCACGGCAATCGCGGGCAAGGTTGATTGGAACGCGCCTATTTTTCCCTACCAGCTTGGAGGTTCGGAAGAAGACTTTGCGATCGACTCGCGCGACAGCGCTGCCGGGATGCCCAAGTGCGTCGTGATCAGCCCGTATTTCGATTGGGAACAGGACCGCTCGCCCCGAATCCCGCTGAGCGATTCTATTATTTACGAGCTCCACGTAAAGGGCTTCACCAAGCTTCACCCGGAAGTTCCAGACGATTTGCGCGGCACGTATGCGGGCCTCAGCTCAAAAGCGAGCTTGGCTTATCTCAAGAAACTCGGTGTTACGGCCGTTGAGCTGATGCCCGTGCACGCATTCTTAGACGACAAGACTCTGGTCGACAAAGGACTCAGCAATTATTGGGGTTATAACACCACCAACTTCTTCGCGCCCGAAGCGCGCTACTCGAGCTCCGGCGATACGGGCGGCCAAGTGGCCGAGTTCAAGAGTATGGTGAAAGCGCTCCATCGCGAAGGGATTGAGGTGATCCTCGATGTGGTCTACAATCACACGTCCGAAGGCAGTCACTTGGGCCCCATGCTCAGTTTTCGCGGAGTCGATAATACAACCTACTATCGTCTAACTCAGGAGAACCCGCGCTTCTGCATGGATTACACCGGCACCGGCAACAGCCTGAACGTGCGGCACCCCCAGGTGCTGAAGCTGATCATGGACAGCCTGCGTTATTGGGTTCTCGAAATGCACGTGGATGGTTTCCGGTTCGATTTAGCTTCCACCCTTGCCCGCGAACTGCATGACGTTGACAGGCTGTCGGCGTTCTTCGATGTGATTCATCAGGACCCCGTGATCTCTCAGGTAAAGCTCATTGCCGAGCCGTGGGACGTTGGCGAAGGCGGATACCAAGTGGGACGTTTCCCGGTCCTTTGGGCAGAGTGGAACGGCAAGTACCGCGATACCGTGAGGCGTTACTGGAAGAGCGATGACGGGCAGCTCTCGGATCTCGCATACCGGCTCTCGGGCAGCAGCGATCTCTATGAGCGCGATGGGCGGCGTCCTTCTGCGAGCATCAATTTCATCGTTGCCCACGATGGTTTCACGCTGCACGACCTGGTGAGTTACAACGACAAGCACAACGAAGCCAACGGCGAAGAAAATCGAGACGGGGCAAACGATAATCACTCCTGCAACCTTGGTGCGGAAGGACCAACTGACGATCCTGCGATCAACGAATTACGCGAGCGGCAAAAGCGAAATTTCCTGGCAACGCTTTTATTCTCGCAGGGCGTCCCGATGATCTGCGGCGGGGACGAAATCGATCGCGACCAGCATGGGAATAATAACGCCTATTGCCAGGACAACGAACTCACTTGGTACGACTGGAATATCGACGACCGTCGCCGCGCCTTGCTCGAATTCACGCGCAAACTAATCCATCTTCGCAGCGCCCATCCGAACCTACATCGACGCAAGTTCTTTCAGGACCGCAGCATCCGGCATTCTGACGGCAGAGACATCGTTTGGGTCCGTCCGGACGGTCAAGAGATGACTGATGAAGAATGGAACTCCGGCTGGGTCCGCTGCCTGGGCGTGATGCTGAATGGCGAAACGCTGGATCACGTTGATGAGAAGGGCGAGCGCATTGGCGATTACACATTCATGCTGATGCTAAATTGCCATCACGAACCGATTCAGTTCTTCCTTCCAAAGGGACCTCGCGACGCGTGCTGGGAAGTAGTGATCGACACCAATCGCCCCGACTTGAAGATCAGCTCCGAATGTATAGATAGCGGCGAATCGATTGAGCTCGTGCGCCAATCGCTAATGCTGTTGCGCGAGCAGCGGCCCAAGCCGATTGTGTCGTACTGATACAATCGCGTCAGTTCTACTGGAACATGACAAACGGGCTTAGGCATTTGGGAAGGCAGTTCTTCTTTGCTGAAGTGCTCCTCCTTCCCAGCCTACTCTTCGCCCAATATCTCTCGGGACCCGATCCGGTTCCGTTGCCGGGCGTGGAGTTTATCCTAAAATCTTTCGACCGATACCACGCTGTAGGAATCGGAGATCTTCCCGGCTGCGAGGAAGCCCACGATGTAATCCGGTCGCTGATTCGAAATCCGGTGTTTCCCTCGAAGGTCGATGACATTGTAATCGATTTTGGAAATCCTCTAATGCAGCCGGTCTTGGATCGCTACCTGCTCGAAGGCGAGTTGGTCCCTCGTAGAGTGCTGCGGCGAGTTTGGGATGATACGACGCGTTCTGTCGATCTGACGTGGGATTCCCCGGTTTACGAGCAGTTTTTCGATACGGTCCGGTCTGTCAATGCGGGCCTCCCAAGAGACAAGAGGGTTCACGTGGTGCTTGCCGACGCACCGATCGACTGGACCGGAGTGAAGCAGAAGGACGACCTCGCGCCGTTTCTCGAAATGCGGGCTAAGACGCTCGCAGACAGCGTCAATGCCAATATCGCCAAGGGTCGGCACGAATTGGTGATCACTTTCGCCGCT
This sequence comes from Bryobacterales bacterium, assembly GCA_038225555.1. Taxonomy (GTDB): domain Bacteria; phylum Acidobacteriota; class Terriglobia; order Bryobacterales; family Bryobacteraceae; genus JANXQZ01. The sequence goes on from JBBRRB010000003.1 coordinate 180,911, forward strand.
CAGCAGTTTCGTGCGGGAATACCAAATAATGCCCGGGTTCTGATCGACAGGGCAAATCCCGGGAAGTTTTTCTCGATCGTCATACAGGGACGGTTTGGTGGAGGCGAAGCTTACAAAGCGCTTGAAGCGGGACAGGAGTCTTGGGAACTCGACACGGTGGCTACGGTAAAGAACACCTGGCTCGGGGCGGCACCAGTCTCGTCGGAAGCGAACGCGCCTAGGCTCGAAGCTGCTTTTGATGCCGTCCTCTTTGTCGGTCCGAGCGACTCACTGACGATCCTCCGCCCTTCTGCTTCGGTATTTCAAGACGAAGACTATTGGACAGAATTGAACCGGCGGTGGCTCATAGTCAAGGGTCAGCCGTTCAATCTGGCGGCGGCAGGTTTTGACTTACGGTCCCGTTTTCTGGACCCTCTCCCGTTCATGCCGAACATGAAAGTCCCTCGCCGTGCCAAATCTGCCCCCGCTCGAACTCCTTCGTCTTCGGTTCAGAATGGGTCCGTGATGTCGGTCGCTGATTTCGTGTTTCAGAAAATTGATCGGTTTCCGATAATCGGGTTGGGTGACGTGCACACGTGCCTGGAATTCCATCAGTTCCTTCACCAACTTGTGCGCGATCCAAGATTGCCGGGGAAGGTGAATGATATCGTCGTCGAGTTCGGCAACCCATTGTTTCAGAGAGCAATCGACCGTTATGTCGTCAACGGTGAAAATGTTTCGCGAGACGAGCGCAAGGGAGCCTGGGAGAACGCGGTGATCGGCTGGAGCATCTCTGCCTCTCCCTTGTATGAGGCATTCTTCGATGTGGTTCGCGACGTGAACGCGAAATTACCCAGGCAAAAGCGCATGAGGATCGTTCTTGGCGACGCTCCGCTTGATTTCGCGCAGATGCGGAAGGACCCGGCGTCTGTTTTGCATCGCTTCGTCACATCCAGATCGGCACCCATTAGCGCCAGCCGGGAAGCCGCACTCGCGGCTAGCGTGCATGCGGTTCTGGAGCAAGGTCATCGGGGCCTCATCATCGCCGGCAGCGGCCACCTGCGCAAAGGTGGTCTGCCTGGCACGGCGCGTCAACTGATCGACCTGCAGGATCCGGGGAAGTTCTACTATCTGGAGAACGTCGCCAAGTCGAGCTCTGAAGTTCCGATCGGATCGGTCATCATCCAAGGCGAGGACGCGACCTTGTTCATTGGTGCAGTCGAGTTTCAAACTTCCGTCCGGGTGTCACCGCTGCTATTTCGAGATCCGGCCTATTGGCGGGACATCAATCTGCTCTATCGATTCACCAGCAAGGAATGGATCGATCTGGCTCGACCTGAGTTTGAGTACCGGGGGCGCTACTTTGAGGCCGCATGGCCAGAATTTCTAAGCGTGGTGCTTAGTTCCCCGTTTCTGAAGTTTCAGTAACGTATTCAGCCTTGACAATTCAGCCCAGACCGCTTGAAAATCCTCCACGGCTCTGATACAGAGCGTAGTGCGGCCGCTCGGTTTTTTGGAGGCTGCTCTTAGGTCGCAGCCTTGAGTAAACTATGGGTACGCATCCTTACCGAAAGCTCATATGATAAATCGATTTTGTGCAGTCTCCCTGTTGCTCGCGTGCGCTCTTGCAGCCCAGACGCCGCGCTGGCCCGAATCAAGAGCTAGGGCTTGGTACCAGACTCAACCCTGGCTGGTGGGCAGCAATTACATCCCGGCCACCGCAGTCAACGAACTTGAAATGTGGCAGGCGGATACTTTCGATCCGAAACGGATCGATCTGGAACTTGGATGGGCGGAAAGCATTGGCCTGAACACGATGCGCGTTTTTCTACACGACCTTCCGTGGCAGCAGGACGCGCCTGGCTTCCGGAAGCGGATCGACTCGTTTCTTCAGATTGCTTCGAAACATCACATCCGGCCGATGTTCGTCCTATTCGATTCATGCTGGGATCCCTTTCCCGAACTGGGCCCACAACGCGCTCCCAAGCCCGGCGTGCATAATTCCGGATGGATGCAGAGCCCGGGGCTGAAAGCCTTGCAGGATCCGTCGCAGTACCCCCGACTTGAGCGCTACGTCAAAGGCGTGGTTAAAGCCTTCGCAAAGGACAAGCGCGTGCTTGCTTGGGATCTTTGGAACGAGCCTGACAATACCAATAGTTCCAGCTATGGAAGCCACGAGCCAGCGAACAAATCGGATTTGGTGCTCGCACTGCTGCCGCGCGTGTACGTGTGGGCGCGCTCTGCCACTCCCACCCAGCCTCTCACCAGCGGCGTATGGAAGGGAGACTGGTCTTCTCTGGAAAAGCTCAGTCCAATGGAAAAGGTCCAACTCGAACAGTCGGACGTGATCTCTTTCCATAACTACGATCAGCCCGCCGAATTCGAAAAGCGCGTCAAATGGCTGCTGGCCTACCATCTTCCGATCCTCTGTACGGAATACATGGCGCGTGGGAACAAGAGTACGTTTGAGGGGACGCTTCCCGTAGCCAGGAAGTACGATGTGGCCGCTTACAACTGGGGTTTAGTGGCCGGCAAAACGCAGACCTTTCTGCCTTGGGATTCGTGGAAAAGGCCGTACGTTGATCGTGAACCCTCAATCTGGTTCCACGAGATTTTTAAGACCGACGGCACGCCGTACCGGGCCGATGAGGTGGCGTTGATACGGCAAATTACCCGAACGCCGAAAGCAAAAGCCGCTGGGATGTAGGCGGGCTACCTTCCCCTTTTCCTTGTGTTCGTCTGAGGCTTCTTTCCAGCCTTCATGGGCTTGATGGCTGGCTTCTTTCAACTTCTGGCCGGCTTTCTTCGCGAGCTTCTCGGTCTCTTGGGCCACACCGTAGGCCGCGTGTCCCGCTTTTCGCGCCGCGGAATTCGGGTCCGCGTCGCTGCGTTCGTAGGTTGGGTTTCGGGACTCGCGCCGAGAGCAAGCGCCCGCACTAAGCGCCACTATCAGGATCAGAGTTGAAGCTAGAGTTCGCATGGCATTCCCTGTGTATGAGATGCTCATCGTGCCAGCGCAGTTTCAATCCGCGATCTGGGTCTATTTCGGGCCTGATTTTTTCCGCATGCTGATCGAGCGGGCGTCGGCGGCCGCCTGCACGGCCTGTCGTGCAATGGAGGTCGCGTTATTAAAATCGGCCTTGCTCGCGAACGCGATCTCGGCCTGATTCAACAATTGTTGAGCCTTCGCGAAAGTATCCCAGGCAGACTGCTCCGCTCCGTCCGCGCGGGCGATCTGCACGGCATTGCGAGCCTGGTAGAGTTCGAGAGTCGCTTCATATTCCGGCATTGAGACGCCGGGCGACCGCGCCATGCGGGCTGATGGCAGATCCTGCGGTTTGATGTTCAGGGTGTACTGTCCGCGCGGCAACAGTTCGTATTTCGCTTCGATGTCTTCAACACGGCCGATCGTGTCGGGACGGATAATATTCTCCATTACCACCACGTCGCTTGGGTAGGGAACCGAGAAGTATGGCTCGGCCGTCACCAGCAGCCCGAAGGTCGAGTTAGGGCATGTGACGCGCATCTTGCCTTTATTCGATCCATCGGGAATCAATTCGCCCAGGTTGATCGGTCGGCCATCGGGCGTGATCGCCCACAGAATGTAGGTGAGAAACTCCGTGCCGAATTGCGTGGGAGGGTCCACACGCTTGAAGGTGGCGTCCACTTCCGTATACCCGTTCTTCACCTCCACCTTCACCTGGCCCTCGGCCTTCGGGAGCAGAACGGTGCCGCGCATGTCGACGAACGTCGGACCTGCCCGGCGCTGGTAATTGACTGCCTTCAAGGCGCGCTGGATCACCGTTATTCGATAGAGCGGCACCGTCCGGTCTTGAGAGAGTCCGAGCGAAGCAAAGATAAAGACGGCGCAGAAGACTCGCATGAAGCTTGGACGCTGACCGGTCACAAATGGCTTCGCATTTGAGCGTCGGCGACGAGGCGGCGAAACTCGGGATCGGACTGGAGGCTTCGCAAAGCGGGTTCGGTCCGAAGCAGCGGTGCGCACCAAAGTCCTGCTAGCCCTGCTCGGTGAAGCCATTCAAGGGCCGCGGCCTTCCGGCCCATTCGCGCGTATGCGCAGCCGACGTTAAACGCAACTTCGTGAAAGTTTCCGCCGTCGCCGCCGTTCTCAACAGTCTGCGCGATGGCCATTTCCGCTTGCGGGAGGTTGTTAAAGCGCGCCTGCAGTATCGCGTTCATGCTCGAGATAAGACCACTTGCATCGAAGCCGTAGCGCTGCCCATATTCGGCTAAATTATAAGACACGCGCGTAGTGTGATTCAACTCGAGATGCGCCCACGAATCGTGGTAGTACCAGCCCAGAGGATCTTCCGCTGGGTCAACCGTATTGAAGAGATCAACAGCTTGCTGGTATTGGCCTTTATAAAGATGCGCCACCCCTAGATGGTATCGAAACCCGGAATTGCCTGGATCTAGCTCCGACGCCTTGGCCGCTTGCTGAAGCGCTTCGTCCAGCGACCCCGTTTGGATGAGCACGCGTGCGAGTTCGCTGCGCGCTTCGGCGTAGTTAGGCACTAGTTTGATCGCACTCCGGAAGCCCTCCGCTCGAGTCTTGAGAGACCGGCTTGATAAAGCACGGGTGAAGTTCGTCTCGGCTTCAGTTACGTCCCGCGCGGGAACCGCTGGAGTGTGCAGCGCGGTCCCGATCTCAGTGGCCACCTCGTCTTGCAGAATTCCTAATTGCTCCCGGCCGCGCTGGAAAGAGCGACTCCAAAGCGGCACCGATTGGCCTGGCCTTTGAAGCTGGACCTCGAGTCGGAGGGCGTCCGGCGGAGTCCGCAACACACCGGTAATCGCGTCGCCGTGGGCTGTCAAAGGAGGGCGAAGCAGGATCACGTGCAGCCGCTTGCGAACTGCATCGGTCAACGCAGCAGCGAAGTGTGCGTCCTCCGGGCTGCCCTGATATGCGAAGGGCACAAGCGCTGGAACCGGTTTCTTTTCCGGGACTGTTGCGCAAGCCGCGAGAAGAATAGCCGCTGCTAAAAGCGCTTCCAGAACTCGGGATCGGCGGAGGCGAACTCTTCGGATACGTAGCTCCATTTCGGTTCTGTTCTCAAGAGGGTCAATTCTCTGCTCAACTCCACGGATGCTGCGATCTTACGGCCCGCTGACGAACTCGATTCCGCCAAGGCCTCGGCGTACGCGGGTGCCCGCGCCAAACCGTTATCGAACATCTTCAGCGATTTTAGCGGAGCTAGAAAGAGGTAGGTTCCGGAGGGAGCGCCTGCGACCACTTGATAGACAATTTCAGGCCTGTCCAGGTTGATGCTGTCGTAACCGGCTCGACGAAGCTTCACTAGCTCCGCGAAATCGAGATCGCCGCCGGGCCGAATCTCATAGATAGCGGCAGCGAAATAGCGAGCCTTGGGCAAATCCCTGACAGCCTGGTCCGGCCGATAGCTCAGGCCTGGCTTGTACAGCAGAATCATTGTTCGCGACGATGGCGCCGCAACACCGTTCAGGGCGCGATCCAGATATTCGATGCTCTCGAACGAGTCGTGCGCCTCTACCATCCATGTCTCCGGTGTGCCCGCAATCGAGCTCATGGCGAGCATGGTGACTGAAGCTTTCGCGTCCGCATAAGCGCGAGTCGGCGCGGCGTTGCGAATCAGCCGCAGCAGCGTGGGCGGCTCGGAGGGCGTCTGAGCCGCAAGGTCCGCCGAAAGAATCGCGAGAAGCGCAAGTGTCCTCATAGCAACTTAGACGCTTACTGGATCGCAAGCGTGGGCACGTTGCTGGTCCGACCTGACGAGGAAACCGCGACCTGCGCATTCGGCGTTGGCGCGACGTCCGGAGCGAGTTGGCAGTTGACTTGATCCAGCCCAGGGAAGCCGGGAGCGCGTCCTGCGTAGCTCACGCGGCAAGGCTTTCCCCCCACGGTTACGGTCGGTTGCGCGTCCGCAATCTGAAGGGTGCCTACCGTGTGCACGGTTCCCAGTCCCGTCAAGTATAGCGAGACATAGTCGGATGGACGCAATGGCGTGGTGGAGGTAACCAGGACGTTATTCAGGGCGTTCAGCGCGGCTGCCGGACCAGTGCCCGCCTGATTCTGGCTATAGATGGCTGGCACGGCTGTCTGCACCAGTACGTTGACGGTGTGCTTGCCAGTCCCGTTAGTGGCTGTGAACTTTGTTAGACCTTGTACCGAGTCGGGCACGATGCCGTTCACCTGCGTGGCGCTGACATACAGCAGCGTGAGAGGAGTTCCGCTCGCGGCTACTTGCACTCCATCGAGACCGCTCCCATAAATGGCCACAATCATTCCTGGCGCAACCGCAAGCGGCGAAAGAGCCGCAGCGGAGGGAAGCACGCGGGTGATGAACGGCCCTGATTTCACGGTCAAGGCTGTTGTATACCCGGGTTGCAGAACGAACTTGGCGTCGAGTGTGCCCGAGGGTGTGGTGATCATCAAATCCTGCGGTCCGGCAGGAAGCAAGTCGGTCCAGGCGATAGCACTATTCTGGATGTTTAAATCCTTGCTCGCCTTCGCCGATTGAATCGCGAGGTATTGATCGTCAGCGGATTTGGCTCGCGCAATCAGCCCGCCGCCTGTTGAGAGGAACGAGTTCTGTTCGGCTGCTTGGCCGATGCTCATCCAGGCGGATGTATCGTTCAGGAATGAGAGAGTGGCCGCAACGTTGGGATCGGTGGCGTTTACTCCAATCCCGATTCCAGGCGCGTTCGCAGGGCAGAGTCCGGCAATCGAGACCAATCCAGGCCCGGTATGGCAGTACGGAATTATGCGCGTGTGGCCTGGCTCCGCGAACCCGATGGATGCGCTGGTCAGCCCGACAACCCCGTCATCGAACCCGGGCGTGACGGCTTGTCCCGTGCCGACGTTCCCGACCAATGCAAGGGCATCGATCCCTCGCAAGTCATCTGTTCCCTGATTCCAAGTTCCCAGGTCGAACACGAACGGGCCGCCGCTGGCCAGTTCTCTTCCCTGATTATCGACACCGAACAAGATCGCGATCGGACTGCCGAAATTGGGCGTGGCCAGGAACACGATTTTTCGAATGCCCGGATTGGCTGGAGGCAGGTAGACGTCCGCCGCAGGTTGCTTGCCCGCCAGATAGCTGCGCACGATCAATCCGCCCATGCTGTGCGCTACGATGTCCACTTCGGGAAATTTTAGTCCAGCCAGGTAGTCGCGAAAATCGTTTCCAAGCTCCTCAATCGTGGGCTTGCCGCCGTAGGCGCAATTGTCGAAGAAGAGGGTGGTGCGTCCAGTCGCTTGAAAGAATTGATCGAATTTACCGAACGTATTTGAGAATTGACTGCCGGAACAGCTCGACTGATAGCCGTTCAGAAACACGACGGGCGGCTTGGCAGTCTGAGCGTTCGCGGCGAGCGCGGCTATCAAGAGAAGTGGCGAGTATCGTCTCATAATGTCGAGTCCGCATATTCCGTCGCACCTCGGCCGAATCGATTCGATGCCCACAGACGAAAGCGGTCCAGATATAAGTAGATGACGGGCGTCGTATAGAGTGTCATCATTTGACTCACGATCAGGCCGCCAACAATGGTGATGCCGAGTGGACGCCTTAATTCCGCGCCCGTCCCGCCGCCGATCGCCAACGGGATCCCGCCCAGCAGCGCGGCCATCGTGGTCATGATGATGGGGCGGAAGCGCAGCATGCAGGCTTGGAAGATCGCGTCACGCGATGACATATGGCCCTTGCGTTCGGCATCGAGCGCGAAGTCGATCATCATGATCGCGTTCTTCTTCACGATGCCGATCAGGAGAATAATTCCAATCATGGCAATGACGCTCAGCTCCACTTTGCAGATAAGGAGAGCCAGCAGCGCGCCTACCCCGGCTGACGGCAAAGTGGACAAAATCGTGATCGGGTGAATGAAGCTCTCGTAGAGAATCCCAAGCACGATGTATACCGTCACCAGCGCCGCCAGAATCAAAACTGGTTCGCTGGCGAGTGACGATTGGTACGCCTGAGCCGTCCCCTGGAAGCTTCCGGTGATGGTGGACGGCATGCCGATCTCGCGCTCAACACTGTCGATTGCGTCCACCGCATCGCCCAGAGCGACCCCCGGTCCGAGATTAAACGAGAGCGTGATGGAAGGGAACTGGCTTTGGTGGTTCACGGCGAGCGACGTGTTGGTCGGGTCGTAATGCGCGAAGGCGCTGAGAGGCACCTCCGCCCCCGTCTTGCTCTTCACATAAATGTTTTGGAGAGCGTCGGGACTCGCCTGGAACGGAAGCTGCACTTCCATCACGACGTGGTACTGATTAAGCGGCGTGTAGATGGTGGAGACTTGGCGCTGGCCGAAAGCGTCGTAGAGGGCATCGTCCATCAGTTGGGGCGACACTCCCAGCCGCGAAGCGGTGTCGCGATCAATTGAGAGCGAGAGCTGCAGACCCTTGCTTTGCTGGTCGGAATTGGCGTCGCGAATTTCGGGCATCTTGCGCATTTGGGCGAGGAGCTTGAGCGAGAAAGTGCCGAGGTCGCGGAAGCTGTCGCCTCGCAAAGTGTATTGATATTGAGCGTTGCCACCGCGTCCGCCCACGCGTACATCCTGCACGGCCTGCAGGAATAAAGTCGCGGCCGGAATCGCAGCCAGCTTGGGGCGCAGGCGGGCGATTACCGCGTCCACGCTGATCTTCCTTTCGTCTAAAGGTTTCAATTGAACGAACATGTTGCCGCGGTTGGCTGTGCCCCCGCCCGTGAAGCCAGTGACGTGGTCCACAGCTGGGTCCGCTTTCACGATGGTAATAAACTGCGAGAGCTTCTCGCGCATTGCGGTGAAGGAGATGTCCTGGTCGCCCACGATGGAGCCGCCCATGCGTCCAGTATCCTGCTGCGGGAAGAATCCCTTAGGAACAATGATGAAGAGAAAAATGTTCACGGCAATGGTGACCAGCGTTACGGACAACGTGAACTGAGGGTGCTTGAGAACGACCGTGAGGGTTCGTTCGTATCCCTTTAATACCCAGTCAAAGAAACGTTCCGTGGCGTTGTAGAGCGGGCCGTGTTGCCGGTTGTGCTGAGACTGGAGAAACTTCGCGCACATCATCGGGGTGGTTGTAAGCGAGACTACCAGGGAGACCGCGATGGCCACGGCAAGGGTGACTGCAAACTCGCGGAAGAGGCGTCCTACGATTCCGCCCATGAGCAGGATGGGGATGAAAACCGCGACTAGCGAAGTGCTCATCGAGAGCACCGTAAAGCCGATTTCTTTCGAGCCTCTTAAGGCGGCAGCGAGCGGACTCAGGCCTTCTTCGAGATAGCGGGAGATGTTCTCGATCACTACAATGGCGTCGTCGACGACGAAGCCGGTGGAGATGGTCAGAGCCATGAGAGAGAGGTTGTCCAGGCTGTATCCGACCAGGTACATGACTCCGAACGTGCCTAGCAGGGATAGTGGAACGGCGACGCTCGGGATGATGGTGGCCCAGCCGTTGCGCAGGAACAGGAACACCACCAGGATCACAAGTGCAATGGAGAGCATCAAGGTGAACTGCACGTCGGAGATGGAAGCTCGGATGGTGGTGGTGCGGTCAAGAACGACTTCCAGATTGATGGCGGGCGGGATGGAGGCGCGGAGGCGTGGAAGGAGTTGGTTCACGCGGTCCACCGTGTCGATCATGTTGGCGCCGGGCTGGCGGAAGAGAATGATCAAAACGGCGCGCTTGCCATCGGACGATCCGGCGTTGCGGCGATCCTCGACGGAATCCTCGACGGTTGAGACGTCGCTGAGACGGACGGCCGCCCCGTTGTGGTAGCCGACGATCAGCCTCTTATAGTCTTCGGCTTTATTGATCTGGTCTGTGGTGTCGATAGCCCAAGTATTTGTCTGATCGACCAGCGATCCGACTGGGCGGTTCGCGTTTGCCTGGTTGAGCGCAAGACGGATTTGCGCGGTGCCTACGCCGTAGCTGTTCAGGACCGACGGATTTACCTGGACTCGAACGGCGGGCTTTGCGCCCCCTCCAACGCTTACTTGCCCGACGCCCTGGATCTGCGCGAGTTTTTGAGCCAGGATGGAGTCGGCTGCGTCGTACATGCGCGCCGCGTCGTAGCGGTTCGACGTGAGCGCCAGGATCATGATGGGCGCGTCGGCCGGATTCACTTTGCGGTAGCTCGGATTGCTGGGGAGGTTGGCCGGAAGCTGGCTGCGGGCGGCGTTGATGGCGGCTTGCACGTCGCGGGCGGCAGAGTCGATATTGCGGTTCAAGTCGAATTGGAGCACGATGCCAGTGGAGCCGAGCTGACTGCTGGAGGTCATTTCAGTAACGCCCGCGATGCGTCCGAATTGACGTTCGAGCGGGGTGGCGACTGAGGATGCCATGGTTTCCGGGCTGGCACCGGGGAGGCCTGCGGATACTTGGATGGTGGGAAATTCGACTTGTGGGAGGGGGGCGACGGGGAGGAACGTGTAGGCGATTCCTCCGGCAAGAGCTAGACCTGCGGTAAGGAGTGAGGTGGCGACGGGCCGGTGGATAAAGGGGGCGGAGATGCTCATGCTAGGTCACAGGCTGAATGCCTGAATGCTTGTGGGGCAGCCAATCCTGGCTGCAGCCGCCTTTCAGGCGGCTTCTTACTAATTCTGAGAATCGCTGTGAAGTTTCCCCACAACATCATTGCATGAAGCATTACGAACGGCGGTTGCCGCATTGGGATGTCGTGGGGGAGCCTCTGTTTGTGACTTTCCGCTTGCATGGGAGCTTGCCGGGGAATCGCGTCTTCGCGCCGGATGCGCTTAGCACGGCTGGTCGGGCATTTGTGGCTATGGATCGACTTCTGGACACGGCTGATCGTGGTCCGTTCTTTCTGCGGCGGTCTGAGATTGCGGAGTTGGTGGTGGGAGCTTTGGTTGCTGGCGATTCCGAGTTTCACCGGTACGAATTGCATTCGTTTGTTATCATGCCGAACCATGTCCATATGCTGGTGACGCCGCACGTTGTTTCCACTCGATGGCTCGGGCCCTTGAAGGGGTTCACTGCTTATGAAGCCAATAAAGTCTTGGGCGTTAGCGGCAGACCTTTTTGGCAGGACGAGAGCTATGACCATTTGGTTCGGACTAAGCAAGAATTTGAGGGGATTAAGAAGTATATTGAGCAGAATCCGGTGAAGGCGGGATTGGCGGCCTGTGCTGAGGAGTTTCGTTGGTCTAGCGCTAATCGTACGGAAGCCGGCTGAAAGCCGGCTGCAGCCAGGATTGGCTGCCCCACAGAAGGCTGAAGTGGCCAGTCTGTAAATCATGGCTCGGTTTGGACTCGTAAAGGGGCGGCGGCGCGGAGTCCACGCAGGCGGACGGCTAAGCGGTCGAAGAAGAGATAGATTACCGGCGTAGTGTAGAGCGTCAACACTTGGCTGAAGACCAGTCCTCCGATAATGGTTATTCCGAGCGGGCGGCGTAGTTCCGATCCCGTTCCGGTCCCCAGGGCTAGCGGGACTGCTCCTAGCAGCGCGGCCATCGTCGTCATCATGATGGGCCGGAAACGCAACAGGCAGGCTTGATAGATGGATTCGTCCGGAGACTTGCCCTCGTTGCGCTCGGCGTCGAGCGCGAAGTCGATCATCATAATCGCGTTCTTCTTGACGATGCCGATCAGCAGGATAATTCCAATGAGCGAGATGACTCCTAGCGGAGTTTTCGTGATCAGAAGAGCTACGATCGCGCCCACGCCCGCCGAGGGCAACGTGGAGAGAATCGTAATGGGATGAATGTAGCTCTCATAGAGAACGCCCAAAACGATATAGACAGTGACTAACGCCGCCAAGATCAAGACAGGTTCGTTCGCCAGCGAATTCTGAAACGCCGCGGCAGTCCCTTCGAACTTGGCTTGTATGCTGGCCGGAAATCCAATTTCGCTCTCGGCTTGATGAATCACCTTAACTGCTGCTCCGAGGGATTGGCCAGGCGCGAGATTGAACGACAGCGTGACCACGGGGAATTGACCCTGGTGCGTGATCGCGAGCGGACTCTTATATTCTTCGAACCTGGTAATCTCGCTGAGCGGAACCTGCGGGCCGGTGGAAGATGCAACGAAGATCGATTTCAATGAATCGGGCGAGCGCTGGAATTTAGGCTCCACTTCGAGCACGACATGATACTGGTTGAGCTGCGTGAAGATGGTGGATACCTGCCGCTGCCCGAAGGCGTCGTACAGCGTATCGTCGATCATCTGCGGAGTGATCCCGAATCTCGATGCCGTGTCGCGGTCGATCACGAGTTCGGCTTGCAAGCCGCCTGTCTGCTGATCGCTCGCCACGTCGCTCAATTGAGGAAGGGTCTGCAGTTTATGAACCAGCTTCGGGGCCCAGATGGCCAGTTCGGCCGCATCTGCGTCTTCGATGCTGTATTGATATTGAGTGCGTGCTACCCGGTCCTCAACGGTGAGATCCTGAACCGGTTGCATGTAGAGCGTGATCCCGTCCACTGCGGCCACCTTGGGCTGCAGGCGGCGGATGATGTCGGACGCGTTCGCGCTTCGGTCGTCGAGCGGCTTCAAGTTGATTTGGATGCGACCGGTGTTGATGGTGGCGTTGGTCCCGTCGATGCCGATGAAAGAGGAGAGGCTCTCGACGTCCGGGTCCTTGAGAATGACGGCAGCTAGCGATTTCTGCAACGCCGACATCGAAGAAAAGGAGACCGTCTCACGGGATTCGGAGATCCCGAGAATCACGCCCGTGTCTTGGACCGGGAAGAAGCCTTTTGGAACGATGATGTAGAGCCAAAGAGTGGCAACCAGTGTCGCAACGGTGACGACGAGCGTCAGCGGCTGATGGCGCAACACCCAGCGCAGGGTAGTGTCATAACGAGCGATTACCCACTCGAAGAAACGCTCGGAGACGCGATAGAACCAGCCTTCCTGGGAGACCGGGCGATGCTTCAGCAGTAAGGCGGACATCATCGGCGTAAGCGTGAGCGAAACGACGGCAGAGACGAGAATGGTGACTGCCAGAGTAACGGCAAACTCGCGGAATAACCGACCCACGATGTCGCCCATGAACAGCAGCGGGATCAACACCGCGATCAAGGAAACGGTCAACGACACGATGGTGAATCCGATCTGTTCGGAGCCTTTGAGCGCTGCCTCAAGCGGCGAATCGCCTAATTCGATATAGCGCGTGATGTTCTCGATCATCACGATCGCATCATCCACTACAAAGCCAGTGGAGATGGTGAGCGCCATCAGCGAGAGATTGTTCAGGCTGTACCCGAGCAGGTACATCACGCCGAAAGTTCCCACGATGGAGAGAGGTACGGCCACGCTCGGAATGACTGTGGCGGACAGGTTTCTCAGGAACAGGAAGATGACCATGACGACCAGCGCGATAGTTAGCAACAGTTCAAACTGGACGTCTTTGACCGAAGCTCGGATGGTGGTGGTCCGATCCGTCAGCACTTGAACTGACACGGCCTTCGGCAGCGAAGCTTTGAGTTGCGGAAGCAGCTTCTCCACCTTGTCCACCACGGAGATGATGTTGGCTCCAGGCTGGCGCTGGATGTTCAAAATGACGGCCTGCGTCGTGTTCACCCAGGCCGCTTGGCGGATGTTTTCTGCCGAATCGATTACGCCCGCAACGTCGGAGACCCGCACGGGCGAGCCATTGCGGTAGGCGATGATGATGGGCGAATAATCCTTGCTCGAGAGCAACTGATCGTTGGCGCCGATGGTGAAAGCCTGCGACCGGCTCTCAATGTTTCCTTTGGCCTGATTCACATTAGCTTGACCCATGGCAAGCCGCAGATCTTCCAGGCTGAGGTTGTACGCGGCGAGAGCCGTGGGATTCGCCTGGATGCGGACGGCCGGACGCTGTCCGCCACTGATGCTTACGAGGCCGACTCCGGGCAACTGCGAGATCTTCTGCGCCAGAGTAGTATCGGCGTAGTCTTCAACCTTCGATAATGGCAACGTTTCAGACGTGAGCGCGAGCGTGAGGATAGGCGCGTCCGCGGGGTTGCTCTTGCTGTAGATGGGCGGATTCGGCAAGTCGCGCGGGAGGTACGAGCCGGAGGCGTTGATGGCGGCCTGGATCTCCTGCTCGGCGATGTCGATGTTCAGCTCCAGAGAGAATTGCAGGATTACCACCGAGCTTCCAAAGGAGCTCGTGGAGGTCATCTGCTGCAGCCCTGGCACTTGACCGAACTGCCGTTCAAGCGGCGCGGTTACTGAAGAGGCCATCACTTCCGGACTCGCGCCCGGATAGAAAGTCAGGACTTGAATAGTCGGATAATCGACCTGCGGCAAAGCCGAGACGGGAAGCTGCCGGTACGCGACGAAGCCTGCCAGCAGGATGCCGGCCATCAGCAGAGACGTCGCGACCGGCCGCAAAATAAACGGCCGGGAAGGATTCATTCGGCGCGCCTCCGCCGGGCAGGTTTTTCACCAGGCCCGCGCGTATCCACTCTGCTGCCATCCTGCAGCTTGTCTTGTCCCTCGATCACGATGGTCTCGTTCGCCTTGAGCCCTTGCGCGATCTCGATGTTGTCGCCCTCCACGGTTCCCGTAGTGATGGGGCGAACCGTCGCTTTGCCATCCGCCACCACATACACGTAGTTGCCTTGCGGACCTTTCTGAATTCCGGACGCGGGGACGATCACTGCGCCATGCCTGGTCTCGAGAAGCAGGCGGCAGTTGACGAACTGATTCGGAAAGAGCGCATTGTCGGTATTGGGGAAGACGGCTTTGAGGCGGGACGTTCCGGTGGATTGGTCAATCTGATTGTCGACCGTGAGCAACGTTCCGGTTGCGATCTTATTGCGGTCATCGCGATCGTAAGCGCCCACGTTGAGCTTCGCTCCGCCCCGCAGCTTTTGCAGAATGGGCTGAAGATTGTCGGCCGGGATATTGAACAGAACGGTGATGGGCTGGAGTTGAGAGATGACCGCGATGCCGTTGGGATCCGAAGCATGCACCACGTTGCCCACATCTACGAGCCGGAGGCCGATCCGGCCCGAGATGGGTGCCGTGATCTTGGCGTAAGTGAGCTGCAGCTTGGCGTTGTCGATGGTCGCTTTGTCCGACTCGATCGCTCCTTGGGACTGCCCGACGGTCGCTGCTTGCGTGTCGAGCTGCTGCTTGGCGATCACCTTTTCGTTCCAGAGCGCCTGATAGCGAGCAAGGTTAGCCTGAGCATCGGTGAGTTGGGCCTCATCTTTGGCAAGCTGCCCCTCGGCCTGCGCCAACTGGACTTGAAACGGCCTGGGGTCGATCTCTCCGAGCAGGTCGCCTTGCTTGACGGCCTGTCCCTCCGTGTAGTGAACTGCGATTAGCTGGCCGTCAACGCGGCTCTTCACGGATACGGTGTTGAAGGCCGTGACGGAGCCGAGTCCCCGCAAATAGATGGGGATGTCGCCGGTGGTGACAGCGGTGGTGACCACCGAAACAGGGCGGTTGCTGAGCTTGGCGGCTTGCGCGGCGGAGGCGGCTTGCTGCTTTTGCTGAGAGGCTTGGTAATAGCGAAATCCGCCATATGCCAGGCCTGCCAAAATCAAGAACCACAGCCACGAATAGATGGCGCGGCGAGGGCGAGAAGCAGGCTCCGCAACTCGCGGCGGCGCGGGGGTAATCGGTTCGTCCGTAACGGGTGTGAATTTCGTGGTCATGCTCGCTGGAGACAGGCTCGACTGAATAAGTTATCCTGAGAAGCCTACAAAGATGGACGCCACCAATCAGCTAGATGTTACCTCACCTGACGGAAGGTCGGCCGAGCCGCGTTGGCCGGCGGTGGTTGCCAGCATCGCGGTTGCGGGACTATATCTGGCCCTGCCGCGATCGCTCACTCTCATCCCGGGCTGGCTGCTGCTATGCGTTGTAGTGCTGCTGCTGGCTCCGGTCGTGATTGCGCGGATGAAGGGCAACCACAAGCTCAACCAGATTCTAAGTTACGTTCTGTTGAGCGTTTTGACACTGGCTATGGCCGGTTCGCTGGCTCTTTTAGTCGCGGGTCTCCCGGCTCACAAGGAGTCGCCAAAGGCCCTGCTGATCTCGGCGGCGGCTTTGTGGAGCACGAACGTCCTGGTGTTCGCGTCGTGGTACTGGCGCCTGGACGCCGGAGGACCGAACCAGCGCGATCTGCGAGGAGAGCATGTTGACGGTGCATTTCTTTTTCCGCAGATGATGATGGACCAAGCGACGAAAACTGCGACCGGCGAAAATTGCTGGAGTCCTGGCTTCGTGGATTATCTATTTCTTGCATTCAACGCGAGCACGGCATTCTCGCCGACGGACGCACCGGTGCTGTCGCGCTGGGCGAAGCTGATGATGATGGTGCAATCCTCGATTTCGTTGATGACGATCGCGCTGCTGGCCGCGCGCGCGGTGAACATATTATGAGCCCAGAGCCGGCTTTTACCCGGCTCCAGGTCTACGGCTGCTGCACACCCAAACTCGCTAAAATACTATGCGCGTCGCCATTTGCCACTGACGCGGCACGTAGTTACCGATCGCATTGAAGATCCGGCCGGCTGTCCCCGGACAATCGACACACCCGTTCGGCTGGCCGAGATTCGTATGATTCGTGAAGTTAAACGACTCGGCTCGAAACTGGAGCTGGATGCGTTCCGTCACCGCGAAATTCTTGAAGAACGACATGTCCAATTGCTGGAAGTGGGGCCCCCAGAGGGCGTTCCTTCCCACGTTGCCTTGAACGCCCTTCTGAGGACGAGCCCAAGGTCCGCTGACCTGTCCATTGGTCGTTAACTGAGTTGAGGAAGTATTGAACCAGCCGAATTGACTGGGGTTGCTGGCTTGCCAAGCTCCCAGCGCGGCGACGTCCGGCCGACACCATCCAGTGTCCCGATCAGAGTTGCAGGCTTGATAACTAGGCGTAAAGGGAAGGCCAGTGGCCCAGTTATAGATGCCATTCATCTGCCACCCCCCGGCCACTAGATCCAGTGGCTTGGAAATGTTGCTCCCGAACTTACGGCCTTTTCCGAACGGCACCTCCCAGAGCGCAGACACCAGCACCGCGTGCGCCCGGTTGTTGTCGCCCGGACCGTACGAGTACTTCGCATCCACTGGATAATAGGTTCCCGTGAAATCCATGTTCCTCGACCAGGTATAGTGCGAAAGCATCTGGAGACCCGTCGAGAATCGCTTTTCCACTTTCACTTGCAGCGAATTGTAATTGTTGCTGGCATCGCTGGCGAAATACCGAAGACTCTGGCTCCACCCGAATTTCTGAAAGTATGGTTTGCGCTGATTTGTCGAAAGTGCCGGATATCCGACCAGCGTCGCTTGGTTTGGATCGTAGTCTCCGCCCGTGCCCGCGAACACATGGGTGCCTTTGTTCCCCACATAGGCGGCCTCGAGCGTGATGCTCTCCGTGAGCTGGCGCTGAACCGTGAGATTCCATGCATCTACCGTGGGCAACCGCATGTCCTGCGAAATGATGAAGGGTGTGACTCCGTTAGGCAGCAAAGGCCGCCCGTTCGGACCCTTCTTCTGTGAGTCCAACAACGTGCCCGGGCTGAACGTCGTCGGCCCGTTCGCAAGCGTGAAGACCGTGTCGTAGTTGTTGGCCGGCGCGTTAGTCTGGATGCCAAGGACAGGCAGGTTCTGGGTCACGTTATGCCCGAAGATCGACCCGAAGACCCCCAGATCGTAGCCGCGCCCGTACCCGCTCCGTATGACGGTCTTGGGATTGAGCTGATAAGCCAGCCCCACGCGCGGACCGAGATCGGTGAGTCGGCCTTTGATATTGAGATTTAATCCGACGCCCTGCGAACCGGCGACCAGAACCTCGCCAGTTCCAAGGTCCACGTAGCCGCCTTTTCCTGGTCCGTTCACGGTCTGCGGCCGATATAGCTCCCAGCGAAGGCCGTAATTAACTGTAAGTTTCTGAGTGACCCGCCACGTGTCTTGCCCGTAGAAGAACCAGCGATTCTGCTTCTCGCTCGCGTCATTTACGGTGCTGACGTAACGTTGGAACAGTTGCACGTCTCCTAGCAGGAAAGTAGCGAGTCCCGATCCCCCGCCGTTGGGTCCCTGGGTCCCTGCGGCATTGAAGCTCAACTGCCCAGCTCGATGCTGATCGCTGGGGACGCGGAGATTGTAGGCTTGCCGGATATCGGCGCCGAATTTGAACGTGTGATTGCCTTGGATCTTCGACCAGTTATTCACGAACTGAATCTGCTTTTCATTTTCGATCAGCGGGCAATTGCAGCCATTCACGCCCAGCGCGTACCCAAACTTGAATAAGCCGTTTCCGTAGTCGTTGATGAAGAAGGCTGGCATTCCACCCGTGAAGTTGGTATCGAGGTTCAATCCTGGAATGCCCGCCGCAGTGGCAGGAGCGTCGGCCTCGCCGTTAGGGACCACATGCACCTGGTAGCGGAAGAACCCAAACCGGAAATCCGTGAACAGATTCGGATTTAGGACGTAATCGAAACCCGCCGCGACACTGTGATTCAGCGACGTCGACTGGCCCGCGAATGCGCTCACACCGCCGCTCGGGTCGTAACCTGGCCCCCCCGCCACGCCGTAGATTCCCGGCGAATTAATCTTGAAGTTCGCCAAACTGTAGCGGCCGAAGGCGTGAAGCTTTTCAGTGACGTAGTAATCGACGCGGGTATTCGCTGCGTCATCGTTGAAATTGACCGCCCCGGATCCCGCGTAGTTTGGCTGATCCTTCGACGCCGCAACGTTAGGCGCCGGAAGCAGATGGAGGAGTTTCATGGCTTGGGGAGAGATACGGTTAGCAGGAATCAGGCCGCCCGGAAACTGGACACGATTGGCAGGCGCGACATTGGTCGATGTGCCCGGATCGTAAATCGCGAGACCCAGACCGCTGAGGTCGCCGGTCCGCTCGGCCAGGGAGGGCAAGCGCAATAGTACGCTGCCACCAGTATTGCGGCGCGACCCCTGATAGTCGCCAAAATAGAAGAGCTTGTTCTTCTTGATCGGGCCGCCGATGGAGCCGCCGAACTGGTTCCACTGCGTCACCGGAATGCTACGCCCGTTGCTGCCAAAGATTGGCAGCGATTGCGTGAACGGGTTGCGGGCCTGCAGGTGATCGTTGCGCAGAAACTCGAAGGCGCTCCCATGCAGCGCATTGGTTCCGGACTTTGTTTGCGAACTCACAACCGCCGCCGCCGAGGTTCCGAACTCGGCGTCGAAATCAGCCGTCGTCACCTTGGCTTCGGTGACGGACTCGAGCGTCGGATTGATAACGATCCAACCCAGCACCGCATCGTGATTGTCGGTACCATCCAGGAGGTGCGAAACGCCAGCAAAGCTCTGACCGTTCACCAGAAGCCTGTATGACCCCTGCGGATTTTCCGGCGAGGCCGCCGTGAGGCTGACCGGCCAGAGCGAAACGCCCGGAGTGAGCAATTGAAAATTCGTGAATCGGCGGCTGAGGATTGGCAGTTCCGCAACCGCTTTCTGGTTGTAGGTGGTGGCAACGTCGCTGCGCTCGGTCTTCAGCATGGGCACTTCCGAGCGAACTTCCAAGGTCTGGCTGACCTCTCCAACCGTAAGCTTCATATCAACCCGAGCGACCGAATCGACTGACACGCTTACGTTGTCCTGGACGTAAGCCTGAAATCCAGGCGCTTCCGCTCGAACCTGATACTTGCCAGCGATCAAGTATCGTTGGCTATAGTTGCCGGATTCATTGGTTGTAGTTTCATTCACCACATCGCGGTCGAGGTTGCGGATCGTGATCTTTACTCCGCTGACCGCTGCTCCCGATGAATCGAGAACGGTGCCATCGATGCTTCCATAAACGGCCTGTGAGTAGAGCCCTTGCGGAACGCAGAAGGCCAGAAAAACGCAAGCTGCGAAAGGTAGACGAGAGTGTGTCATCAACTTGGACCAACCTCCTCGGTTTCTGAAATCATATCCCAAGCGCAACCAAAGCGCAAAGTTGTGTTGGGTCCGACTGTTGCGTCCAACAGTACAGGTAAAATCAAAACTGATGCGGTACGGTTGGCTCGTGTTCCCCTTGGTGGCCGTGGTTTGGGCTGTTCTCGCGTTCAGACGCGGCAAGAGTAGCGAGCTTCGGGGCATGCGCAACTATGTCCGCAGGAATTACGACTGACCCTTCTACCCGCTGCGGCCCCTATTCGTAGCGCAACGCCCGAATCGGATCGATCCGGCTGGCCCGATGCGCAGGGATGAGTCCTGCGGCGCACGAGACCAACAATAATAAGATCACCGTCATCCCGCCGATCCAGGGATCGTTCGCCTTGATGCCGTAGAGTTGCGTAGAGACGTATCGTCCAGATCCGATCGCTGCCGGGATGCCAACCGCTAAGCCGATTCCCACCAGCAGCATCACTTCCTTCAACACGAGCCAGATCACCGAACCTTGCGATGCTCCCAGCGCCATGCGAACTCCTATTTCCTTCGTGCGCCGAGCCACCGCGAACGCCATCACCCCGTACAGACCGAGGGATGCGAGTAGTGTGGCGAGGATGCCGAAACCCGCCGACAACAGGGCGATCAGCCGCTCGGTCATCAGCGTTTGGTCCAGCTGCGCCGCCACAGTTTTCAATTGATATACGGGCATCGCCGCATCGAGTTTCTTCACCTCGCTGCGCAACGCAGAGTATGTCTGGGGCGAGCCCAATGCGGTTCGCACATAGAAGGCGACGGCGCCATTACCCCAGTTTGGCACGAAAACCTGACGGTGCACGCCTGCGCGCGGCCCTTCGTAGAGTGAATCCGCCACCACACCAATAATCTCGGTATCGAACTTTGGATTTGGTCCGCCTCCGCGTCCAAGGTGCCGCCCGACCGCACTCTTTGCTCCAAAGAAGTGCCGCGCGAAGCTTTGGTTGACGATCGCCACCTTGGACTTTTCTTTCACATCCCGCCGGTCGAAGTCGCGACCTTCGACCAGACGGATGCCCATCGTCTCGAAGTAGCCCGGAGAAAAGGCGTTCATGAACGCCTGCATGTCTTCGCCATCCGCAAACTTGTGGCCTTCCACAGATGTCGAGCTGTCCCATTCGTCGCCGCTCAGCACGGACACGGATGCTGTGGCCGCCGATTTCACGCCCGGAAGCCCGCGAATATTCTCGAGGAGTTGCTGGTAGAAGTTCATCGTGCGCGGGGCGTCGTATCCGTTCATCGCTGGCGATAACTGAAATGTGACGAGGTTGTCGAGGTCGCGGAATCCCGTGTCGGCCGATTGCAAGTTCTGAAGGCTGCGCACGAACAGGCCCGCCCCGAACAGCAACAGGAAGCTGAGCGCCACCTGGGTAGCAACCAAGCCCTTGCGTAGGAACAACGACCCGCCTGCGCCGGCGATGGATCCGACGGCGTCTTTCAACGTCGTCCAGAGATCGGGATTGCTGGCTCGAAGGGCCGGCACCAAACCGAAGATCAGACTGGTGACCAGCGTCAGACCCAGCGTGAATAACAAGATCCGCATATCCGGTTCCGCCCGGATCAGGAGAGGATTTTCGTCGCTGGGTATCAGCGCCAGCAGTCCGCGCGTCATGCCGACAGCTAAGGCAGCGCCAGCTAACCCGCCGGCGAAAGATAGCAGCAAGCTTTCCACCAGCAACTGTTGCACCAGCCTGCCTCGAGATGCCCCGACAGACAACCGGACTGCAATCTCCTTCTGGCGTGCGAAGGCACGGGCAATCATCAGATTGGCGACGTTCGCGCAGGCGATTAGCAGAACCAAGCCCACCATGCACATCAGAACGATCAGAGCCTTCGAGAAGCTGTTTCGAAGTTGCGAATAACCGGCCGCGGCCTGTTCGACGTTCATCGTGCCCTTCAGAAACTGATCGCGGGAAAAGGCGGACCAGTCCTTTGCAGCCGGAAGGGTCGTTTCATATTCACGGATTTGATGGAACAAGCCCTGCAGGGGCGCCCGGGCAGACTGCACCGTGTAACCCGGCTTCAAACGGGCGAACACCTGCACCCATCTTGAGCGCCGGTCGGCAGGTTCCAGCCACCCCCACTCGGGCAGCATTACCGATTTCATCAAGATGGGCACTCGGATTTGGGGGGAAACGGCGGGGTCGAGTCCGGAAAACCCCGGAGCGGACACGCCGACGATGGTCATCGGATAGTTGTTCACCAGGATTTTCTTCCCGACAACCCTTGGATCGTGCGAAAAGCGAGTTACCCAGTAATCGAAACTCAGCACCACCACTGGATGACCCCGGTAGACGCGATCATCCTCCTGAGAGTTAAACACGCGGCCCGCGGCGGGTTTCACTCCGAGCATGCTGAAGTAGTTGCCGGATACCATCTCGGCCTGGACGCGCTCGGTCTGGTTATCGACGCTGACCGAAGTGGACAGGAGACGCCGGCACAGCACCTCCGCCAACGGAGCAGCCTTCTTCTGGAAATCCTGGTACATGGGGTAGGAATGCATGCGATCGCCCATGTTGCTGCCGTTGTGGTTTCCGCGCTGATAGAGCATAACCAGCGAGTCGGGATCCTTCACCGGGAGCAGCCGCAACATAATTTGATCCATCAGGGTAAATATCGCCGTGTTGGCACCGATTCCCAATGCCAGAGAGAGGATGGCGATGGAGGCAAACAGCGGGCTACGCCGAATTGTGCGCAGGGCGAAGCGCAGGTCTGGGAGAAGGCTGGTCATGCTTACTTAATACGATACCGTTTTGATTCGGTTAGCCCCGGTGGAGTGGGACAATGGAAAATATGAGATGTTTGCCGTTCATCGCGTTGGCGATCGCGGCCCCTTTGCTATTGGCGCAATTGCCCGGAGACATCGAACTCGAGGCGGGGTGCCTGCTGGTAGCTGACCGTGAAATGCGTGATTCCAACTTCTTCGAAACCGTAATTCTCGTTACCAAATACGAAGAAGACGGCACTGTGGGACTCATCGTCAACCGCCGCACCGACGTGCCCATCTCCCGCATGATGGGCGAATGGAGGGCGGCGAAGGGACGATCCGAACCCGTGTTTCTAGGAGGTCCGGTTGAAAAGGGAGTGGTCCTGGCGTTGCTGCGATCAGGTTCCAAGCCCCTGATGGTTTCCGACCGATCGCGAATGCAGAAGCTGCTCGCGGACAAGGTTCCCGCCGACAAGTTTCGACTGTACTTAGGCTATACCGGCTGGGCTTCCGAGCAACTCGAAAACGAAATTGAGGCTGGCGCATGGCACGTTTTTCCGGGTAATGCGAACTTGGTGTTCGATTCCGATCCGGACACCCTCTGGTCGAGGCTGATCCATGGAACCGAGACTCGGATCGCCTCAGTTGTTAGGAGCCCGGGTAATCAAGAGTCCGGCGTCGCGCGGCATTCAGCTCCGGCGGTAAGCTGGTAGCAGATCCATGTCGGCCCAACCTGTTCCCTACATAACGGTCAAGCAGTACCTGGAAATCGAGCGCGAGGCTGAATATAAAAGCGAATACTTCCAAGGCATGATGTGGCCGCTGGGTGGAGTGCCGCATGGCATGGCAGGGGGCCGCATGCAGCATGGCAGGATCGCTGTCAACCTCGCGGCCGAACTGCGAGCCGCCCTTAGGGGTCGTTGCTCCGTCCTCAACAGCGACATGCGAATACACGTGGGTCCAGACGGGCTGTACACCTATCCGGACGTCTCGGTGGTGTGCGGTCCTCCGGAAGTGACCGACGACGAAACGACTCTTTTGAACCCGACCATGATCGTCGAAGTTCTTTCGAAATCCACCGAAGCGTTGGACCGCGGATTCAAATTTTGGCAGTACCGCTCGATTTCGACGCTGCGAGAATACGTCCTGGTATCGCAAGTCAAGCCGTCGGTGGAAGTCTTTCGCCGCATGGACAGCGGAGACTGGATCGTACAGCCATACACGGGGTTGGAGTCGCAGGCCCGGTTCGCAAGCGTAGGCTGCGACATCCTGCTCCGCGAAATTTACCTGGACGTCGAATTCGCGGATTACCCTCGCCCGCCTAAATAGAATCGAACCGCGGGCGTAACGATCAGCGACAGAACCATTGACGCCATGATCCCGCCGATCACCGCGATCGCCAGCGGCTGCAGCATCTGCGAGCCGGCCCCGATCGCAAGCGCGAGCGGTATCATGCCTGCCATGGTCGCGAGCGCCGTCATCAGAATGGGCCGGAGCCTGCGCTCGCCTGCCATAATCATCGCTTTTTCCGGCTCGTTTCCCTCCGCGCGAAACTTCTGGTCGGCATCCAGCAGCAAGATTCCGTTCTTGGCGACAATGCCGATCACCATGATCAGACCCATACACGACGAGATGTTGAACGTCTTACCCGTGATCAGCAGCGCAAGGAACACGCCGGATGTCGAGAGCAGTGCCGATGCCACGATCGCGATGGCAGCTCCAAAGTTGCCGAACTCGAACAGCAGCACGGTGAACACCAGGACCACAGCTAGAATCAACACCACCACCAGATCATGGAACGAGCGCTGCTGCTCTGCATACGCTCCCCCGTACTCGATCCGGATCGAGGCTGGTATGTTGAGTGCGGCCACCGCCTTCTTTACGCCGGCGATGCCCGCGCCCAGATTGGTGCCTTCCAACCGACCCGTCACGGCCACGTCGCGTTGCAGATCCTCGCGGCGAATCTGACTCTGGCCCGGTGTTTCCACGATATCGGCGAGCGATCCCAGGGTTCCTGTCTTACCCGTGGAACTGGTGAGCAAAGTATTCCGCATGGCCTCCAGACTGGCGCGGGATTCGTCAGGAAACCGCACGCGAACCGTATATGACCGGTCGTTCAAAACAACGGGCGCTGTAGCAGGTTCCCCTTGCATGATTGCGCTCGCATCCAGTTCCACCTCTTCGGCAGTAAAGCCCGCGCGGGCCGCAACCGTCGGATTGACGTTGAAGGTAATCGCAGGCCCGCTGATCGTATTGTCGATTCCGTTGAGAACGTCCACTACCCCCGGAACTTTCTTGATCGCTTCTCCGACCTGCGGGGCCCACTGGTTTAGCAGTGCCGGGTTTTGAGAGAACATTTTGATCTGGATCGGTTCGGGCGCGCTGGTCAAGTCGCCGATCATGTCCTGCAAGAGTTGAATGAATTCAACCTGGAGCAGAGGCTGCTGCTTCCCCACATTCTCACGAGCCTCGGCGATGATCTCATCAATGGCCCGCGAACGCTTGCTCTTCAGCTTTACCGAAATATCCCCGGTATTCGCTTCAGTAACCGCGGCAAGCCCTAACTGAAGGCCTGTTCGACGGGAAGTGCTTTCCACCTCTGGAATCTTGCGCAGCATCTCTTCCACCTGAGAAATCACCCGATTCGTTTCTGAGAGCGACGAACCCGCGGGCATGATGTAATCGAGAATAAATCCACCCTCGTCCATCGCGGGCATCAAGTCAGAACCAAGAGAGCGGTAACAAAGGAAGGACGCGCCGACGAGAAGTACGCAAAACAGAACGAGAAGAATTGGCCGTTCCAGCGCGCCGGTGAGCACGCGCTCGTAGATGCGAATCAGACGCGACATGACCGCACCGTTTTCGGCATGACCTTCCGGTGCCTCGCCCGCCTTCGTCTTGCGGGTTCCGAGCAGGAGGTTGCTGAGAGTCGGCGTCCACGTCAACGCAAGCCCAAGCGAGGTAAGCAGCGCGACACCGACGGTGATGGCGAGTGCCCGAAAGAATGTACCAGTCACCCCGCTGATGAATACCAACGGTAGGAATACAACGATAGGAGTGATGGTGGATCCAATCAGCGGAGTTCGAATCTCGCTCATGGCGCTGCGAACAGCCTCTGATCGGTTCTGGCCCGCATCGCGATGCAGAACGATATTTTCCACGACAACGATCGCGTCGTCAATGACGAGACCAACCGCCGCCGCAAGCCCGCCGAGGGTCATCAAATCGAAGCTTTGGCCCAAAGCGCGCAGAGCGATGAACGTGATGGCGATGGTTGCCGGGATCACGAGTCCAGCAACGAGGGACGTGCCCCAATCTCGCAGGAAAAGGACCAGAATGATTCCAGCCAGCAACAGCCCCAGCAGAATCGCATCGCGAACGCTGCTGATCGAAGCTCGCACCAGTTCCGATTGGTCGTAAAAAGGCGTAATCTGGACGCCGTGCGGCAGGCTCTTCCGGATCTGGTCGATTTGGGCGTGGATCTCGTCGGCCACTGCCACGGTATTGCTATCCGGTTGGCGATTGATGTTCAGCAGCACGGCAGGCTTGCCGTTAGCGGTCACGACGGTGTACACGGGTTGCACCGAAGGATGCACAGTCCCAATGTCCCCAATGTGAATCGGGATTCCGGCTTGGGTGCTCTTCACAACGATGGCCGAAAGCTCTTCGGGGGTGCGCGCTTGTCCGCTGACGAGGCTGAGGATCAACTGATGGTTAGCTTCAACGAGGCCCGGCGAGTCGATTAGATTGCTCTTTTTTACGGCATCGGTAATCATCGGCACGGTGACGCCCGCCTGCAGAAGTTTGGCCGGATCCGGCCGGATCTCAAACTCCGGCACTTGACCGCCCTGCACCACGATGGTCCCAACACCCACCACGCGATTCAGCAGAGGCTTGATATCGTACGTAGCCATCTCCCAGAGCTGGATCTGCGGAACCGTGTCCGACGTTAGGCTGTAGCCCAGGATGGGGAAAGCTGCGAAAGTCAATCTGTTGGATGTGATCTTAGCGTTCGGCGGCAAACTAGACTGCACGCGGGCGAGCGCCGCGTTTACCATCTCCAGCGTTTGGAACATATCGATGCCCCAGGCGAAAAATAAGTCGACTTCCGCCGAGCCCCGGCTCGTGATCGATTGAACTTTCTGGATCCCCTGCACCGAGCGGACTGTTTCCTCAATCGGGCGCGTCACCGTGACGAGCATCTGATCAATAGGAGCAACTCCGTTGTCGATTCCTATTAGGATGCGCGGGAAGTTGGTCTGTGGAAAGACCGAGATGGGAATGGTGAACGCAAGGTACACGCCTACGGCGATCAGCGTGAGAATGACGAAGATGATGGATTTGCCGTGGCGAGCGCTCCAGTGCTCGGATTCAACCTCGCTCATTTCTGGCCTTTGCCCTTCTCGTCTTTCTTGTCGTCCTCGTCCTTTTCGCCCGGCTTTTTGATGTGAACTTTCGCGCCGTCCTGAAGGCCGACTCCGCCCACGGTGACTACGTTCTCGCCCTCCTTGAGCCCTTTCGTTATTTGCACTTTGTCGACCTCGCGCGCGCCGACGTCCACCTTATGCTCGTGCGCCGAGGAATCGGCTCCCACCACCATTACCGATGTTCCACCAGTCGGGGAAGGCAGCAATGCATCGGGCGGGATCACGAGCGCGTCGTTGATCGTTGCGGAAAGTATGGATAGATGAACGGTTGCACCAGGCCGCAGACGTTCGCCTGGATTCGGCGCTTCCACCCAGATCTCAACCGTGGTGCTGTTTGCATCCACCGCAGGGCTAACAACGGTCACCTTGCCGGGAGCCTGAATATCTGCATCGGTCTGCGCCATGGTCGCGGGATTTCCAACCTTTATGAAAGAGGCTTGCGAGACCGGAATGTTCGCTCGGGCGATCACGCGCGACACGTCCATGACCGTCAGGACGGGCGAACCTGCACTGGCGATCTCTCCCGGGAACAACGGGCGATCGGCGACTACTCCGCTAATGGGACTGCGGATTGACGAGTACGAAAGCTGGGCTGACGCCGCATCGTATTTTCCTTTGGCCGATTCGAGTTGGCCGGCGGCACCCTTAACTTCTTCATGCCGGCCGACGCTCTGTAACGATTCCAGATGTTTTTGGGCTGTCTCGTAGGTGCTCTTGGCTTGTGCGTAGGACACTGCCGCTTCGTCTACCAGACGGCGGGCAAGCGCCCCCTCGTTCAACAACTGCTGACGGCTTTGCAGCACCTTTTGAGTTGCGTCCATGGATTGCTTCGCGGCGTTGGCGTCCTGCTGCGCCTTCACTAGTTCGTCCGGCACAGTAGCGGAAGACGTATTTCGATAGGCAGCCGAAGCTTGCTCGTAAGTGCCCTTGGCATCCGTCACTGCGGCAGCGAGGTCACGGCTCTCAAGCTCTGCAACAAGCTGACCGGCCTTCACGTGGTCGCCTCGGTTGACGTAGAACTTTCGGACGGGCGCGCTGATCTTGGGCATGATGCTCGCCTGATCCTTGGGGTGAAGGATACCCTCGGCGGTGATCAGGCGTCGGATGGAATCGCGCTTGGCTGCAATCGCCTCCACTGGGATCACGGGTTCCGCCTCTTTCGGCGCTTCCTTCTTGCAGGCTGCGATCCAAATCACCAGGGGCAAGATGGCGACGATTCTACTGTTTATGCTAGTGGACATGGATCAGAGCGTTCCCGTGATTGTTTGCAAGGCGGCGAGCGCAACCCGATAGCGCGTCAAGCCGTCGTCGTAAGCGTTTCGCGCCAAAGCCAGCGTGCTCTGAGCGTCCACCACTTCAAGAGCGGTAGCTTCTCCGGCTTGATACCGCAGAATAGTCAGCCGCAGGCTCTCGCTCGAAAGGTCTGCGGATGACCGGAGCGATTCCAGTTGAGCGCGTGAGGCTTGGGCTTCCAGATAGTAGAAGTTCAGGCTCGCCTGCAGTTGCCGCTGAGCGAATTGAAGATCCACCTGCGCCTGGCGCTGCGTGAGTTCGGCTTGGCGAACCTTGCTCTGCGTGGCGCCCCAATTCCAAACCGGAACCGTGACGGTCCCCTGCACAACAGAACCCAAGTTCTTACGGTCTCCGGGACCATGGATGCCAAAAACATTCGCATCGATCCCGTAGAAATAATCGATCATTAGCGACGGGTAGTAAGCCCCGCGCGCGGCCGAGATTCCGAACTGGGACTGTTGTAGAGTAGCCTGAGCGGCCCGCAGATCCGGGCTATGGGCCAGCGCGGCGGCCTGCAATTCGTTAAAGGGCGCCAGCGCAGTTTCGTTCTTGAGGTCATCAGCGAGCGTGAACTCTTGTGACAGATCTGAAAATAACAAGACGCCCAACCCAGCCTTCGCTCTGTCGATCGCGAGTAGAGCCTCGCTCAAGTCACGCTCGCGCTGCTGAGCTTGAAGCTGGGCCTTGATCACGTCGGCGTGCGCGGCTTCTCCTCCCTTCTCCAGCTTTTGCGTAATGTCCAGAAAGCGTCGGGCTTCGTCGAGAGAGCTCTTGGCGTTGGTTAGGTGGCGCTGCGCCGCGATGAGACCATAATAGGCTTGCACCACGGTGGAAACGATGCCGCGAGCCGCCACGTCTTGCCTGGCGCGGGCAGTCACCTCGGCTGCCAGTGCCCTTCGATACTCCGCTCGCCTGGTTAGGGAAAACAGTTCCTCGTGAACCACGGCTTGCTCATTGTAAATATGCACGCCGTCGTTGGCAACAAAAACACCCGAAGGAGTTCCGTTCCCCTGGGTGTAAATCATTTGATTTAGCACGTTGACCGTAGGATAGAAAGCAGCTTTCGCCTGGACCCGATCCTCGCGCGCCAGCTGCACCGCAAGCCCCGAGGAGAGAAACTGTTGACTGTAATCGCGCGCGCGCTGCAGCGCTCCGGCGAGGTCGAGGGAGATTGGTCCGGCAGGGGTGTTGGGAGGGTTAGGCTGTTGGGGAGATGCTGCCCCCGGAGGTGCCTGGCCCGCGGCACCAGGCGGAGCTTTTCCGGCACTTCCCGGAGGTGGCGTCGGGGACTGGGCCCTCGCGGAAGCAAGCAAAAACAGCATCACCAGCGCGGTTGTAATCGTTCGAAGCATCGGTCGTTTGGTATGACTCTGCGCGGGTGCGTAAGTTCCATACAAACGATAACATTCCTGTCTGAAGATAATCTGAAAGTCCCGATCCGCCGGTGTTGGCGCGGTGTTACTTCGAGCCTTGACGTCGCGCGGTCAGTACCAGATCGGGGTCGTGAACTGACAGAGACATATTGGGCGCATCACCCGCGAAGCGGATCTGTACAGCGCTGGATCCAGCCGGATAGAACGCTCGGTCGCTCAGTGGGAATAGGCGTCGTGCGGTGGTTCCGGCCCGGGTGAAAAGCAGTTGACCTTTATTGACCGAGATGTCGATGCGTTCGGTAGGTCCGACGCCGAAGGCGTATGATCCTGCGATAGCAGTCATTTCTTGCTCTGTGATGGGCACCGAAGGTTTGCCATCCGCTCCGCCCAGCGCTTCCAGGTACTTCAATACTTCCTGAGCCGACGATCCTCCCGCCTTGGCGTGCGATAACAGACTGATGCTGTGGGGACCGGTCACCCGCTGAACTTCAGGATGAGCGGCGACCAGCGCCTTTACCACGTCCAGTTGCCCCAGCATCGTGGCCGAGAAAAGAGTCGGGGGTGCTCCTTTGCCGAGCAGGTACAGAGCGATTTCACGGTTGCCCACGTGCGAGGCGGCCCCGAGCGCGGTTTCCCAATCGCCGAATCCCCAGTCCCAGGATGCCTTGGCGAGAGCCGGACGAGCTTCCACGAGTTCGCGAACTCGCTTGAGATTGAAGTGGGCCACGGTCACCATCTCGCGCACCAGATCGGGCGATTGCGTGGGGAATATGGGTGAGATGCTGGATGAATCCGGCGTTGTTGCGCCTGACGCATTCGGCAAGGCAAGACTCAGGGGCGCGAATTTGATAAGGGTGCGCCGTAACGACGAATGTTTCATAGAAGTCCTCTCAGCCATCCTAGAATTCGGGCAATCTCAGGGCAAGCCTCACGGCCTTAGATGCGTGTGAGAAAGATGTGAGTTAGCAAGCGTTTGTTTTTTCATCAGCTTACAGAGCGCGGTGAGGCGTAATGCGTGGCGCGAATTCATTTCCAATGCGCCGTGCCAGATCGCCGCTGTCGGAATCCGCGCGGAATACCTTGACGTGGGTCTGCTCCGGGAGGCGGATTAAATGTGCAAGCACAAGAACACCGGTCGACCCCCGCTGGACTTGACCAAGCACTACATAACCGGCCTTCAGCGACGAACCGATGGCGAGCAAATCGCGCTTTTCTCTGGGCAGTCTCAGAATGGCAGCGTTCCCAATCACCGCGAACCGTTTCGATCCCGCCGCCGTCAGCTCCGCCACCACTTGATCTGTAAGGCCGTCCGCGAGTCGGTCAAACTCTGGATTCCCGGTCTGATTGTCGAAGCGCGTGACCGCAACCGTAATGGGCGGTTGCGGGAGCGCAAACACTACTAACGCGATCACGACCGCAGTCACTGCGGAGAGTATGGCCACACGTCCTTTGGACACCAGAGGTCGCATGATCGGGGCTGCGGCAGCCGTAGACGCGATAGGAGCGATGAATTGATATCCCCGTTTTGGGAGCGTTTTTATAAAACGCGGAGATTGGGCCGAATCTCCGAGCGCGGAGCGAATCTGAGTGATGCAAAAGTTCAGGCCGCGATCAAAATCAACGAATGTTTCGGTGCCCCAAATCGCTTCTCGCAATGATTCCCGAGTGACAACTTCGCCCGCCTGAGCGAGCAAGAGCGCTAGAACGTGAGCTGGCTGAGATTGGAGACGAAGGGCTGCTCCCTCGCGACGAAGCTCATGGGTAGCGGGATCGAAGTCGAACAGACCGAAGCGAATTCGTCCAGGGTCGGACATGCGCTATTTTGATGGTGCCTGCACCGATAGGAACAACGTCTGTGGCAAAGTTTGGCCGCCCAGAACGACCTCAAGGGGCAGATCGCCAGTGGCCGCATCGGCTGGAACCGTGACGTTGAACTGGTAGACTCCCACCAAACCCTGGGTGAGGCCCGCATAGGTGATCAGCGCGGAAGTTTGACCTATGTTGAACTGCACGGGCGTGGTCAAAGCGCTCGGCGCACGCACGATTTGTCCGGCAATGGGAACGCTGCTCGGGGTTACCTGGCCAAATCCTACCCCGTAGAAAACGAGCGTCTCACCCGGTGCAGCGGGAGCCGCCGGGATTCCGGGAACCTTGCCA
Organism: Bryobacterales bacterium; assembly: GCA_038225555.1. Classification (GTDB taxonomy): domain Bacteria; phylum Acidobacteriota; class Terriglobia; order Bryobacterales; family Bryobacteraceae; genus JANXQZ01. Next base: position 212,678 of record JBBRRB010000003.1, read on the forward strand.
TTGCTGACCAGCGCCCCGGTGCCAGGATGCACCGCTACGACGTATTGTTTACCACCCACGTTGAAGTTCGCGGGCGCGAGCAACCCTGCCTCCAACGGCTTGATGGTGAGCATCGCAGCCGGAGTTGACAAACCTTGATAGGTTACGATCACCGGTACGGAGCCGCTCGGAGTGATGCCGGGTATCTGCACGTTCACCTGGGTGGCGCTCACGTAGTTGACGTAAGCCGGTCGTCCATTCACCGAAACTGTGACACCTCCTAACGAAGTTGGCGCGTTGCCGCTGACGAAATCGCTGGTCGCCCATCCCCGGGCATCCCCTCCCAAATTGGTGCCGTAGATTTCGATGAAAGATCCAGGAGCCGCCGCCGGGAAGCCTCCAAAACCGCTCGCCGTCACGATGCCGTTGGGAGCAATGGCGGGTGTTGGTACGTCGATGGGCGTCACTGAAACCACGATCACGAATTGGTCGTCGGTTGGCTGTCCTCCGGTGTAGTTCTGCAGCGGGATCTGGTCAAATGGCGAGGCGAAAGGTCCCGGGCTGGGCACGGGCACAGCCGAGATCTTATCCATCACCGCTAAGCTAGCTGTATTCGCGACACGCCCAAAAACAGTGAACCCGCCGTTCTGGTTGTTCAGATTCGACGAGTTGTCAGCTTCGTTGAAGAACCATTGGTCGGTGGCGCTGTTCGGATCGGTGCCGAGTTTAGCCATCGCGAGAGTGCCGCGCGTATTTGAAACGCTGTACTCGTTGACGACTGGCGGATCGGCGTTGATCGTGACAGGGTTATGATTTACGAGCTGAAAACCGCCGCCCTGGAAAATGAAGCCTAGTACCGAACGGTGAATGATGGAGTTGTTGAAGTCGCCCCGGTTGACGTAGTTCAGGAAATTGGCCACCGTCTTGGGCGCGGAGTTGACGAGCAGCGAAACGTCGATGTCGCCCAGGTTGGTGTGGAAGCGAACAGCCTGAACAGTCGACGCCTGGCTCCACAGCATGGCTGGACAGAGAAACGAGAGCAGCCCGAAAATATTCGATTTTGTCAGCAACTAGAATTTTATCTTATCAACCTCACCCAGCAAGCTCGCTGCGCTTTTTGCTGTACAGGAAGTAGATGAATAGCCCGATGATCAGCCAAGTGAAAAAACGAAGCCAAGTGAGCAGCGGCAGTCCCATCATCAAGATAAGGCAGCAGATAATGGAGAGGATCGGCACCAGAGGAACCAGCGGGGCGCGAAAAACGCGAGGCCGTTCGGGTTCCGACCGGCGCAGAGCGATCACGCCGGCCGACACCAGGATAAAGGCAAAGAGAGTGCCGATGTTCGACAACTCCGCGAGCGTGTCGATGTCCCAAATTCCCGCCGGAATCCCCACGAAGAAGCCCGCGATCCAGGTGCTGATGTGCGGGGTCCGGAAGCGCTTATGGACCCTTGAGAATAATCCCGGGAGGAGTTTGTCTCGAGACATCGCGAACCAGACGCGAGCCTGGCCATACTGATAAACCAGGAGCGAGGAAAGCATCCCCATCAGTGCGCCAGCAGTGACGATCACCCTCAGCCTGTTATACCCGAGCGCCTTCAGTGCATCCGCAACCGGAGAACTGGTTCCGAGCTGATCGAAGCGCATGATGCCAGTCAGCACCAGGGACACGGAACCGTAGAGAATGGTGCAAACCACCAGCGTGGTCATGATCCCAATCGGCAGATCCCGCTGCGGATTTTTGCACTCCTCGCCCGCCGTAGAAACGGAATCGAACCCGATGTAGGTGAAGAATACAATTGACGCACCAGTCAGAATGCCGGAAAAGCCGTTGGGGGCGAAGGGATGCCAGTTATCCGGGCGAATGGCCTTGGCCGCGCCGAAACAGAACAGCAGAATCGCGGCGATCTTGATCAGGACCATGGTCGTATTCGCGCCAGCGCTTTCTTTGGCGCCGCGCACCAGGATCAGGGTCACAAGAATAGTAATCAGTAGCGCGGGAACGTTGAAATACCCGCCCGGTTGTCCGGGCGCGGGAATTAGAGGGTACGCTATTTCAGGCGGCAGGTGCCACCCAAAAAGATTGTCTCCCAGGTCCTGCAAATACGCTGAAAATCCAACCGCGACCGACATATTTGAAACGGCATATTCCAGAATGAGATCCCACCCGATGATCCAGGCGAACACCTCGCCCAGCGTGGCATAGGCGTACGTGTAGGCGCTTCCAGCAATCGGAATCATCGACGCCAGTTCGGCATAGCAGAGCCCTGCAAAACAACACGCGATCGCCACCAGACCGAAAGACAACGTGATGGCTGGACCAGCACCCGGACGCCCCATGGAGGAACCGGCGTGAACGCCCTGCGTAAGCAGATCGAGGATGGTGGCATTGAAGATGGAATTGATCTTCTCTACCTTGCCGGCCGCTGCCGTTCCGGTGAGAGTGAAGATGCCGGATCCGATCACGGCTCCGATCCCAAGCGCGGTCAAACTCCAAGGGCCAAGGGACTTCTTCAGGCGCTTGTCAGGTTCCTCGGCGGACCTTAGCAGGTCGTCGATATTCTTGGTGCGGAGAAGCTGGTTCACGAGAATCTCTTATCCTAGCGCGCGATGGATCCTGGATCGAGTCCTGCGCCGAGCCGGAAACCGCCGCCCACAGCACCTACCGATGCCGTTTTGCGGTTAAGATCCGTAAGCTGGCGCAATCGATAGAGAGCTTCGATTCCGGTGCAGTGAGCGCCCAATAGATTTTGAACGCCGAATTCTTTCAGCTTGTCGGCGGTCCACGCGAGTGTCTTGTCGCTCGCTTCGTAAAGATGGAATCCGCCGATCGCGGCATGGATGGGCGCCTGGCGGATTTTCGTGCGAGCGTAGTCGAGCGTATTAATTACTCCGGCATGTCCGCAGCCCGAAATCACCACCAAACCTTTTTCCGTATCGATGATCAGCGATTGATCCTCCGGCAGATTGTCTTCTGCGGTCTTTCCGTCGGGCATGCGAAGTTCCCCCTTGCCGCTCCAGTTACGCTCCGGATATATGCGCGGCACGGGTCCAGTGAGCCAAACTCCGGGAAACATCTCCCGGGGCTCGGAATACTCGATGAAGGTTCCGCCGCCCGATACATACTCGTATTTAAGGCCGGCGACCACGTTCATTTCGGTGCCCCCACGGACACGGCTGTAGAAGATGCCACGGCCCACGTGAGCACGGGCGAGGGCTTGTGGATTTGATTTGGAGTACTCTTGGCGGAGGGTCATCAGGCCCGCCGTGTGATCAGTGTGATGATGGCTTAGGATCACGTCTGGGACGTTCGAGAGGTCCACGTGGAGCGCTTGCGCGTTCCTTAAAACAGTGTCAGCATGCGCGCCCGTGTCGAAGAGAATCCGGTGCCCGTCTGCGACCACTAGTGCGGAAAATCCCCATTCGCCGAAGCCTTCGTCGGCGGTAAGCATGGTGGAAAGAATTGTGACGTCCACAGAGCGGACTTTCGGTCCTGCGGCAAGGCTTGAGAGAGGTGCCAATGCGAGGACTGCCAATGCCAGCCAAGGTGACGTCATGATGTGGTACTGTAACACGCGATATGAGAATCGCCAACGCGAGGGTGTTCATTGCGTTAGTTTTGACTGTTTCCGCTTGGGGTCAAGGCAAGGGTATTCTGCTCGAGGACTTGACGTGGGTGGAGGCGGAACGCGTGCTGAAACCGGAGACCGTGGTGGTGATTCCGATCGGCGCGCAATCGAAAGAGCACGGGCCGCACCTGAAACTTAAGAATGATTTTGTTCTTGCCGAGTACTTCAAGCGGAAAGTTTTGGAGCGGGCTGACGTAGTCGTCGCCCCGACGGTCAACTACCACTACTATCCGGCCTTTATCGAATATCCGGGCTCCACGACTCTGCGGCTGGAAACCGCTAGGGACCTGATGGTGGATATTTGCCGCGTCCTGTCCGCCTATGGTCCCAAGCGGTTTTATGCATTGAATACGGGCGTGTCCACGTTGCGGGCGCTTAAGCCAGCCGCTGAAATCCTCGCCAGGGACGGCATTGAATTTCGCTACACGAACATACTTGAGGTGGGCGCAGCCGTCGAAAAGCGGATCGGCAAGCAAGAGGGTGGGACCCATGCCGACGAGATGGAAACCTCGCTGATGCTGTTCATCGATCCGAGTGTGGTGGACATGAGCAAGGCTGTCAAGGACTACCATCCGAACGGGCCAGGCGGCCTGACTCGCGATCCGAAAAAGTCAGGTGCGTATTCAGCCTCGGGCATCTACGGCGATCCTACGTTGGCCACTCGCGAGAAGGGCGAGATCATGGCTCAGGCGATGCTGGAGGGTATCCTCGGAGAGATCGAAGCACTGCGCAAGGCTGCGATAAAAAAGCCTAGCGAGTGAGGAAGCCCAAAATTTTTCCCGATACCTTGGGCGTATTCTTCAACTCGCACTGCCAAACCACCAGCACATCCCAACCTGCAGCTCGCCAGCGGCGCTGCTTGGTCGCATCTCTCCGCCTGTTGCCATCCAGCTTGGGGCTCCAATAATCTACCCGCGACTTTGGAAGCCGCGCGGCCCTACAGCCGCGATGGCCGTGCCAGAAGCACCCGTTCACCTCTATGATCTTGCCCAGCCTGCGGAACACTAGATCGGGTGTTCCCGTCAGCGTCTTCACATGGAGGCGATAGCGGAACCCCATTCCGAAAACTATGCGCCGGACTATCATCTCGGGCAAGGTGTTCTTGCCGCGAATGCGGCTCATGAGTTCGGAGCGGCGTTCTGTGGAGAGCGTGTCCATTAGACAGCGAGGTTAGGCGGAAGGGTCGTCGGTTTCAAATTTCTTGCGAAGCCTTGGCGTGTAGCACAAGTCTACGTTATCAACTCAGCCAGAGAGCCCTGTAGCCGTCGTCGCGCGAGTCGAACGAACCATGCAGAAATGGTTCGCGCGAGCGGCGCTGTCGTTTCGTTGATACCCTATGGAGAAAGGAAACCTGCCTTGCCAACCACAGACACGCAAACGCTCGAAGAATTGTGCATCAACACGATCCGGATGCTTTCCGCTGACGCGGTCCAGAACGCCAACTCCGGACATCCCGGCATGCCGATGGGCGCTGCCGCTATGGCCTACACCCTTTGGACCCAATATCTCAAGCACAATCCGAAAGATCCGCACTGGTTCGACCGGGATCGGTTCGTGCTCTCTGCTGGCCACGGCTCCATGCTGCTCTACAGCCTGCTGCACCTCACCGGATATGATTTGTCGCTCGACGAACTGAAGCATTTCCGCCAGTGGGGCAGCAAGACTCCGGGCCATCCCGAGCGCGGCCACACGCCGGGAGTGGAGGTCGCCACTGGACCCCTGGGCCAGGGCTTTGGAAATGGCGTTGGCATGGCGATCGCGGAAGCCTGGCTGGCGGCCAAATATAATCGGCCCGGACACACCATAGTTGATCATCATACATACGGCATCTGCGGCGATGGCGATCTGATGGAAGGGATCACGCAGGAAGCCGCGTCCCTCGCGGGACACTTGCGGCTGGGCAAGCTGATTTATCTTTACGATCAGAATCACATTTCGCTGGCAGGCGGCACGGATCTCACGTTCACTGAAGACGTAGCCAAGCGCTTCGATGCGTATGGCTGGCATACCCATACCGTCCTTGAGGGAAATGATATCGCCGAGGTCGCCAAGGCTCTGGACGAAGCTCGGGCCGAGAATGATCGGCCATCGTTAATCCTGGTTCACACTCATATTGGGTACGGCAGTCCCAAGAAGCAGGACAACTTTTCGGCTCACGGAAATCCGCTCGGCGAAGAAGAGCTTGCCGCCACGAAGAAGGCGCTCGGGTGGCCCAGCATGGACAAGTTCTATCTTCCAGAGGACGCAGTAAAGTTCTTCCGGGAGGCGATCGGAAAGGGTGCCAAGACGCAGGAAGAGTGGGCGAAAACCGTAGAGTCGTACAAGCAGGCTTTTCCGGCCGAGGGCGCGGAGTTCGAGACGGTCACCACCGGAAAATTGCCTGCTGACTGGGCCGCCGATCTTCCGAAATGGAAACCTTCGGACAAGGCCATCGCCACGCGAGTTGCGGGCGGGGAGGCTCTCAACGCATTGGCCAAGCGCATTCCCAATATTATCGGCGGGTCGGCCGATTTGAATCCTTCCACGAACACGGCGCTCAAGGGTCTCGGCGATTTTCAACCTGCTGAATTTGCGGGACCGGGCACTATGGGTGCGGTGGGAGGGACCTGGGGCCACGCAGGACATAACGTTGCTTTCGGGGTGCGCGAACATGCGATGGGCGCTGCCGTGAACGGAATGGCTGCGCATGGAGGGGTGCTGCCGTTCAGCGCGACCTTCCTCGTCTTTTCAGACTACATGAAGCCCTCCATTCGACTCGGCGCGCTGAGTAAGCTGAAGGCGTTCTACGTGTTTACCCACGATAGCATCGGGGTCGGCGAAGATGGACCCACCCATGAACCGGTTGAGCAACTTGCCGGGTTGCGCGCAATCCCCGGACTGACGGTACTCCGGCCGGCCGATGGAAATGAGACCGCCGAGGCGTGGGCTTTTGCAGTTCAGCATGACGGCCCAACCTTGTTCGCCTTGACGCGTCAGAATCTTCCTCATCTTGATCGTGCCACAGCTAAGGAGCCAGGCGTGACGCGAGGCGCGTACATTTTATCGGAGCCGGAGGGTGGTGCGCCGGAAGTTATCCTAATCGGAACCGGATCAGAAGTGGCCTTGTGCGTGAAGGCTCAGGAAAAGTTGAAAAGCTACGGGGTGAAGGCTCGTGTGGTCAGCATGCCAAGTTGGAATTTATTCGCCGATCAGGATGCGGGATATCGCGAGAGCGTGCTGCCGAAAGCGAGCCGGAAACGGGTGACGGTGGAAGCGGGTTCCACCTTTGGATGGGCGCGCTGGGCCGGCGATGAGGGCGTGATGATTGGGATCGATCGGTTTGGCGCGTCCGCGCCTGGGGAAACTTGCTTCAAGGAGTTCGGTTTCACCGTGGAGCATGTCACGTCGGCCGCATTGGGTCTGATAGGCAGGCATGATGAGGCGTTGAAGGAGTATGGGGGCGAGACCGCGATGGCGCCTACGGGCGGATCGGAAGGCCACTCTTAAGAAGGGCAGCAGTTTTGGGCGGTTACGTCTATAATCGGTGCATGGTAACCGTAGAAGAATCTGAGTTGCCGCTAATCCTTCTCGCGCCTGGACTCACCGATGCCCAGTTCCAAAACTATTGCGAGCAATACGCGGACTATCGTCTCGAATATACGGCTGCGGGAGAGCTGATTGTCAAGCCGCCTACCGATCCCGAGACGGGCTCCCGCAATGTTAAGATCACGTCCCAGCTTGACGCTTGGGCATGCAAGCCGCGACTTGGCTTGGTTACGGATTCGAGTGCCGGATTCATCCTGCCCAACGGCGCACGGCGATCCCCGGATGCCGCATGGATTTCGCGCGGGCGGTTCCGCCGCGGCCAACCCATGTGTCCCGAGTTCGTGATCGAGCTGATCTCTCCGTTTGACCGAGTGAAGGAAATTGGGGCCAAGATGCTCGAATGGATCGCCAATGGTGCCGAACTCGGCTGGATGATCAACCCACGCAACAAATCGGTCACCATCTACCGCCCTGGCCAAGAGCCTGAGGTCCGCACAGGGATCACCGAAGTGGCAGGCGAGGCGTCGGTCGCCGGGTTCGTGATGGATTTGCAGCCGATCTGGAACCCGATGGATTGAAGCAGGCCTATAATCAAGGCATGGTACCGGTTGAAGAATCCGAGTTGCCGATCACCCTCCATGCGCCGGGACTCACCGACGCCGAATTTCGAGAGTACTGCGAAGAGTACGCCGATTGCCGTCTCGAATATACGGCTGAGGGAGAGCTGATTATTTTGCCGCCCACCGATCCCCAGACGAGTTTCCGCAATACCAAAATCACCTTCCAAGTGGAGGCGTGGTCTCGCAGGTCTCGAAAAGGCATGGTTGCGGATTCAAGCGGAGGATTTATTCTGCCCAACGGTGCTCGCCGCTCCCCCGATGCGGCGTGGATTTCACGCGAGCGCTGCCGGAACGGGCGCAACACCTGTCCCGAGTTCGTCATCGAGCTTGTTTCTCCCTTCGATCGGCTTAAGCAAGTCCACGCCAAGATGCTCGAATGGATAGCAAACGGTGCAGAACTAGGCTGGATGATCAACCCGCGAGACGAATCCGTCACCATCTATCGACTTGGCCAAGAGCCTGAGATCCGCACCGGGATCACCGACGTGGCAGGCGAAGGTCCCGTCGAGGGCTTTCTCATGGACCTACAACCCATCTGGAATCCAATGGATTGAACTTCCGCCTTTCGCCTAACGTATACTCTGAGGAGCCACACCAAGTATGAGCTTCTTCTCAAAGCAATTTATCGATGTCATCCACTGGACTGAACCTGAGGATGGCATTCTCGCCTACCGTTATCCCATGGAAGATATGGAGATTCAGAACGGAGGCAGACTCACCGTCCGTGAGTCTCAAATGGCGGTTTTCGTCAATGAAGGCCGCGTCGCCGACGTTTTCGGGCCCGGACTGTACACCCTGAGCACACAGACGCTTCCCATCCTCACGTACCTGATGAACTGGGACAAGGCGTTCAAGTCCCCCTTCAAGTCGGATGTGTATTTCATCTCGACGCGGCTACAAACGAACCAGCGCTGGGGGACTGCAAACCCGATCACAATCCGCGATAAAGAATTCGGGGCAATCCGACTGCGCGGCTTTGGTATTTACTCCTGGCGAGTCGCCGATCCCAAGACGTTCTATCTCAAGGTGAGCGGCACCCGCGACATTTACCATGTACCTGAAATTGAAGGCCAGTTGCGCAACACGATCATCGCGCGCATGACCGACGCCTTCGCCCAGAGCAACGTTCCGTTCCTCGATATGGCGGCGAACCAGGGCATGGTCGGCGCTAAAATCTCCGAAGTAATCAGGCCAGTCTTCGCCGACCTGGGGCTGGGACTCGATTCATTTGTCGTCGAAAATCTTTCCTTGCCGGATGAGTTGCAGAAGATCCTCGACCAACGCATCAGCATGAATATGATCGGCGATATGGGCAAGTACACGCAGTTCCAAGTCGCTCAAGCGGTGCCGATTGCAGCCGCGAACGAGGGCGGCGGGTTGGCTGGCGCGGGGGTCGGACTCGGTGCCGGGATGGCTATGGCGCAGGGTATGATGAATGCTCTAAAACCCTCCGCTCCAGAGCCGCCTACACCTCCTGCGGCCCCGCTAGCAGGGGCTCCTCCCGTCGCGCCTGAAGGCCCTTCTGGCGACACGAAGTTCTGCCTCAACTGCGGGCATAAGCTGCCTAAAGCCGCTAAGTTCTGTTCGGATTGCGGTTCGTCGCAGTAATCTCATGTCCGGCCTAGAATGGGTCATCGAAGCGCATGGGTGTGACCCGTGCGCTTTGGTTGAAATGCCGCGATTGCAAGCGCTCTTCGACACGCTGATTGGCCAAATGTCGCTGCACCCGGTGAGCGAGGGCAACTGGCATCGGTTCCCCGGAGCTGGCGGAATCACCGGTCTGCAATTGTTAAGCGAATCGCACCTGGCGTGCCATACGTTTCCAGAGTTCGGATCGTTGTGCCTCAACGTATTCTGCTGCCGGCCGCGCCCGCAGGCCGATTTTGAAGCGCTGCTGGTGCGCGAGTTCGGCGCAACCCAAGTCCAGATTCGCCAAATTGATCGGCCTTACTGACGATGAGTTCCCCCACCGCGAACTGTCCCAACTGCGGCGCCCTGGTGGTGTTTCGCTGGTCCAGCGCCGTTCAAACCACCTGCGAGTTCTGCCACTCTATTCTGGTCCGCACGGACGTGGATCTCAAGAAGGTTGGGGAGGTAGCAGATCTTCCGCCCGACAGTTCGCCGATACAAATTGGAACCGAGGGAGTCTACTCGAACAAAAGCTTCGTCGCGCTTGGACGCATTATCTACGAGTACGAGCAAGGCAGTTGGAACGAATGGCATATCGTTTACAACGATGGCACCAGCGGTTGGCTCTCCGATGCGCAACTCGAGTACGATCTATCGTGGATCACTCAGCCTCCAGGTGCGCTTCCTTCGTCGAGTGAGTTGCGCCCCGGGCAAGGATTTAACTGGAGCGGCAAAAACTTCCGTCTGACCTCCGTAACTCACGCGCATTATAAGGGAGTGCAAGGCGAACTACCGTTCGAATTCTGGGGCAAGGACGATATTACCTTCGCCGACCTGCGCACTTACGAAGGCGAGTTCGCCACCATCGATTACAGCGAGAATCCGCCGCTGCTGTTTATGGGAACAGCGGTGGAATTCGAGGATCTGCATTTCAAGAATTTGCGGACTTTCGAGGGCTGGTCCTGATGGGGCCGTCCGTCGTCAAAGCGAAAGGATTGAACTGTCCCAATTGCGGCGGGGCCGTCGAGTTGCGCGGATTTGCTCACACGCTGAGCGCTGTATGCCCCGGGTGTTTGAGCGTGCTGGACGTATCCGGTCCGCTGCTGACAATCCTGCAAACTGCTCAAGTCAAGCAGCGCGTCCAGCCCCTGATCCCGCTTGGGACGCGCGGCAAGCTCGGCGACACGGTCTACGAACTCATCGGGTTCCAGGTTCGCGAAGTGCGCTCCGACGATGGCAGCTTCAGTTGGAGCGAGTATCTTCTCTTCAATCCCTACAAGGGATTCCGCTATCTCAGTGAGTACAACGGGCACTGGAACTTGATTCGGCCGCTTAGCGCGCTTCCCGAGCCGACCATGGTTCGACACCGCGGAGGCGTCAGCTACCAGGGACGGAAGTATGCGATCTTCGACCAATCCACCGCCGTAACTAGTTATGTGCTCGGTGAGTTTCCGTGGCAAGTGCGCGTGGGGGAAACTGTGCGAGTGAGCGATTTTATCTCGCCTCCCTACATGCTCTCGTCCGAAGAGACGGGCAGTGAGATCACGTGGTCCCTGGGCGAATACTATACGGGTCTGCAGATCTGGCAGGCGTTCAAACTGCCCGGCAGTCCGCGTCCGGCGGTGGGAGTGTTCGCCAATCAGCCCGAGGTGAAAACGGGTAGCGCGTTATCCGCGTGGAAGACCTGGTTCGGTCTTATGCTGGCATGGTCGGCGATCTTGCTCTTCTTCACCGTAAAGGCAGACCGGCACGAAGTCTTTCGACATAGCTATACGTTTGCTCCCGGTCCTGGAAGTGAGCCTTCATTCGTGACTAGCGAATTCGAATTGGGGGGAGGCACTCAGAATGCCGAGATCGCCATCAATACCGACTTGCGAAGCGATTGGGCGTACTTCAATTTCGCGCTGATCAATCAGACCACCGGGCAAGCCCGCGACTTCGGACGCGAAGTGAGCTATTACGGCGACGAAGGCAGCCCGAAGAATCGAGTAGTGGTCCCGCAAGTGGCGCCGGGAAAATACTATCTCCGCGTGGAGCCGGAAAAGCCGGCGGGCAGCACGCCGGTGAACTATGAACTCGTGATTCGCCGCAATGTGCCGACTTACGGCTGGCTGTGGGTGGTTGCCGGTTTGTTGCTGATTCCGCCGATTGTGGTTACATTCCGAGGAAGCAGCATGGAGCGCGAACGCTGGGCTCAAAGCGATTTCGCGGCCAGTGGATCAGAGGGGGGCGAGTGAAAAATCCGCTGTTTTTAATGTATGGCGTTATGCTGCTCGGCTTAGGTACCATGGCCGAATACCGCGGGTGGTCGTTCTCCCGCATTAACGAAAACAAAGTTGCGCCTAAATCGATTCGCGATAACCCCGGCGCATACCGATCTTCTTATGGCGGCTATTCTCGATATACCGGAGGCAAGTAAGACATGAACGATTTTCACCCTGGCTATCTGCTCAACGCCGTCGTTTTTGCGGCGCTTGGTATCTTGATCTTTTGCTTGGCGTTTGCGGTTATCGACAAACTGACGCCGTACCATCTTTGGAAAGAGATCGTGGAAGATAAGAACGTTGCGCTTGCGATTCTGGTAGGGGCAATGTCGATTGGCATGTGCATCATCATCGCCGCCGCGGTGCACTAACCCGCTTTGTCGGTAGTTCTTTTCATCTCTGTTTTCCTGATCGCCGCGTGCGGGCTGATCTACGAATTGATCGCCGGGACGCTCGCCAGCTACCTGCTGGGCGACAGCGTTTTTCAATTTTCGACCATCATCGGCACCTACCTGTTCGCTATGGGAATCGGCAGTTGGCTTTCGAAGTTCCTGGTGCGGGGCTTGGTCGCACGCTTCGTTGGGATCGAACTCATGGTGGGGCTGGTAGGCGGATTTTCCTCATCATTGCTGTTTCTCGCCTTCGCCTACACGCAAGGCTTTCGGCTGGTTCTGTATGCAGTGGTGATTGCAGTAGGGGTGCTGGTAGGACTGGAAATTCCGCTGCTGATGCGAATCCTGAAGGAGCGTTTCGAATTTCGCGACCTGGTCTCCCACGTTCTGACCTTTGATTACCTCGGCGCGCTCGGAGCTTCGCTGCTCTTTCCGATCCTGCTGGTTCCGAAGCTTGGATTGGTTCGATCGGCGCTGGTGTTCGGCATGTTGAACGCAGGCGTGGCGCTCTGGTCCACGTTTATATTTCGCGATCAGCTGGGGCGCAGCCATAGGTTGCGAACGGGCTGCATCATCGTGCTGGGAATTCTGATCGGCGGAACCGTGGTCGCGGATAAAATCTCGGCAGCAGCGGATAATAATCTCTTCGCCGATGAAGTAATCTTCAGCCGCAATACTCGCTACCAGCGCATCGTTCTCACCAAGTGGAAGGACGATCTGCGGCTGTTTCTCAATTCGCATTTGCAGTTCAGCTCGCGCGATGAGTATCGCTATCATGAGGCGCTGGTGCACCCTGGCCTGTCGTCGTTGCCTGGCGCGCGGCGCGTGCTGGTGCTGGGTGGCGGCGATGGCTTGGCTGTCCGCGAGCTTCTCAAGTACCCATCGCTCGAGAGCATCACATTGGTGGATCTCGACCCGGAGATGACCAAGCTCTTCTCCACGCATCCGGTGCTATCCGAGCTAAACAGGCACGCGCTGACGGCGAGCAAGGTGCGCGTGATCAATGCGGATGCGTTCCCCTGGCTCGATTCGGTGCAGGATCAGTTCGATTTCGTCGTAGTGGATTTTCCGGATCCCACGAGTTACTCGCTAGGAAAGCTGTACACCGCCGCATTTTACCGGCTCCTCTCAAAGCACATCAGCGCTCATGGCTTTCTGGTTGTGCAAAGCACGTCGCCGCTGTTTGCGCGTCAGTCATACTGGTGCATTGTCGAGACCTTGAAGGAATCAGGCTTGCGGACTTATCCCTATCATGTGTATGTGCCTTCCTTTGGAGAGTGGGGATTTGTGATTGCAGGCTTGACGCAGTACGAGCAACCTCAGCAGCTTCCCGCCGGGCTCCGCTTCTTGTCAGTGCGCAATATTCCAGACCTATTCGTTTTCCCCAACGACATGCTCCCGGTGCCGGTTCAATCGAATCATTTGAACGATCAGATACTGGTCCGCTACTATGAGCGCGAGTGGAAAGACATCGCTCGGTAGGTTAGTGCTAACCCGCCGCACCTTCTCCGCAGCCCTCATCGGTCTTTCCGCCAAAGCCGACCGCGCTATCCAGGGCACGTTTGTCAACGATGCGTTTCCTCTTGGTCATCAACTCCGCGATCATCATTCGTTCCCTATTCCCAAGCAAAAACTGCGAGTGCCAGTAGTCATCGTAGGCGGAGGCATCGCGGGCCTAAGCGCGGCCTGGCGTCTGGATAAGCGAGGCTTTCACGACTTCGTCCTCCTCGAAATGGACACGCAAGCCGGAGGCAACTCCCGCTGGGGCGAGAACGACATCACGCGCTTCCCGTGGGCCGCGCATTACGTCCCGGTCCCCGCCAAAGGCGAGTCTCTGGTGCGCGAACTTCTGGAAGAATTCGGGCTTTATCAAAACGGCAAATGGGACGAACGCGCGCTCTGTTTCGCACCGCAGGAGCGCCTCTTTCTGCATGGCCGCTGGCAGGAAGGGATCGAACCGGAACTGGGTACGTCGGCTGGCGATCGCGATCAGTACCGCCGATTTGAAGCTCGCATGAAAGAGTTTCGAGCCTCAGGCCGCTTCACGATTCCGATGGAGCGCGGCGCTCAGCCTTCCCCACTCGACCGCATCTCCATGTCTGACTGGCTGCGGGACCAGCGCTTGGATTCGCCCTATCTGCGCTGGTACGTGAATTACGCATGCCGGGATGATTACGGCTCGCTGGCGAAGGACACATCGGCCTGGGCTGGCGTGCACTACTTCGCTTCGCGCGAGCCAGAAGACAAAGGTCCGCTCACGTGGCCTGAGGGGAACGGCTGGATCACTCGCAAGCTGCTGGGCAAGCTCGGCCGTTACGCGCATACCGGCACGCCCGTGTACCGCATCGCGCGCGAGGGCAACAGGCTGCGTGTTCTCACTCCTGAGACGAAGTACTTGGCTGAGTCCGTGATCTTCGCGGCGCCCACTTTTCTCGCGCACTACTTGATTGAGGATGCGCCGCCCGCCGCTGGTTTCCAGTACTCTCCCTGGCTCACGGCGAATTTGACGCTGGATCGGCCTCCGCGCCCGGACGGAAGCGAGATCGCCTGGGACAACGTGATCTTCGATTCGCCTGCGCTGGGCTACGTCAACGCGACTCACATGAGCGTGGCATCGCGTCAGGAGCGGAATGTCTGGACCTACTATTGGTCGCTTGCGGAACATGCGCCCGCGCAGGCTCGCGAGATGCTGCTGCAGAAGGGCTGGAATTATTGGAAGGAAGCGATTCTGAATGATTTGAGTCGGGCGCATCCTGAGATTCGCGAGTGCGTATCGAGGATTGATATCATGCGGATCGGCCATGCAATGGCTCGACCGGTGCCTGGCTTCGTTTTTTCAAATGCGCGTCAGCGCTGGCTGGCTCCGATGGGGCGCATTCATTTCGCGAATTCGGATCTTAGCGGATTTTCTATATTCGAAGAGGCGCAGTATCGGGGAGTCCGGGCTGCGGATGCGGTGCTGAAGGGACACGGATGAACGAAGAATCAAAACAATTTCGGTTTCAGGTGGCACTTTCTTTTCCGGGCGAGCATCGTGCGCGGGTGGAGAAAATCGCGCAAGTGCTTCGAGCAACGCTGGGCCAAGAGAAAATCCTCTATGACAAGTGGCATCGTGCAGAGTTTGCGCGCCCTAACCTGGATCTTTATCTACCGAAGCTTTATCGCGAACAATCAAATTTGTTGGTATTTTTCCATTGCGGAGAGTATGTCAATAAAGAATGGTGCGGGCTGGAATGGCGGGTTGGCCGCGATCTGCTGAAACAGAAAGAAGATGACCGGCTCATGTTGCTCAAGTTGGATGATGCCGCTGTACCGGGCCTGATGTCGATTGACGGATCTCTCGACATTCGTGCCATGTCAGATGATGACGTCGCGGGGGAGATCCTGAAACGTCTTGGCGGTCCAGCGTTGGACATCGACCAAATGGTGCGCGATCTTCGTGCCCAGACGCTCGCAGATATCCACGACCACTGCGGGACCATTCGCATTTTGAATATGGAGAAGCCGGTCGAACTTGGCAGCGTCTATACCGACGTCAACATCCTAGAGAAGCGCAGCGCGAATCTGCGCAAGACCCGCGATCAACTGATCGCTGAATCGGGACTGGACACTTTCGACCGCTTCGGGATTTTGGGCGAGAGAACCGAACGTCTCCCCGGCTTGGAGGCATTCGACAAACACCAGCGCATCATGATCTACGGAAAACCGGGCGCGGGTAAGACCACCTTTCTCAAGCGTCTGGCGATGGAGTGCGCGAATGGTCATTATCGAGCGGAGTTGGTTCCCGTTTTCGTCACCTTGAGGGACTTTGCCGATACACATGGATCTCCTTCACTCTTCCAGTACATCGAGAGGCCTCACCCAGTTCTGGCACGGGGCCGCGCCCTGATCCTACTGGATGGATTGGACGAGGTTCGCGACCGGGATTTTAATCGGGTGAGAAAAGCGATCGATGCGTTCACGACCGAGTTTCATCGCTGTCCCATGGCCCTCACCTGCCGGATTGCGGCCCGGGAATACGCGTTTGAGCGATTTACGGAAGTCGAGTTGGCTGATTTCGGAGCGCATCAGATTGACACTTTTGCCAACGGCTGGTTCGGAGTGCAGCACCAGGGGAAGAAGGCGGCCGCGTTTCTCGAAAAACTGAAAGCGAACAAGCCTGTATTTGAGTTGGCGTCGAGCCCTCTGCTCTTGACTTTGCTCTGCCTGGTGTTTCAGGAGCGTGGCGACTTTGGCGACAGCCGCGCCGAGCTCTACTGGGAAGGTCTCGATATTCTGCTCCGGAAGTGGGACTCCAAGCGGGATATCGAGCGCGACAGGCCGTATGGCCTGTCGGTAACGGTCATGGAGGACCTGCTCAGCGAGATTGCGTATCGCCGGTTCCTCATCTC
Organism: Bryobacterales bacterium; assembly: GCA_038225555.1. Classification (GTDB taxonomy): domain Bacteria; phylum Acidobacteriota; class Terriglobia; order Bryobacterales; family Bryobacteraceae; genus JANXQZ01. Next base: position 229,107 of record JBBRRB010000003.1, read on the forward strand.
GGAGCATTTTTTCGATCAGGGCAGTCTCGAGGAACAGATCGGGACCTTCTTTGCGGAGAGAAACCTGCTGAAACCCGGCGAGGAGCTCTTAGCCAAGAAGGTGCTCAATTCCATTGAGTCGAGTCTCGGCCTGCTAGTTAACCGAGCGTCACGAGTCTACTCTTTCTCGCACTTAACTTTTCAAGAGTATCTCACTGCGAAGCGCCTATCAAAGAAGCTGAGTCTGCTTGGGGATATCGGTTCGAAGGTTGGCGATCGGCGCTGGCGCGAGGTTTGGCTCTTGATAGTCACGATGGTGGACGCCGATGACATCATCCTGGAACTTAAAAACCTGATTGATAAGCTTGTTGAAAAGGACCCAGAAATCCAGAAATATATGGAATGGTGCCACCGTAAGGCGGCAGCGCAACGCGGCGGCTATAAGCCGCCTGCGTTGCGTGCTTTTTATATGGCCCTCCACAGCGCGGTCGCACTCCCCGTCGCCCGCGACCTCGCCGTCGCCCTCGCCTACGCCCTCGACCTCGCCCACGCTCCCGCCCTCGACCTCGACCTCGTCATCGCCCTCGACCTCGCCCGCGCCAGCGCCAGCGACCTTGACCGCGCCGTTCGCAATGCGGTGGCAGTCGCCCCAGCGATGGTTGGCGAGCTCCAGTTGCTGCGCGCCCAAATCCCTGACCATCCAGATCGGACGTGGTGGCTCACAATTTACCCGGCGTGGCGGGAAAAACTCCGCGCAGTAGCCATCCACCATCGCGACATCGGCCACGACTGGAAATTCACCGACAAACAAATGAAGCTTCTCAACGATTATTACAACGCCAACCTACTCCTGGTGGAATGCATGCAAGCAGCCCGTGGACTCACTAACAAAACCCGACAGGACATCGAAGACACGATGCTGCTGCCCTACGACCAAATCCCGCCTCGACCCTAGCGCTTCACTTTCGCACCTCCTGTTATCCTAAAAAGTCGGTCGCCCCAGAATGGAAATAGATACCACCGGTCAGAAATTTGAGCGCCTGGTCGCCATCATGGCTCGCCTTCGCGCGCCCGGCGGGTGCCCGTGGGATCGCGAACAAACCTTCGATACCATCAAGCCGTACCTCCTCGAAGAAACCTATGAAGTCCTGGACGCGATTGACGCAAAGGACTGGCCTGGGCTGGCCGAAGAGCTTGGCGATCTCATGCTGCAGCCGGTCTTCTTCGCCCAAATGGCGTCCGAGGAAGGCCGCTTTTCCATCGGCGACTCGCTCGACGCCATCGTCGAAAAACTCATCCGCCGTCATCCGCATATCTTCGCGGAAGGGACGGCCCAAACACCGGACGACGTGAAGCGACGCTGGGACGAGATCAAGGCGGAGGAGAAGCAGAGCAAGGGGGAGGTGCCTAAGACCCTGCTTGGATCGGTTCCTCGCAATCTGCCCGCACTGGTGGAAGCCCAGCGAATTACTGACAAAGCGGCGAGCGTGGGCTTCGACTGGAACAACGCCGACCAGGTGATCGAGAAGCTCCACGAGGAATTAGGCGAGCTCGCCGAAGCGCGGCAGACCGGATCGCAGGCCGAGATGGAAGACGAACTGGGCGACCTCTTCTTCGTGTTGGTGAACCTGGGCCGATTCCTCAAAGTGGATCCGGAGCAAGCGCTGCGCAAAGCGAACGCGAAATTCCGCCGCCGCTTCGGACATGTCGAAGCGTACGCCACGCTTCCGGGTGCCACTCTCGACGAAATGGAAGCGCTCTGGCAAGAGGCGAAGAATCGTTAGATGATCCAGGTTCGAGCTCTGACGCTGCATGCGGAATTCAGCGCGGCAGTCCGTTTGCAGCAGGAAATCTGGGGATTCGAAGAGATCGAACTCTTGCCCGTGCGGCTATTCGTGGTGGCCACTAAAATCGGCGGTCAGGTATTCGGCGCATACGATGGTGACCTCCTGGTCGGGTTCTGCCTGGCGATTCCCGGTTTAAAACCGGGCGGCGTCTATTATCTTCACAGCCACATGCTGGGCGTGCGGCCCGAGTATCGCAATGCCGGTGTTGGCCGCATGCTGAAATTGAAACAGCGCGAGGATGCCCTCGCCCGCAGTGTCGCCTTGATCGAATGGACGTTCGACCCGCTTGAAATCAAGAACGCGTACTTCAACATGGAGCGTCTGGGGGCCATCGTCCGGCGCTATGTTCTCAACCAGTACGGCACCACTTCGAGTCGTCTGCACGGTGGACTGCCGACCGACCGATGTACGGCGGAGTGGTGGCTCGGCAGCCCTCGCGTAGTGGCAATTCTCGCGAACGGGAAGCATGAGCGGGAAGCGACCGAGGTCGGGATTTCTGTACCTGCCGACATAGCCAACTTGCGCGAGAACGAGCCGAAGCGGGCGCGCGAGATTCAATTGCGAATCAGTGAAGAGTTTCGCGCTGCGTTCGCGAGCAACCTGGCAGTGATCGGGTTCGAGCGCACGGAAGCGGCGGGCACATACCTACTAGGAAAATGGCAATCAAGTTAGACAGCATTACCTTGCGACAAATCCGGATGCCGCTGGTTCACTTCTTCGAGACCAGTTTTGGCCGCACCTACGAGCGGCACATGGTGCTAGTGGAAGTAAAAGCCGATGGCTTGTCGGGATGGGGCGAAGTGACGGCAGGCGAAAATCCCTTCTATAACGAGGAGTGGACCGACTCGGCTTGGCTTATCCTGCGCGATTATGCGGGTCCCCGGCTGCTGCATCACATGATCGAGAGCGCCAACACAGCAGGCGAACGCACCGGTCATATTCGCGGACACAACATGGCGCGCGGGGGACTGGAAGTGGCGATCTGGGACCTGGAGGCGCGCATGCTCGGCAAGCCTCTCTACCAACACGTTGGAGGCGGTGCGCGGCGGGAAATTCCCTGTGGCGTCTCGATCGGTATTCAGGACTCGGTTCCCGAGCTGATTGCAAAGATCGAGACGGAACTGGCGGTCGGCTATCAGCGGATCAAGATGAAGATTAAGCCGGGCAAGGATGTCGATGTAATTCGAGAGGTTCGGCGGCGCTTTCCCACAACTAAGCTGACGGCGGACGCGAACTCGGCGTATACGCTCGAAGACGTCCAACTGCTGAAGAGCCTTGATCAGTTTGACCTAACCATGATCGAACAGCCTCTTGGTCATGACGAGATTATCGACCACGCTAAGCTGCAGGCTGAACTGAAGACACCGATCTGCTTGGATGAGTGCATCCGCTCAGCCCATCAGGCTCAGCAGGCCATCGAAATGGGAGCAGCCCGAATTATCAATATCAAACTCGGGCGCGTGGGAGGGTTCGCGGAAGCGAAAAAGGTGCATGCTGCAGCCATGGCAGCAAACGTGCCGGTGTGGTGCGGCGGAATGCTGGAGGCGGGAATCGGTCGCGCCCACAATATCGCCATGGCAACGCTGCCTAACTTCGTGCTGCCCGGCGATGTTTCGGCGAGCAAGCGATACTGGGCTCGCGACATCATTCATCCTGAGGTGGAAGTGACACCGCAAGGTACCATCGCCGTTCGCGACGAGCCGGGCTTCGGCTACGAATTGGATCACGACTTCATTCGCAGTATTACTGTTCGCGAGGAAACCTTGACGTGAGCCAGGAGAGGCCTTCGGATAGGTGCCTCTACTTCCTGCTCGTGTTAATGGTGAGTATCTGGTCTTTTAACTACGTTGTGGCGAAGGTGGCATTGCGCGAGTTCCCGCCGTTGCTTCTGGTGGGCCTAAGATCAGTGCTCGCTGCAGTGCTGCTGTTGCCGGTTTGCCTGTGGCGGGAAGGGACCGGCACCCGTATTTGGAACTGGCGCGAACTACGCGTGCTAGTCCCACTCGGTATCTGCGGCGTGGCTGGCAACCAGCTTTTCTTCGTCCTCGGACTAGCCCGCACCAGCGTCGCGCACGCGGCCATCGTGCTCGCGACCACGCCCCTGATGGTGCTGCTGATGGCGGCGCTGGCTGGTCAGGAAGAAATCTCTGCACGGAAGATGATCGGCATGGTGATCGCTTTCAGCGGCATTATCGTGCTTCAATTCGGGCGCGTCCAGGGATCGAGCGCCTCGGTGATCGGCGATCTGTATATTCTGATTGGCGCGCTGAGCTTTGCAGGGTTCACGGTGCTGGGAAAATCAATGAGCGCAAGGCACGGGGGCGTCGCCGTGAGTACTGTCGCTTACGTCAGCGCCGCGCTGCTGATGGCACCATTGATTTTGGCCCAGGGAGCCCATTTCCGCTTCGGATCCATCACGCCGCTAGGTTGGTGGAGTCTCTTCTATATGGCGGCGTTCTCATCTGTTATTAGCTATCTAATTTTCTATTACGCGCTCACTTATATCGCGGCTTCGCGAGTGTCAGTCTTTTCGTACCTGCAGCCTGTGCTTGCTACCCTCATGGCCATTCCGATTCTGCGCGAACCGATTGGCCCTGGCCTGCTCCTGGGAGGAACGCTGGCCCTGGCTGGCGTGTTCGTCACGGAACGATCCTGATGTCAGACTTTACCAGACTGCTGAAGCAGAACCGGAATTATCGCTATACGTGGTGCGGTCAAGTTGTCAGCGAAATTGGCGATCACTTCAACAATATCGCCGTATTCAGCCTCGCCATGGCCTACACGGGATCGGGCATGGTGGTGACCGGCATCATGCTCTCGCGCGCGGTTCCCGCCGTAATGATGGGACCCTTCGCTGGGATCGTTCTCGATCGGTTCGATCGTAAACGAATCATGATCGCGAGCGACCTGATCCGAGGCGTTGTGGCGCTGGGCTTTATTCTGGCATTTCATAGGCATAACATCTCGCTGCTATACGTGCTTAGCGCCTTGTTGATGGCCGCGTCTCCCTTTTTCACCAGCGGGCGCTCGGCTATTCTGCCCACCATCGCGACCAAGGACGAGTTGCATACGGCCAACTCTCTCACGCAGACGACGCAGTGGGCCACTCTGACCATTGGCACCTTCCTCGGCGGCACCAGCGTGGTGCAGTTCGGATTCTACTGGGCCTTCCTGTTTAACGCAGTCTCGTTTCTGTTTTCCGCTTTCTGCATTTCGCGGCTTCACGCAGAAGGCGGCAGCTTCCGGGCTCAACGCAAGCAGCTTACGGAGAATGAGGTAGTTCGCCCCTGGCATGAATACACGGAAGGGCTGCGTTACATGCGGTCGTCTCCGCTGATCTTTGGCATCGCGATGATTTCCGTAGGGTGGGCGAGCGGAGGCGGCGCGGCGCAAATTCTCTTCAGTTTATTTGGAGAGGTCGTCTTCAAGAGAGGACCGGCCGGCATTGGTTACCTATGGGCATCGGCTGGTGTGGGGCTCCTGATCGGCGGCGCTTTCGCCCACTGGCTCGGGAAACGGATCGGGTTCGGGGCATACAAGAGGACCGTCTTCATCGTGTATCTCATTCATGGGGGCGCCTACGTCGCGTTTAGCCAAATGAAGCAGTTCTGGGCCGCCGCCGTCGTGATCGCAATCTCGCGCGCCGCGGTCGCGATCAGTTCGGTGCTGAACTTTAGCGAGTTGCTGAGACACGTCACGGACGAATACCGCGGTCGGGTGTTTGCCACCATAGAGACTCTGACGTGGTCCGTCATGATGCTCTCGATGCTGGGGGCAGGGATCGCATCGCAGAGGTGGAGTCCGCGGACGATTGGGGTAGTATCCGGACTGCTCAGTTCCACGACCGCGATTTATTGGGGTTGGGCGAATTGGACCGGTCGTCTGCCGGAGCCCGAGCGTCTCGGGATTGACCCGGACGATGTGGAAGTACATGGCGACCCGGTTGCCTGAGTAAACTTCTTGTAACGGGGCATCGGACTTCGCGTCCTACACACTGGCATGTATCAGACTGCGGCGGATAGGGTGGAGCAAGCTCTCTTAGCGCGTAATGATCTCTTCTCCACCTTCTTCTCTCGAGAATCCGATCGCCTCGCGTCGGCCAGCCAGGAGATGTCGGACCGATTCCTCAAGGGCGGACGCCTGCTGGCCTTCGGCCGCGGTGCGTGCGCCACGGATGCCCAGCATGTATCGGTGGAATTCGTTCATCCGGTGATCGTGGGCAAGCGCGCCCTGCCTGCTCTCGATCTCTCCATCCTTTTCGGTCCTTGGCTTGAAGCGCTGGTCCAGCCGGAAGACATTGTGATGGGATTCGGTCCCCCCGAAGGCGATCCCGAAGTCCAGGCGTCGTTAAATATTGCGCGCGAGCGGAACGCCATGACGTTCGCACTGCCTGGAGCGAATGCGTCTTACTCCCTGACTGCGGCGACCGCCGATCCCTTCATTCATCAGGAATTGATTGAGATCCTCTATCACACACTGTGGGAGACCGTTCACGTGTTCTTCGAACACCGCGAGCTCGGCTACGACGTCGGCGATGCAGGGTTCCTCTATCCCTTCCTTGGCCGCGAAAAACAACAGACCACCGGCATGCTCGAAGAAGTGGCTGCGTCGATCCGAATGAAGGTGGAGGATGACGCAAAGCTCCGAACGCAAGTGGCGCGGGAACAAACGGAAGCAATCGTGGGCGCAGCGATGGCGATGAGCGCCCGCATTTCAAAAGGCGGAAAGCTGATCTTATTCGGCAACGGCGGCTCGGCGACCGATGCCAACGACTGGGCACTCGACTGTATTCAGCCTCCCGCGGGTTACCGGCCGGTCCCCGCCGTATCGCTGTCGCTCGAGCCCGCCAACATCACCGCGCTCGCAAACGATATCGGAACCGACGTCATCTTTCTTCGCCAGTTGATCGCGCAGGCTCGTCCGAATGACGTCGCAATCGGCATCTCCACCAGCGGCGGCTCGCGAAATATTATCATGGCGCTGGAGGAAGCCCGCAAGCGCAACATGCTCACCGTGGCTCTGCTCGGCTACGATGGTGGGGAAATTGTACGACGGGGCCTTGCCGACCATGCCTTAATCGTTCGATCGGATTATATTCCGCGCATCCAAGAAGTACAGGCTTCTATTTACCACATCGTCCGCGAACTGATGGAGAAAGCCGGTGAAGACTGAACTGTACGGAACCGCGAGTTGCCCCTACACGCAGGACATGCGGGAGTGGCTGGAGTGGAAGGGGCGCGACTTCGAGGAGTTCGACGTGGAGGCTGATCCCGAAGCCTTGCATCGCATGTACGCGATTACGGGCGGACAGCGGACCGTGCCTGTTCTCGTGGAGGATGGCAAGGCGGTTCAGATCGGCTGGCAAGGGCGCGGCTGCGTCATTGCTCAAAGTATCGCCAAGTGACATACGCACGCTCCATTCAGGTGCGCGGAGTGGTGCAGGGCGTCGGTTTTCGTCCGTTCGTGTTTCGTCTCGCTCAAGCAAACTCACTCGCTGGATGGGTGCTGAATGAGGAACACGGGGTGGACATTCATCTGGAAGGCGCGGAGTCAGCTCTGGATGCTTTTCTCCACGGATTGTCGAACCATCCGCCCCCCGCGGCGCAAATCACTGCCATTGAAATGCGTCCCTGCGACGCAGCGGGGTTCCAGGAATTTACCATCCGCGAGACCACGCGCACAGGACAGCCAACCGTACGCATCTCGCCAGATCTGCCCATCTGCGAGGAGTGCCTAGCCGAACTTCGCCATCCGGCGGACCCGCGCTTCGGCTATCCCTACATCAACTGCACAAACTGCGGTCCGCGCTACACGGTGATTGAACGGCTGCCATACGACCGGCCAAACACGACCATGAGGCATTGGCCAATGGACCAGTATTGTAGCGCTCAGTACCACGACCCCTCGAACCGGCGCTTCCATGCGGAGCCGATCGCGTGTCCCGCGTGCGGCCCCCGCTACGTTCTGGAGCCTGATGGGGGTGGCATTGAACCAGCCGTTCAGTTGCTCAAGCAAGGCAAGATCGTGGCGATCAAAGGCATAGGGGGTTATCATCTGGCGTGCGACGCGAGGAACTTGGAATCCGTGCGAGCGTTGCGCGAACGAAAGTATCGCAAGGAGAAGCCTTTCGCTGTAATGGTGAGGTCGCTCGAGATCGCCCGCACGCTCGCGGACATCTCCCCCGCCGCGGAAGAGCTGCTCACATCGCCCGCGCGACCGATCGTCCTCGTGCCTGTCAAAATAGACCTCCCCGAAGTGGCTCCCGAGAATCATGAATTGGGAGTCATGCTGCCTTACGCGCCACTGCATCACCTGCTTTTTGACGCAGGCGCTCCTGACGTGTTGCTGATGACCAGCGCGAATCGGTCGAGCGAACCAATTGCGTATCAGGACGATTCGGCTAGTCGGTCGTTGTCCGGCATTGCGGATGCATTTTTAGTGGGAGAACGGCCCATTGCGCGCCGAGTGGACGATTCCGTTGCCCGCGTGGGAGCGTTCGGACCAGTCATCCTGCGCCGGTCACGCGGCTACGCGCCAGGTGCCGTTGCAGTCCTGCCGACAAATCGACCGATCCTTTCAGTGGGTGCGGACCTTAAGAACACCATTACGCTGATCGCAGGCGGCCAGGCGTTTGTCAGTCAGCACATCGGCGACCTGGATCAGTACGAATCGCGCCAAGCGTTCCAGGAGACGATTGAGGATCTGGTCTCCATGTATGAAGTGGATTGGAACGAAGTGCTGGTGGTGCATGATCTGCATCCGCAGTACGCCTCCACCGCTCTAGCTCTTGACCTCCCAGCGGGGAGAAGACTGGGCATTCAGCACCACCGCGCGCACGTCGCGTCAGTCTTAGCAGAGCGCGGAGCATGGGACCAGCGCGTTATCGGAGTGAGTTTCGACGGCACCGGCTACGGCGATGACGAAACCATTTGGGGCGGAGAGTTCTTCGCAGGCGGCATGCAGGAAGGCTTCGAACGAGTGATGCACATGCGGCCAGCAGACCTTCCCGGGGGCGACGCGGCTGCCCGTTCTCCAATCCAGTGCGCGGCCGGCTTTCTGGCCCAGATCGAAGGCCTGCCGGATCTCGCGGCACCACCGTTTGGCTTCCCCGCCCGCTATTACCATTCCCTTCAACTCCTCGAAAAGCGGGTGCGAACTTTCCGCACTACCTCTGTGGGCCGTTTGTTTGATGCTGCCGCGGCGCTGCTTGGGTTCACACGCGAAGTAAGCTTCGAGGGACAGGCCGCCATGTGGCTCGAGTACATCGCCGCGAGTGCTCCTGTTGGCGAGGGTTATCCCTTCCCTGTCGATCACAGTCAACTGGATTTCCGTCCATTACTTCGAGCTGTTGCGTTAGACCGAAAGCGTGGAAGAGTTTGCAGCGAGATCGCCCGTGCTTTTCAACGGGGCGTAGCCGAGGGCCTTTGCCGCGCGGCTACGGCCCTCTGCGAGGCAAAATCGACCGATACAGTAGTCCTATCTGGAGGAGTCTTTCAGAACGACCTTCTGCTGCAAGATATAAAATCTCTGCTTGCCGCAACCACCTTAAAGGTTTGGACGAATTCGGCTGTTCCGCCCAACGATGGCGGGATCAGCCTCGGGCAAGCAGCTTTGGCGGCCTTCGTATACTCTGGTTAGGCGCATGCATGAACTCTCGATTGCTATGAGCATCATCGACGTTGCGGAGGAAGAAGCCGAGCGTCATTGCGGCCGCCGAATCGAAGCCATCCACCTTAAACTTGGCGCACTCTCAGGCGTGGTCAGCGGAGCATTGCAATCCGCCTTTGAACTCGCGCGCGAGCAGACCATGTTCGAAAGTTGTCGGCTGGTGATTGAGGAGATTCCCATCGTGGTGTTTTGTTCGAAATGTCAGACTGAACGTTCGGTCCGTTCCCCGCAATGGTTCTGTTGCGCCGAGTGCGATACGCCTGCCACTCAGGTTCTGCAGGGACGTGAACTCCAAGTGTCCGGGCTGGAGCTGTCGGCATGATCGCCGAGCCCCGCATCGTTGAAGTCAGGCAGAACATCCTGAAGCACAACGACCAGATCGCTCGGGTTTTGCGGCAGCGCTTTCGCGAAGCTGGGGTGTTCGTCGTCAGCATGGTGTCGAGCCCCGGTTCGGGCAAGACTGCCCTTCTCGAGAAGACCCTGAAGCTTCTGAGAGAGAACTATCGGCCAGCCGCATTGGTGGGCGATCTCGCCACCGATAACGATGCCGTGAGGCTGGCGCGCAGCCAGGCTCCGGTAAAGCAGATCGTCACCGGAACGCTATGCCACCTGGAAGCCGCCATGGTACAGCACGCTTTGGAAGAGTGGACGCTGGCCGATTTGGATTTTCTATTTATCGAGAACGTGGGGAATCTGGTCTGCCCGTCTTCATGGGACTTAGGAGAGGACTTAAGGCTGGTGCTTTTGTCAGTGACGGAAGGCGAGGATAAACCGCTCAAATATCCGACAATCTTCAATAGTGCCGATGTCGCTGTGGTCACCAAGATCGATTTAGCCGAAGCCGTCGAGTTCGATTCGGAGGCGGCGCAGAGAAATATTCAGGCGGTCCGGCCCGGTATGCGGGTGATCCAGGTCTCAAGCAAGACCGGGCAGGGAATGGACGACTGGATCGAGTTTCTCGTCTCCCAACGTAGGGGGGCTTGACAAGCGACGCAGCGTGCTTAGAATATATGTAATCTACTTCTATGCCGATTTGCACGCACACCCGCACTGAGTTACTCGCCAGGCGCGAAGGGGTGGATTATGTCCGCTGCCTGGAATGCGACCAGGTGTATGAAGCCGAAGACTTGGAATCGGTGCCCGCCTACGACGACGACGAGTCCGCCTGAGCGCCAAGCTCGCCGGGCCGTTCGTGTGAACTAGCGCTAAACTTGCGATCCTATAGAGAGATGGAACCGCTGAAGATAGTGGCGATCGGGGGCGGCACTGGCCTGTCGACGTTGCTCCACGGCCTGAAGCATTATGCTCATGAGCCCCGCCAAGTTGAGATTACTGCCGTTGTCACCGTTACCGACGATGGCGGAAGTTCCGGTCGCATACGACGGGATTTCGATGTTCTTCCACCTGGGGACATTCGGAACTGCATGGTGGCCCTTTCAGAAGACGAGGCTCTTCTCTCCAAGCTTTTCCAATACAGGTTCGCAGAAGGCAAGGGACTTAAAGGACACAGTTTCGGAAATCTGTTCGTCACCGCGCTCACCAATATTACGGGGGATTTTGCCGCGGCTGTGCGCGTCTCGTCCGAGATTCTTGCCAGTGTCGGCCGCATCTATCCTTCTACCGCCGACAAGGCGATTCTTCAGGCCGAGCTTGCCGATGGCAAGACGCTTACCGGTGAGACGAAGATCAGCAGGAGCCGTTCGCGCATTGAGTGGATTCGGCTGGTGCCTGGTCCGTGCATGCCTCTGCAAGCGACCCTGGACGCGATTGCAGCCGCCGATCTAATTACTTTCGGACCCGGATCGCTCTTCACCAGCGTTATCCCGAATATTCTGGTTCAGGGTATTCCCGATGCGATCGAACGCTCGGCTGCCATCAAGGCTTACTTCGTGAATCTCATGTGGCAGCCCGGCGAAACCATCGATTTCGGAGCCTCGGACCATGTAGAGGCGATCCACCGTCATGCTGGCCGCAAGCTGCTGGATGTGGTGATCGTAAATACGGCATCGATCAGCCTCGAACAGCAGACTAAGTACGCTGCCATGCGTGCCGAACCTGTGATCAATGACATTCAACGTCTGGAAGAGATGGGGCTCGAGGTGGTCGGGGCAGACCTGCTCGATAGCGGAGCCACGGTTCGTCACAATCCCAAAGCGACAGGTGACATTGCGGTCGATCTTGCCCGTCGCGCCCGCCGCGAGACCTTGCTGCGGGCGTCATAAGACTTTTTAGCAAAGGATTCATGCATTCGAAAGTCAGCATCGTTGTTCTGGCAGCGGGCCTCGGTACCCGCATGAGATCGAAGAAGGCCAAGGTCCTGCATCGGGCCGGAGGGTTAACGCTCATTCAGCATGTAATTAAAGCCGCCAGCCAGATTACCGACCCCGAATGGATCACGGCTGTCGTCGGCCACCAGCGCCATCAGGTTGAGCGGACCCTGGCTCAAACGGGCATTAAGTTTGTCGAACAAGCGGAACAAAAAGGCACGGGACATGCGCTGCGCATGTGTCAGGCGGGACTGGAGGAGCGAGGCGGCCTGTTGGTGGTCATCTACGGCGACGGGCCCTTGCTTTCATCGGCGACAATTCGGCAGTTGATTGAGCGGCAGGAGTCAGCCGAGACAGCGGCCACCCTGATCGCGGCACGAATGGAAGATCCCACCGGATATGGGCGAGTGCTGCTGGATGACAAGGGTTATGTCACCGGCATCGTGGAGCAGAAAGCGGCAACTCCAGAGCAACTGGCCGTGCGCCTTGCGAACTCCGGGATCTACTGCTTCCGCGCGGACCTGCTTTGGAAGCACATCGGCGAAATTCAGACCAACAATCCGTCGCGGGAATATTATTTGACGGACATGGCCGAGATCCTCACGCGGGCTGGGCACGCGGTCGGGGTGATGGAAGTGGACGATGTGCAGGAGCTGCTTGGCATCAACACGCGGGTGGATCTGGCCATGATCGATCGGATCTTTCGCGAGCGCAAAGTGCGCCAATTAATGCTCGATGGCGTCACGATCGAGAAGCCGGAGACTGTCTCAATTGACGCGCAAGTGCGCATCGGGATGGATACGATTGTTGAGCCGTACACGAGAATTCTTGGAGCTACCGAGATCGGAGAGGACTGCTTGATTGGAGCGCACACGATCATCGAGGACTCCCAACTCGCGGATCGAGTGGAGGTGGCCCCAATGACCATCATCTCCAGTTCGCGAATAGAAGCCGACGCGCACATCGGCCCGTTCGCTCGACTACGCATGCAGAATCACGTCGAGGCAGGTGCCCGAATCGGAAACTTCGTCGAGTTGAAAAAAACGCATCTAGGCGCAGGCGCGAAGGCTAATCATCTCGCCTATTTGGGAGATTCAGAGATTGGCGCAAAGGCCAATATCGGTGCGGGCACCATTACTTGCAACTACGACGGCGTGAATAAGCACAAGACTACGATCGGCTCGGGTGCGTTCGTGGGCAGCAATTCCACGCTGGTGGCGCCAGTGGAAGTCGGGGAGGGGGGTTACGTGGGCGCTGGATCGGTGATCACGAAACCGGTTCCGGCAGAGGCTTTAGCGCTCGGTCGAGCACGGCAGATTGTGAAACCGGGATGGGTGAGCCGCAGGAAGGCTTTGGCCGACGTAAAATAGTCAGCATGCCCGCTAGGATCACTCGCCGTCAACTCGGTTTAACCGCCGCTGTCGCTCCCGCCGTCATGGCCCAAACAGAAATCGCCAAGAAATATGGAGGCGCCTTGGAAGGATTCGAGACCAAGGTGGAAACCAGAGAATTCGACCCGGTCGCCTACACTCTCGAACGTTATCGATCGGCCCCATTGCAGCTTACGTTCAAGGCTCGGGATTTCAAGCAAGCGGATGCATGGCAAAAAAAGCTTCGCTCCAAACTCACGGAGCTAGTCGGCGGCTTTCCAGAGCACGGGCCGTTGCATTTTCAGAGTCTCGAAATTCGCGAGTTCGGCGGCTATAAGCGGGAGCGGTTCGTGATTCAGAGCCGTCCCGGTGTAGGCGTGCTCGGCTACCTGATCACTCCGGCAAACGCCAAGGGTCCGCTGCCGACCGTCGTCTGCGTACCTGGTCACGGTCGAGGAGTCGACGATATTGTGGGCATAGACGAGTACGGCCATGAGCGAAACGAGAAGCCGTTTTATCAATTCGACTTCGCACTGAAGGCGGCGGAGCATGGCTTGGCCGCGCTCGCGATCGAACCCATGGGTTTCGGCTGCCGCCGAGACGCCAAAACGAAGAGCAAGGGCCTCACGGCCAGCGCGTGCCAGCCTTCAGCCGGGGCGGCGCTCCTGCTGGGGGAAACCATGATCGGCTGGAGGATCTTCGACATTATGCGGGCCATAGACTGGATTGAGACGCGCCCCGACCTCGATGCAAAGCGTGTCGGCTGCATGGGCATTTCCGGCGGCGGGACATGCACCACTTTCGCGAGCGCTCTCGAACCGCGCATTAAGGCTGCATTCATCAGCGGCTATCTCAATACCTTCCGCGACAGCATCATGAGCTTGTCGCATTGCATCGACAACTACGTCCCAGCCATTCTGAATTGGGCCGAGTTGTACGACGTAGCGGGACTGATCGCGCCTCGTCCGCTGTTCGCCGAATCTGGTGATCGCGATCCGATCTTCCCGATTGCGGGAAGCCGCGAGAGCTTCTCGCGGGTGAAAAAAATCTACGATGTGTTCGGTGCGGGGGACCGCATCGAGCATCACGTCTTCAGTGGTGTCCATCAGTTTAATGGCGAGCGGGGCATTCCGTTTCTGGCGAAATCGCTTGGCGTGTGAAATTCAAGGAGAGTCAGCGGCTTACTCGAACTGCGGACCGCACTCCCGACCATTCCTCACAAATGAGAATCGAATTTGCCGGGTTCTCAACCGCATACTTAAGTCTGGCAGGGCCAATCATTCGTTCGGGATCCTCGGGGAGAAACTCTTTCAGGGTAGAAAGATCCTGTGACGCGTGATAGGTTACGCCTCGAACCATATAAGAGTAATAAACCGTGTCGCCCTGCACCTCGGAAATGAGGGCCTCCCCCGGACGCCCCGTATGATTGACCGCTAACCGACGTCGGCGCTCGCGCTCTTGCGGATTGCGTCGCCGACGCCGTACGGGAATCCAAACGAGAAGCGCCACGAGCACGGCGGACAAGAGTAGGAGAAGGCCTAGCTGCTCCCTAAGTGACATGTCGCGATGTCTAGCTTACCTGGTCCCAACGGGCTCGGCTTGAAATACCTTGTTGTAATCCTTCAAAAACGTTTCGACGCCTTTGTCCGTGAGCGGGTGATTAAACATCATGTCCAGCACTTTGAACGGCATGGTGCCGATATCCGCGCCAGCCTTGGCCGAGTCCGTCACATGCAGCGAACTGCGCAGCGACGCTGCCAGCACCTGCGTCTTTATCCCGTAATTGCTGTAAATCAGAACGATATCGCGAATCAACTGACTGCCGTCCCAGCCAATATCGTCAATGCGGCCGATAAACGGACTAACGATGTAAGCTCCGGCTTTCGCGGCAAGCAGCGCCTGCGCGGCAGAGAAGCACAGCGTCACGTTCAGACGAATCCCTTCTTTGCTTAACGTGGAGCAGGCGGTGATTCCATCGCGCGTCAATGGCACCTTCACCACAACGTTCTTGTGAATCTTCGCGAGTTTCCGGCCGTCAACGATCATCTGCGCGGATTCCGTTGAAACCACCTCGGCGCTGATGTCTCCATCCACGATGTCGCAAATCTTCCGGATCTGCTCCTCAATCGCGTGGCCTTCCTTGGCGATCAGCGTGGGATTCGTGGTTACTCCGTTCACCACTCCCCAGGCAGCGCCTTTTTTCAATTCGTCGAGATTTGCCGTGTCAAGAAAGATTTTCATGAGGTTGCCTCTTAATGACGGCGTTTTTGAGAACGCCGATTCCGTCGATTTCGATTTGAACCGTGGACCCTGGCTGCAACGGCCCGACTCCGGGGGGTGTGCCAGTTGCAATCAAATCCCCCGGCTCCAGAGTCATAAACTCGCTAACGAATGCGATTATATCACCCACCCCGAACATCATGTCCCTGACGGAGCCGTCCTGTCTGACTACGCCATCCACCACCGTTCGGACACGCAGTTGGGATACTTCAATTTCATCTTTCGTTACCAGACACGGCCCCACGGCACAGAATGTGTCAAAGCCTTTCCCGCGCGGCCATTGGCCGTCCTTGCGCTGTAAATCGCGGGCCGTCACATCGTTGACGCAGGTATACCCGAGCACATAATCGAACGCGTCGGAGGCCTTCACGTGGCGGGCCCGTTTGCCAATCACTACTCCGAGTTCGCCCTCGTAATCGACCCTTTCCGATAGGGGAGGATAAATAATCTCGTCCCCCGATGCGATCAAAGAGGAGGGGGGCTTCAGGAAAATCAGCGGCTCCTTGGGAGGCTCGTTGCCCAGTTCTTTGGCGTGCTCTGGATAGTTTCGCCCAACACAGACAATCTTCGACGGCGAACACGGCGGCAACAGTCGCGAGCCGTGCGGCAGACTCTCCAGACCGCCATGCTTGACTTCCGGATCTGCGTCGGTAGCAGTGGGCGGAGTGCGCGGATTCATACTATAGCGAATGATTTTCATAGAGGTGCGAGCGCTTCAACGGGCATCGATCTGTTGCTTTCGTTTCCGACTTGATCCACTGAAGAAACTGCGTAGCGGTACCGCTTGCCGGGCTCCACCTTGCGATCGGAGTAATTCGGAGCTTCCAGCAGATCGGCTACACGCTCGAATGGGCCTTCGCCTACCGCCCGGTAGACTCGATAGCCCCGAAAATCCGATTCGGCATTCCGTTCCCATGCCAATTCGATCGCGTTCAGTCCTGCAGTAGCGGCTACACCGGATGGAACGGCGGGCGGAAATTTATCCTCTGGTGTCGCGAACGCCGGACCTGCGGCCTGACTCTCTCCCGGACCACTCACTCCCTGGACGAAATACTGATACTTCGCTCCGTATGCCACGGTAGTGTCCAAATATTCCTGCTTCTCGGAGGTGCCGATCTGAGATGGCTGGGGCTCCTTGTCCGAGGATCGAAAGATGCGGAAGCTCGGCTCGTTTGCTGCCTGCCACCTCAGCAGCACTCCCTGACGATCGTTCGAAGCCGTGAAATCGGTGGGAGTGGCCAGAGGCGGCTCCACTCGAACCGTGCCAAGATTTGACCAGTCGGACACTCGCCCTTTCGCATTCGCCACGCGGACGCCGATGATTACTTCCTTGCCGATGAAGCTTGAGACTGAAACGGTGGCCTGAACAGCGCCAACCTTTGAGGGAATTGGAACCTGGATACGGGTTGCGCCTTCAGCCCATCGCTCGATGTGAAAATCCTGACCCACCTTGGGACCGACGCGCAGATCGATCGTGCCGATAGATTTCAGAACTAGGCCTTCAGTGGTGAGCGCTCCAATCGTGAAATTCACATCGATGCGATCACCACGCTCTACAGCGCTCAGGTCCATGATGCGGGTTGGAATATTAAGCGCCGGATACTGGGGCTCGCCAATGTACCCGCAGCTCGCTGCGAACACTAGGCAAACGATGAGGGCACCAGTCCGAAACAACCTTATATGCCGTGCCAATCCCATTTCGTATTTTAGCGTGGGGGATGTGAGCACACTCACTGATCCGAGCCTGGAAGGAAATGCCCTATGCTCCCGGCGATAGATTCCGCCGCACGGTCCAGCACTCCCGCGCTCACCCAGCCCTTCATCCCCTCGGCCGCATCCTGGGCTGCTTTCGTAAACGCCCGGGCCGGACGCTGCGCCAAAGTCTTCTCTAAAAAACCGACCAGGCTCTCGACATACGCAGCGGGCGAGTGTTGCTCAAGCAACGCCGCACGTCCGTTCTCCCCTAACCTGGCAAACGACTCGGGGTCGGATGAAAACACCGTAAGATGGCGCCGCAGATCCTCGATTTCACGATCGATTTCCACGAAGGAAACAGCATCGTCTGACAGCTCCGCATACCACCCTGTCCGCGTCACGATGGACGGCAGGGCGTGATCCCAAACCTGCAGTTGGCTCATGGACGCCTCACCCATGGTGGGAAAGCGTAGATTGATGGCCAAATCCGCATCCGCAATTGCATCGTCCAACTGCGACGCAGGCGTGTACCCGTTGAGAGTCACCAGTCGTTCGAGTCCATACTCTCGAACCTTCTCTCGCACATGCGCCTCATCCCATATCGGCCCATAAACCCGTAGTCGGAAGTCGCTCTTGCCGGGAAGCGATCCGAGCGCCTGCAGCAGACTGATGATGCGTCGATTTGGATTGATGTAGCCCAGCAGCACAAGTTGAAAGGGCGGGCGTGCTGGCCGATTCCGCCGCGCGCTCCAGACTTCGAAGGCGCTGTCCGGGGCGGCCGGGTAGGGGAAAGGCAGAAAGGCCAAGCTCGCCTGACAGTGAGCGGATACCAGATCGAAGCCGCCCCGCGTATGAACCACCACGCCAAGCGCATTCTCAACCACTGCTTCCGTTAGCGGGTATGACAGGCACAGCGAATCCAAACTCTGCGTCCCCTCCACAAACCGTCGGGCCGCGCTGCCCCCATCGGCTCCGTATACGTGTTCCATGAGGCGGATGTATTCCGCCGATCCGGCCGGCTTGCGCGCAAAAGCGCCCCAGAAGAGATCCTGCAATCGCAAGTCATGAACCACCACCACCCCGGCGTGCGCCCGGCTCACTTGCCAGATGCCATCGTGGAAATCGCGATTGTTTCCCAAGTGGAATACGCTGAGATCGGCTCGGTTTACATCTCGCCAAGGGACTGAACGACAGTCAAAGCGCCTTACTTCGCAGTATCGTTCGAGTACTCTATCCCAGGACTCCTGATCGGTCCACAGCGTGACCTCCGCTTTCTGACAAAGCCATGGAACCAGAGTCCCCGTATATTCGGCGATTCCGGTTGGAGCGGGAGGCAAGGGAGAAAACCAGTTGAGCTTCATTGCAGCAGCGTGCGGACGACGTGGGGCCACGTGATATTCATCGATTGATAACGCTGGCGGGCAAGCGCACCCATGCTCTTTGCTCGCTCCCGATTTTCCCAGAGAGCGTCGAGCGCAGCTGCCAGGCTCGCGGCGTTCGGTTCCACGACGAAACCTGTATCGACATCGACAAACTCGTTCGGGCCGCCCGAATCAGAGCAGGTGATTACCGGCTTTGAAGAAAGCATGCCTTCCAGGGTCACGTATCCGTAGTCTTCATCCACGGGAGGATAGATAACCCCGATGCAATGGGCATACCTTTGAAATTTCTCCTCATCGGTGATCCCGCCTGCGAACTCCACCCTGTCTTTGAGCTGCAAGCGTGCGACCGAGGCTTTTAGTTCGTCCAGATATGCCGCGTAATCCGGGACGCCCGCGAAACACATCCGCACGGGATTCTTTGTCAGCGCGAGAGCCTCTACTGCTAGATGTTGACGCTTAAGAGGAGTGAGTCGACTAGGGAAGAAGAAGTAGTCCTGGGACTCACCGCAGAACAGTTGGCCGGCCGAAGGTGGCGGATGATAGAGTGGCACTGACGCGATCCCGCAATACCGACTCAGACGTCCAGATACATTTTTCGAGTTGGCGTAAACAGCCTTAGCCTCGGGAATCAGTTTGCGGTCGGCTTCAATGATCGCGTCGCGCACTTCGGGGCCGGTGGGGTATTGGATCATGTCGCCGGCCAGCGGATGGGTCCAAAGATCGTAAGCCTGCCGGTGCTGGTGCAGGATCCACAAAACTTTATTCGGATGGCGCATATAGTACGCCGGAAATTTGAGTCCGATGAGCAGATCTACTTTGGTGCCGCTGCTTTCGGTCAAGTCAAACATGCGGCAAGCCAGCATCTGATCGAGCATGCGCTCCGGCGGATACCATTTAAATGGTACTTGCACGATTTCGGCTTGGTGCCCCGCCGCTAGCAAAGCGGTTTCCAGGGATTCAGCGTGGATTTCGGCCCCGCCTCGAATGAATGGGATTTTGACGGTTGCAATCAGGATGCGCATGAATCAGGCTGGCGACTGGGCTTTCCGTCCCACCACCGCGTAATCCTGCGGTCCGTAAAAATATTGGTTGAAGCGAGTTGTTACGGTAGAGCCATCGTCCGGTACGCGGACCGAAGCTGGGCAAGGATGAAGCGGCAATATCTCCACCTGCGAAAAGCCTCTTGCATCGAGAAGGAATTCGAGCAGCATGCTTGGAAGGGGATTCCGGTGAGTGGGATCGAGATAGAAGTTTCTAGAACCGACCAGGACGTTTTCAGGATTGGGAGTTTCGAAAATGGCGATCCCGCCTGGCTTTAACACGCGGACGGTCTCATCCAGCAACTCTACCAGTTTCGCCCACGGCAGATGCTCGACGATGTGAAATCCTGTCACAGCACCCAAGGATGCGTTGGCGCGTGCGCGGAGATTTTCGATCGCATCGTCCAATACGACGTTCAAGCCGAGATCCCCGCACAATGAGACGAACGTGCGATTCAAATCCACCCCTTGAGCTTCAATGCCGTGTTCGCGCAGAAGCTCAAGCCACTCGCCGCGGCCGCAGCCAATATCGAGTACTGGACGGCTGGCCGCGTTCAAATAAGGCAGGTACTTGGTCAGCTTCGATCTTATTTCCTCACGGCTGCCGCGCAACTTATCTTCCAGCATGAGATACAAGTTATCCAGTTGGTGCTCGTCCTCGGCGCGCGGACGGGCAACAGCTTCCGTACGAGAGCTTTGACCCTGAAGTCGCTCCTGAGCGAACAGCATTGTGCGAAACTGCGCGACTCGCGCCTCCGCAGCCGACATGCGTTCTCTTGCTTCTTCCGCGATTCGGTCGCGCGCGGCATCCCCCGATTTGATGTAGCCGAGCAGCTCCTGATCGTTTCGCACCATCTCTTGGGGCAAGCGAACCAACTCGGCCCGGACTTCCGCCAAGTCTTTTTTTAGAGGCACATCCGACATCGCATTCAGTCGTTCGTTGAGGCTTGCGAGCTCTTCTTCAAAACGATCCTTGAGATGATCGTTCTCGGCAACCAGGGAATCTATTCGAGCCGACAATTGCTCGATGATATGGCTCTGCTCCTGAAGCAAACCCACAGCTGCAGTGTTGAAACCCACAATCTGAGGTGTGTACCAGAAGAGCATCCGCCGTACGATTCGAACCAGGACAGCCCCAATCCTTGCTCGAAGCGAAGAGGATCCTGGAGGCATCCTGCCGATCGAATTGGAACTCTCCTGAGCGGCGCGGAGCCACTCCTGGAGCCTGACGGTATTAAGCGAAGCCGGGGTCCCGCCGGACTGAACTCCATACGGGGCGAGTGCCCGCCGACATATGTCGGCTGCTAGAAAACGCTCCAGCTCCTTCCCGCGAATTGCCTCTTTGACAAGCACCCAATTGATTACAGCATACGAGAATCGCGGCTGAACACCCGGGCTACTTTCGCAGTTTTAGGGAAGTCAGCCGAAATGCCAAGTCGCGCACATCGCTATTGACTCCCAAGCTGGCGGGCTTTACGGATCGCGCTGGCAGCATGCGAATGCGGAGGCTCTTTTGGCCGGCCTTCATTGGCAACGTAAACGTTCGGGTGAAAGCACCCGGCCGATCAATGCTCTGAGTAACTGGGAGGCCGTCGTCGGCTTGAAGGCTGATTTGTCCAGGCGCCGTTGCGGTCATCGCTTCTCCGGTCATTTCGAGGACTGCCTCACTGCCGCCCAGGTTAGGGAAGCGCGCCTCCACCCCTCGATCCGTTACCCAGCGATCTTCAGTAAGCCCCTGCACAAAGTGAGTCTGCTCCGTGTCGAGTAAGTTCAATGTTAAGGGAGCGAGACTGTGGATTCGCAAGTAGTGAAATTGCAGGTTCAACTGGCGAGGGTCATTCCCGTATAGATGAGGTGATTCGTCCGTTTCCAACACTAGATCGCTAGAGCCAGCCGGGACTGCAAATTCGGCAGTGGAAAACTTGGAACTCGTGCTATTCAGTGCATAGTCGCCAAGTCGTTCACCATTTAGGGATATGTGGAGGTGCTTTGTGGCACCGTCAGTCAAGCCTACTTCCGCCTCAACGGACAATGCATCGGACTCCGGCGCTAAGAGCAAAACATGCCCCTTTTTAGCCATCCACTGAAAAGGACGGCCATTTGCGTACTCTACGTCGTGCCAGCCGTCGTTTGTCACCACAAGCGTTGTCTGCGCCTTCGAAAAACTGAATAGTTGATTCTCGAACAGGACTTCGGAAGGAGTTTTCCAAGATGTGATTGGCCGTAGAGTTAGGTAGTAATCGTATCTCTCCGGGTTTGTAACTGTTTCGCCAGCTAGAGACGCGAAGTAAATGCTCTTGTATAAATCGCCCACAGGCTGGCGGAAAAAGTAGGGAATCCAGCGATCATACGCATCTCGCGGACATGCGATCAGAGTTGTCTGCCCCGGTTTGATCAGATGCTGGAGCGCTCTGAGATCCTGGAGAGAGGCAAGCTGTTCGATTGGCGCTAGCATGCCCGGATAAGAGTTGCGCACATAGTCGTCTAACGTGAACCGGTAAAAGGCCCATCCGACAAAACAGATCCAAATTGCCGCTTGCGCTCTGCCGATGCCTCCTGGCAAGCTTCGGCGGGGATTCGAAATCAAATACGCGAGTCCGCTTCCCGCGCAAACCGGCACGAGATAGAAGGAATATAGGAGTATTTTTTGACTGGAATATACGAAGTGACTGATATAGAGCTGATGCCAGACAAGCGCGAGATAGACTGCTCCTGAAGCGACAATGACCATTCTCATTTTGCGATCCAATCGCAATAGGCCGATTAGCGCGGTGACAGCCAGAGTTGCACCGAAGAGCGTTGCTCCTCTTGCTACCCATGAGTAGGAAAATCCCGCCATTCTTGCCAAACCGAAATAAATGTCCACCGGCAGCCACGATAAGTTCATGAAGGCGAAGCCTAGAGTGGTGGCGTGAAACTCGTTCAGGACGCTCCGCAGAGTATAGAACCAAGCGTATGGATTCGCGGCGACGGAGATGCCGAGGAGCGCCGCCCACCGCAAGACGGCTTGCTTCATGGTTTGTTCGCGATTCCACAAATCCAGGAACACCGCGATCGCAATCGGGACAACGGCAATGGGCAGGATCTCCGGATAGATTGAAACCAGTCCCGCAAGCAGGAGCCCGCCGGCGAGGATCGATCGCCAGGACGACTCGCGCGCAATTCCGAACGAAATGAGGGCGAACAATGGGCCGAAGGCAAGCGTCTGTGAAAGCCAGTTCAGACTGGCAGCCTCATGCACGAAAAGGACGTTCGTCCCGTATATCGCGAGTGCAAACAGAGCGGCGCCGGGAGAGGGAAGCAGCACCCTTGCCAGCAGCCAAAATCCGCAAAATGAAACGAACAGGCCGGTCGCGGTCACCGGGAGAAAGGCTGTGAAGCCGTCAATGCCCGATAACGCGCTCGATTCCGCAAGAAAGTATTGCGCTCCCATGCGTGCTCCGGTCAGGCGTGCAACCAGCATTTGACTCATCCAAGGGTAGGTGCGGGCCGAGTCCGTGGAGGCGAAATACGAATTATTCCGGACGAAGTCCGCGATGGAGCAGTAATACACGGCGTCATTGAATGGGGAAAAAGCGCCATGAATGACGTCGGGCAGGAGGAACAGGGCAGTACACAGGACGAGAATGCCGAATAGCCAGGGGTGGAGCGGCCCGGTCGACAAGGTCTGAAAGCCGACCCGCCGCATAATGAAAAAGTCTGCCACCAAGCTCGCGGCAACGATTAGAAATGCGCTGAATTTGACCGGAACGCCTAAATAGTTCAGATTCGCGGCCGCCAAAACCATGATGATCAAGCCGAAGATTGGAGCCGAGATCCAAACTTCGGCGAGGCTGCGCGTCCGGCAAACGATCAAGGCGAGCCAGAAGCCGCATACAAAGAGCGCGGCGATGGCGGTCAGGGTGTAGGTGATGACTTGAAGATTAAGGTGCGGCGGCAAGAGCAATGCCCGAAGTCTTCGCTACCAGGTTGTTGCGAGCCGGGCGAACGTTCGGACGCAGACGCCAGTCGGACCCTTGGACATGTAAGGCTTCGATTCGTCAAGCCAGGCAGTTCCAGCGATATCCAAATGCACCCAAGGCGTTTCTCCGACAAATTCCTTTATGAACATGGCTGCCGTGATGGATCCCCCGGCTCGTCCGCCGATATTTCCCAAGTCTGCGAAGGCGCTTTTCAGTCCTTCCTTATACTCTTCGTCCATCGGCATCTGCCACATCTTTTCGCCTTCGGTCTGAGAAGCCGCGAATAGCTTTTGAAGGAAGGCTTCGTCGTTGGTGAAGGCTCCAATGCGCAGGGTACCGAGCGCCACCACGATCGCTCCAGTAAGCGTGGCTGCATCCACCAGATGAGTGCACCCGAGCTGTTTGGCGTAGGTAATCGCGTCGATCAGGATCAGCCGGCCTTCGGCATCGGTGTTTAACACCTCCACGGTTTTGCCGGACATGGACGTCACGATATCGCCTGGTCGCTGCGCCCGGCTGCCCGGCATGTTTTCGACCGCGGGAATTAGCGCAGTGACTTGGACGGATGGTTTGAGCTTTGAGATCGCCTGCATTGCTCCGATCACGGCGGCGCCGCCCGCCATGTCGTACTTCATCTTCTCCATCCCGTCGGACGGTTTGATCGAGATGCCGCCGGTGTCGAAGGTCACGCCTTTCCCCACTAATCCAAGATGCTCTTTGGACTCGGAGCCCGCTGCCGGGTTGTATTTCAGAACGATTAGAGCAGCAGGTTCGGCGCTGCCCACCGATACTCCGAGCAGGGAGCCCATGCCGAGCTGACGCATGCGGTCTTCATCCAGAACATCGCACTCTAGACCGCAGGCCGTAGCCGCCTCACGAGCGTGTTCTGCGAGCTTCATCGGCGTAAGCAGATTTCCCGGCTCGTTGATTAAAGATCGGGAGAAATTTTGCGCCTCGCCCAGAATGATGCCCCGGTCCACCGCAGCCTGGTAGTTCCCCAGAACAGTAAAGGAGTCCACGTGCTTGTCATTCTTCTTGGGATCGGTCTTATGGCGATCCGGTTCGAAATCGCCCAGAATTGCGCCTTCCACTACGGCTGAAACCAGCTCATCTGGCGCGGATGCGCCCAAGCTAACCGCCATTGAGCGCATCCCTTTGCCTTTCAACGTTCGAAGCACAGCACCGGACAGGTTGCGAGCCTCCGCCGCGGTGAACTTAGCTTCCGCACCCGCCCCGGCCAGAACCAGCCGCTTGGTCTTCAAGCCGGACGGACTATGCAGGATCGCAATCTCAAGAGCCTTGCCGGTAAACTCGCCGGAATCGTACAGGTCTGCCAAGCGGGGGTCCGCGATGCCGGAAGGCTTCACGCCCTCATGGCAAAAGAGCACCAGCGCATCCCCTTCCATCGTCTCCGGGGCGCCGGGCGCCAGTTGTATATCCATCAGTGTCGTTCTCTCCCTACGGCGGCCCGCGCTTCGGCTTGCGTTTCTTTGTCGCGCTCCGCCTCTCTCTTATCGTGTAGTTTTTTGCCCTTTCCGAGCGCGATCTCGCACTTGATGCGCCCTTCCTTGAGGTACATCTTGGTGCAGATAAGCGTGAGACCCTTTTCCCGCGTCTTGCCTCGGAGCTTGTCGATTTCGACGCGATGCAGCAAAAGCTTGCGGCGTCTGACCGTCTCATGGTTGCCCCGATTTCCGTGCGAATAGTGGCTGATATGTGCGTTCATCAGCCAGGCTTCATTGTCCTGAACCTCGGCGAAGCTGTCCTTCAGCTGAACTCTGCCATCCTTGGCGGCCTTCACCTCCGTGCCGGTCAAAACCAAGCCCGCCTCGTACCGGTCAGTCAGATGATAGTTGAAGCTGGCCTGGCGATTATCCGCCAGGATCTTGAAGGCCCCGTCTTTGGATTTTGTGCTCAACTGATTTCTCTCAACGATAGCAAAGCTTGCTACGTCAAGCAGTTATGTGGTGGTTTGCCGCACGCGGGCGAAATCTTAGTCTATCACAGGGCTTATAAACCAGGCCTCATAAACGGGATAAAATGATTGTTGGCAACAACTTACGTGCGTTAACCGGGCTGTCTATTTTGCTCCTGCTATGCCCCCAGCCGGAGTTGCTGGCCAAAAAAAACAAGAAAGGGGATAAGTACCTGCAGCTGGGCCGCGAAGCGGAAGCACGGAAAGATTTCGAACAAGCGCTGGATTTATTCAATCAGGCATTAAGCGAAAACCCGTCGGATGCAGCCTATATTCTCGCCATGCGGCGTGCCCGTTTCGAGGCGTCCGAAATGCATGTGCAAGCAGGGCAGAAAATGCGCGACAGCGGTCAGGTCGAACAAGCTCTGGTTGAATTTCAAAAAGCCTTCGCCATCGATCCTTCCTCGGCCATCGCGCTGCAGGAGCTTAAACGCACGGCCGAAATGTTGGAGCGGAACAAAAAAGGAAACGTGCCCGCTGGCGAGGCGGCCATGACGCCTGTGGAGATCGAGAGAAAGGCGGCCCAGCAGCGGATCGAGTCGCTGCTGCCGGTTCCTCAGTTAAAGCCGATAACGAACCAGATCAGCGCTTTGAAGATGAACAACCAGCCGCCCAGAGTACTCTATGAAACGGTGGGCAAGCTGGCAGGGATTAACGTCGTATTCGACCCACAATTCCAGAGCGCCGGTAAGAACGTGAATCTCGATCTCACGAACACGACTTTGGAAGAGGCTCTGGATTACATCGGGATGCTGACCAAGACCTTCTGGAAACCGATCAGCGCCAATACCATCTTTATTGCCGAGGACAATGTCACCAAGCGGCGAGACTACGAAGATCAGGTGGTGAAGGTGTTCTATCTCAAGAACATCACCTCGGTTCAGGAGTTCCAGGAAATCGTGACGGCGGTCCGATCGGTCACCGATATTCGCCGGATGTTTACTTACAACGCGCAGAATGCAGTGATGTGCCGCGGCACGGTGGATCAGATCGCGCTCGCGGAAAAGCTGTTTCACGATCTAGACAAGCCGAAGGCCGAAGTAGTCGTGGATGTCCTGGTAATGGAAGTGAATCGGGATCGGACTCGGAACCTCGCGGCTGGGCTAACCTCAGGCTCCCAGACCGGATTGGTTCTGCCGATTGGGTTCTCTCCACGCAATCCTATATTGAGCGGTATTTCGACACCCTCGACGGGAACCACCGGAACGACCGGGACGACGGGAACAACAGGCACAACGGGAACGACCGGCACAACAGGGACGACGGGTACGGTGACCCCAAGCTCCAACAGCGGGGCGATCTCGCTGAACCGGATCGGCCAAGTCACGTTTAACGATTTTTCAATCTCGCTGCCTGGAGCCCTCCTGCAGGCGATCGCGACCGATAACAGCACAAAGGTGATGCAGTCGCCGCAAGTCAGAGCATCCGATGGCCAGAAGGTCTCTTTGCGAATCGGTGACAAGGTGCCCTACGCGACAGGCAGCTTTCAGCCCGGCGTCGGAAGCGTTGGAGTCAGCCCGCTGGTGAGCACGCAATTCAACTTCGCCGAGGTTGGCGTGAACGTGGACATTACGCCGCACGTGCATGGAACCGACGAGCTTACCCTCCATGTGCTGGTGGAAGTGTCTAACGTCAGCCGCACGGTTACGATCGGCGGCGTGGATCAGCCGGTCATCTCCCAACGAAAAAACGAAGCCGAAGTGCGGCTGCGGGATAACGAAGTCACCCTGTTGGGCGGCTTAATGCAGACTCAGGATACGAACTCGATCTCGGGGATTCCGGGAATCGTAAATATCCCCGTCTTGGGCGGATTGTTCTTTGGAAGCCACAACAAGGACGTGAACCGGCAAGAGTTGCTCATTGCCTTGATCCCGCATATAGTGCGGTCGCAAAACATGTCGGCGGTGGATCTGCGCGGAGTCGCGGCGGGAACCGATCAGAACGTAAAGGTGATGTTCGCGCCGCATACTGATGCTCCGGCCGCGGCTCAGCCCGCCGCACCCGCTCCTGTGAACCCGGCACCTGCGACTCCCGCGCCTGCAACTCCCAGCCCTGATGCCGCTGGCGCACCCGGGCTGGTGTTTATGCCCGCTGGCGTCCAACTGCCTCTGAGCGCTCCGGCGATTGTCACGTTGCAGGTGCAAAATGCGGTGGACTTATTTTCGGCGCCTTTCAAGCTCAAATGGGATCCGAAGCTGTTGCGATTGAACCAAGTGACGCCCGGCACCCTAATTGGGGATGGCAGCCCTCAAGTGAATCCGCCGACCATCGATATTCGAAACGACACCGGTGAAGCGTCCATCACTCTAAGCCGGGTCGCAGGCGCTCCCGGAGTGAATGGCTCGGGCCCTTTGGTGGCTCTCTCATTCATGGCCGTCGGAAAAGGGACAGGGACGATTACGGTGACGGAGGTGGCGCTTAAGGATTCCAAGCAACAGCCGATCGCGGTGACTGCACCGTTCATGTCGGTAGTCGTTCAGTAGCATGCGAGGAAAAGGACAACGCGGGCTCACCTTAATCGAGCTGATTGTAGCGTTCACAATCCTGATGCTGCTTTCGGCCATGGCGATTCCCTTGGCGCGCTACAGGATTCGGCGCGAGAGGGAACAGCAATTGCAACACGCGCTGTTGGAAGTTCGCAATGCGGTGGATAAGTACAAGGACGCGTCTGATGCAGGCACGCTGGGCCCGGTGAAATTGGGGACGGACGGTTATCCGGAGACTCTGGACATTTTAGTAGAAGGAGTGAAGGCGTCCGGGCAGGTGGACAAGAAGATCAAATTTCTCCGCCACATCCCCAAGGATCCCATGACGAATTCCCGCGATTGGGGAAAGCGGAGCACGCAGGACGATCCAAAGGGAAACTCATGGGGAGGGCAGAATGTTTTTGACGTATTTACCAAGAGCACGGAAAAGGCACGCGATGGAACTCCCTATTCAGAGTGGTAAGCGAAGCGTTCGGCGGGGTTTGCTCGGCTTCACGCTGATCGAGTTGATGATCGTGATGGCGATTATCGCGATCATCATGTCGATCGCCGTGCCGATTTATAATCGTTCGATCACGCGAGCCAAAGAGAGCGTTTTGAAGAACAACCTTTTCACGCTGCGAACGGTGATCGACGAGTACACGTACGACAAGCAGAAGGCCCCGCAGAGTTTGCAGGATCTGGTCAGCGAGGGCTATTTGCGGCAAATTCCGACGGATCCGGCGACGGGGACCAGCGATTGGGTGCCGGTGATGGAGGACGCCCTGAATGCGGTGAACCAGAGCGAGCCGGGAATTTTCGATGTAAAGAGCGCATCGGATAAGACGAGTCTGGAAGGGACGCGTTACGCGGACTGGTGAGATTTCGGCAATGCTAGACTATGAGGTAGAAGTTCCCGCCTAATACTCCCCGATCGTCTAATGGTAGGACAGCGGCCTTTGGAGCCGTGAATCGTGGTTCGAATCCATGTCGGGGAGCCACTACATTTCCCTCCTAACTCGAAGGGCCGGTTTTGTTGACAGCAGCACCCGTCGGTTTTCTCAACCGTATCCGCAACATTCCGCACGTTTTTGCGTTCTGCGCGTTCTCTCCAGTTGGAAGAGAGGCTTCCTGGGAGGGCGCGCTCCACCCCCGGGTTGAGGCCGAACCCCACGTTTTCGCTTGCGAATTCTCTGGTTTCTCCAGTTGACAGGTCGCGTTTGTTGACAGCCCCGTCCAATCTGGGAGACCACACGGAACGGGTTTCCAAATCGGCTCTCGGACGATTACCATGAGAGCGGATGATTAGCGGCGAATCGCTTTCCGATGGGTGACCTGGCGGACTTCCTGCTGGCCGGCGGACGGCTGGTTCGCTGCGCCATCTACACCCGGCAATCGGTGAGTTCAGATGACGGCCTTTCCTCATGTCAGGTTCAGTTCGAGACCTGCGAGTCCTTTGTGCGTTCCCAGCGCGCGGTGGGCTGGCTTCTGCTGCCAGAACGGTTCGATGACGAAGGCTATTCCGGCGCAACCTCCGAGCGCCCAGCACTTCAGAGGCTGCTAGCGCTCGTTCGGGCCCGCACGGTGGATCAGGTCGTGATCCATCGGTTGGACCGGCTTTCGCGCAGCGTGCTCGGCTGCGCCACGCTGTTTCAGGAATTGCGAAAGTTCGGTGTCGGCCTGGTCATCGTTACCGCGAGAGAGCTTGGGCATAACGCCCACGACGGCTTGGTCCTGAACATACTCGCGTCCTTCGCCGAGTTCGAACGCGAGATGATCGGGGGGAGAATCGCGGAGTCCCGTGCCCGGCTCAAGGCCCGTGGGCTGCGCATTGCAGGTGCAGTGCCTTTCGGTTTCAAGGCGGATCCCCGAACCAAGCAACTGGTGCTGGTCGAGGAGGAAGCTGTCATGGTGCGGTGGATGTTCGAGCGCGCTGCAGCGGGTGAGACGCCCGCCGCAATAGCCGCCGCGGCAAACGCCCAGAGCTGGAAGACGAAGTTGCGGACCGACCGTCGAAGCGGCCGGCAGCATGGGGGCAACATCTGGACTGCGCGCCAAATAGTCGCTACCTTGCGCAATCCGGTCTACATCGGTCAGTTCAGGGAGAAGCAAGGGATGCGGTTCGGAAAACACGACCCAATCGTGACGAATGACAAGTTCGCCGCTGCGGCCGCTCAACTCGAAGCAAGGCGGACTCGAACGCCGGGGAAGCGCTACGAGATCGACTGGCCTTTGAAAGGCCGCATCCTCTGCGCGATCTGCGACAGACCCATGAGCCCGCACACGATCCGCTATCGGAACGTCCTTTACCGTTACTACCGGTGCCGGTCGACAGCGGGGGGCCGGGCGCCATGTGGGCACCAGATTTCAGCGCAAGCAATCGAGAATTCCGTGGAGGGGAACATCTCTCACCGACTTGAGCAAGAATCGCAGATTTGGGATTTGATTGACGTCGTCATCTACGATCACCGCACTGGGGGAATCCGTGTCCGGTTGATCCCGCCAGTTGAAGGTGAACAAGGCGCTGGAACGTGACGCTGCTACACGAACAGATCGACAGGCACGAGGAGGAGTTCGGCGAGCTGCTTGGCCTGGGCTTTACTAATGCTGCGCCTGCCGTTCAGGATCTCCGATACACGGCTCTTAGGCAGTACGGTCCAGAGGTCGCTCGGCTTCATATTCTTCTCCTCGAGCAGGTAGGCCAACATCTCGTGCGGTTTGGCCTTTGGAAGCGGGTGGGCCCGATTTTCGTATTCCTCGATCAGGATGCTGAGCAGTTCCAGGAGCCGGCCCTCCTCCTCGGAAATCTCATCCTCCGGTTTTTCCATGAAGGCTGCGGCGGCACCGAGCAGGCGGCGGTATTCCTCTTCCGTTCGGATGGCGACGGGCAGAGTCACATCGAGAAGCTTTCGATATTGACGTTCGTCGAGTGGCGTAGCGCTCATAGTTTCCATTTCCCCTTGTCGTATGCGGCATGCGTGAGGATGTGCCGGATGTAGACGATCTGCCATCGGTGCTTGATCACTGAGATGAGCCGATACTTGTTTCCGCCGATGTTGAATACCGTGAAGGTATCCACAGCGTCGGCGTGCGGAAAGTCGGCACGAACATCGGCCAAATGTCTCCATGCGGCTCGCTTGGTTATGCTGTGCCAGTGCAGCAGCGACTCCAACGCGTCCTTGTGCGTCTTGCTGAATTCGGTGATCGCCGCCTTACTGATGATCCTCACCGCCTCCAGGTTACCAAAACGGTAACCGAAGCGCAAGGGCAGCTTGTTCGACGCCTGATGGCTGCTGACTGGACTGCCGGGATGGCGGGGCATTCGGCAATTCTCCGTTTTCTCCGGTTGACAGATTGCCTTGTTGACAGGGGGGCCTTGTTGGCGGCCCAAGGTTAGGATTTCCAACCCGGTGCGCCACAGGATATCCTGGGATGAGAAAGGCATCTGCAAATGCCTTTCCGAGAACCAATCTGCGGCCCGATTCCGTCGTGGCGCCCATGCGAACGCCGCTTCGTTGCGCCATTTACACACGCCAATCCGTGATCTCTGACGACGGTCTTTCGTCGTGTCAGATCCAGTTTGAGTGATGCGATCAATTTGTGCGTTCGCAGCGCTCTAACGGCTGGCTCCTCATCGAAGAACGTTTTGAGGATGACGGGTATTCAGGCGCAACCTCCGATCGTCCCGCGCTTCAACGGGTATGAAACCTCATCCGAAAACGGGAAGTGGACCGGCTTGTGCTTTTATCGATTGGATCGGCTTTCCCGCAGCCTGCTCGGGTGCGCCAGCATCCTTCACGAGCTTCGGGAATGCGGAGTCGGCTTGGTGATTGTCACCACTCCGGAACTTGGGAATTCTGCGCAGGACGGCTTCCTGCTGAACATCCTCGCGACCTTCGCGGAATTCGAGCGCGAGATGATCGCCTCGCGCATCGCCGAAGCCCGTGTCCGCTTGAAAGCCCGGGGGCTGCGGATCGCTGGCGCTGTGCCGTTCGGCTATGAAGCCGACCCACGGACGAAGCAGTTGCTGCAAAGCGCGAGTGAAGCGGCGGCGGTGAAGCGGATGTTCGACCAAGCTGCAGCCGCAAAGATGCCGGCGGAGATTGCCGATGCGGCCAACGCCAAAGGCTGGCGAACGAAGGCGACCATCGCGCGCCGGACGGCCAAACACCACGGAGGTAATCTGTGGACAGCGCGTCAACGGATCGCAACGCTGCGGAACCCTGTCTATCTGGGGTTGTTCCGGGATAAGGGCGACTTCCGGATCGGCGATCACGAGGCGATCGTCACCCACGAGTTGTTCGCCGCTGTTTCAGCGAAGCTTG
Source organism: Bryobacterales bacterium (assembly GCA_038225555.1). Classification (GTDB taxonomy): domain Bacteria; phylum Acidobacteriota; class Terriglobia; order Bryobacterales; family Bryobacteraceae; genus JANXQZ01. The sequence continues at coordinate 261,362 of JBBRRB010000003.1, forward strand.
AGGCGCGCCGAACACGAAGGTCGGGAACACGCTACCATATCGACTGGCCGTTGAAGGGTCGCATCACCTGCGCGGTCTGCGGCACGCCGATGTCGGCGCACACCATCCGGTATCGAAACTTCCTTTATCGTGATTACCGATGCCGCTCGATAGCCGGAGGGCAGCGGCCTTGCGGGCATCAAATTTCCGCACCCGATATCGAGGGTGCGGTGCGGCAGAACTTGGAAATTCTTTGGGACAACCATTTGGACGAGGATCAGATCCGGGACTTTGTCGAGAGCGTCGTCTATGATCACCGCGATCAAAGCGTGCGCGCGACGTTCATGCGCCCGCCTGCGCCTGCCACCGATCCGGATTCCAAGAAGTCGAAATTCCACTTGGCAAGCGCAAACGCCGCACTGCGTTGAAGACCGGCTGACGATGGCGATTGACGTTATTAGAGTGAGATCAGCCGGAGTTTCCGAACGTGCTCAAAATCTCGCCGGTTGTTTGTTGCCAGTGGGGCGTTGAGGGCTACTGCGGTGGCAGCAATCCAAGCGTCTTGCGGGCTCATGGGTCGGCCTGCGGTTCGTGCATCAGCGCGAATCCGCGCCCAGACCGTACAAAGTCGTTGTCCGCGTAGACCAATTCGAAATGTTGAATGAACTGTTCGAGTAGAAGGCGACGGCGATTACCCCAACCTGCCGAAATCGCGCCCATGCGCAATTCCGCAATTGTCATAAAGGAGAGAATCAGTTCAGAGCCGCGCACGGCATCGGCAGATTGCTGCGCCAGGGAATCAATTGAATAGATAGGAGGCGACGTCGGTGTCGACAACAATCCGGCTCATTCCGGAGAGGAATGCTCAGTAGACTGACGGCGGTCCGCGTAGATGGCCGCCACAAAGCGATCCGTCTCATCATCCGGCGCTGGATCGACGCACCGCAAGAGATCCTCGAACGAAAAGGGTTGCGGCCCAACGACAACGGGCTTGTAGCCGGCATTCAAGAGATCTTGCACTTCGTCGTTCATTTTGCCGCTCCTGAAAGAAAGTATAACGCTCCGGCCATTCTTTTGCGCTCCTAGCGTAAGGCATCGCAGAACTCCGCGCAGAAGGGGCTGAATCCTGCGCAGCCAGTTGTACCTGGTGGGATGCCGGACCAAGCCATAAATGCGGAATTCGATTTTGGGGACGCGGGAATGGCCCGACTTTCTATTTGTTTTAGCAAGTTACGAGGAGGCCGTTAATGACACTGTGGCAGGTAAGAGTTGAGCCACTACTTTTCCCTCCTAACTCGAAGGGGCCGGTTTTGTTGACAGCAGCCCCTGTCGGTTTTCTCGCCTGTATCCGCAACATTCCGCAAGTTTTTGCGTGCTGCGCAGTCTCTCCAGTTGGAAGATAGGCTTCCTGGGAGGGCGCGCTCAACCCCCACGGTTGAGGGAGAACCCCACGTTTTCACGTGCGAACTCTCTGGTTTCTCCAGTTGACAGGAAGCGTTTGTTGACAGCCCCGTCCAACCCGGACAAACAAACCTGCACATTTTCCAACTCGCCTGAGTATTAGTTGACAGGGTGCAAAAGCACCCCGGAACATCAGACAGCGGGCAGGCCGCCAAGCGGGACTCGTTGTGGGTGCTGGACATTGGATCAAGCAACCACGGCGGCATGCGCCTTCTCTGTCCACGCCCACATAGTTCTCGCCAGGCTGCACGCCCTGGAGGCGGACACATGCAGCGAGACGAAGAACCCAGTGTTGACGATGCCATAAAGGACATTGCCGGGTTGCTGGCCGCGGCGTATCGGCGACGGGCAGCCATCCGACTTGTTCGCGCAGCACCAGAGCCGTTCCCGTCAACAGAGGAACTTGCTATTTCGGTCGAACCGAGCGTTCATGAACTGACGTTGACACGTCAGAGAAAGGAGTCATTAAGATCATGAAGAAACCTAGCGGGCTGCCAGAAATCGGGGATCTGCCGATGATGAGCGCACATCAGTTGCAGGCCGTGCACCGGGAACTGTTCGGAGCGCAGCATCCGATTGCAAACTGCCAGCACCTAAGGCGGAAAATCGCTTGGCACTTGCAGGCAGCGAAAGGCGGAGGCCTTCCGGAATCGGTCCGGCAATACGCAATCGCCGTTGCGCGCGGAACAGAGTTGCGCGTGCGCATCTCGGAGAACGCATCCCGGCGACAAGCTGGGCTCCCTTTGGAGCAGACGGCGACGACGACCGTGATTCAGACATGGGATGCCCGGCTGCCAATGCCGGGAAGCTTAATCGTGAAGAAGTACAAGACCCAGACCGTGGTGGTGAAGGTTCTAAACGAGGGCTTTGAATACGATGGCCGTCGATTCGCCTCGCTCAGCGCGGTCGCGGGTGAGTTAACCGGCACCCGCTGGAATGGCTTTGCGTTCTTCGGGCTGGAGAAGGAGGCACGCCGTGCGCGGTGAAAGCAATCCGAAGAAAAAGGGGACCGGCCTCGCGGCACGGGCAGGGGTGCGCTGCGGAATCTACACGCGGAAGTCGACGGACGAAGGCCTCGACCAGGCTTTCAACACTCTGGACGCGCAGCGCGAGGCCGCGGAGTCGTTCATCAACAGCCAAAGGCAGGAAGGATGGGTGGCGTTGCCGCAGAAGTACGACGACGGAGGCTATACCGGTGCCAACATGGATCGACCGGCGCTGAAGCGGCTCCTTGCCGATATCCAATCCGGTACCGTGAACTGCGTGGCGGTGTATAAAGTGGACAGGCTTTCGCGATCACTTCTCGATTTCGCGCGGATCATGGAGATCCTCGATAAGCACGGCGCGACGTTTGTGTCGGTGACGCAGCAGTTCAATACGACCAGTTCCATGGGCCGTCTCACCTTAAACGTCCTGCTCTCATTTGCCCAGTTCGAGCGGGAGATGATTTCTGAGCGCACCCGCGACAAGATGGGCGCCGCGCGGCGAAGAGGCAAGTGGGTGGGCGGCAACCCTGTGCTGGGCTATGACGTCGCCCCGCAAGGCGGCTCCCTGGCGGTAAATCAGGAGGAGGCGCACCGGGTTCGCGAGATCTTCGCGCTATACCTAGAGTTAGGATCACTGATCCCAGTGGTGGAAGAGCTCGACCGTCGCGGATGGCGGATGAAATCCTGGACGACGCGCGAGGGCCGGCAGGCGGGCGGAAAGCCGATTCCCAAGAATAGCCTCTACAACCTGCTCACGAACATGATCTACCTGGGCAAAGTCGAGTACGGCGGCCAAGTCTACGAGGGCGAGCAGGAGCGCATTATCGATGAGGAGACCTGGAACAAGGTGCAGAGTGCCCTCAACCGGAACGGCAGACGCGGCGGCCGCAACATCGGCAACAAGTACGCCGCCTTACTCAAAGGACTGGTACGATGCGGCACCTGCGACGTGGGCATGGTGCACACATACGTCAATAAGAAGGACAAGCTGTACCGCTACTACGTGTGCGTGAAAGCCCACCAGCGGGGCTGGGCGCAATGCGAGACGCGATCCGTCTCTGCTCCCGCCCTGGAGAACGCCGTGCTGGAGCAACTACGCGGTATTGGGCGCAGTCCTGCGATGCTGCGTGAGGTCCTGCGGCAACTCAATGAGCATCGCCTGAAAGGTTCGGCGGAACTCGAAAACGAGAAGGCGGACATCGATCGGGAACTCAAAAAGATCGCTCAGGAGATGAAGGCGTCCGTTTCAATGGTCGGCAAAGCAGGTCCTGCCTCCGATCTCGCGACCGATCGTCTGGCCGAACTCCAGGATCGAGTGTCGCACCTCAACAGCCGGCTGGCCGAGCTTCGCCAACAGTTGGCAGCAATCGAAGCAGAAGGCGTCGACACCAAAGATGTGGAGGACGCTCTCCTTGAGTTCGATTCGCTTTGGGAGCAGTTGTCTGCGTGGGAGCAGGAGCGGTTCATCCGCATACTGGTCGAGCACGTCCGTTATGACCGCAAGACCGGGACGGTGACCCTTGGGTTTCGCTCTCGCGGAATCAAAGAGTTTTGCACTTGGCACCAGCCCTGACGGAGAAATATGAGCACCCAAGATAGCCCAGTTCAGATTCAATTCCCTCTCCACGCCACCGGGCGGCCGCCGATTAGACCGGGACCGTCAGGTGCGCCACCTTCGGGGAACGGGCGTCTGCCCCGAGTCACGCAGGTCATGGCCCTCGCCATCCAGTTCCAGGACATGATCCAGCGAGGCGAGGCAAGAGATTACGCGGATCTGGCCCGGCTCGGGTGTCTCACGCGCGAGCGGATGAGCCAGATCATGGAGCTGGTCTGGCTCGCCCCGGACATTCAGACGGAAATCCTGGAGTTCCCACCGAGCGGGGGGACGCGATTCCCCATCAGCGAAGTGGCGGTCCGCAAAGTAGCGAGTCCTCTCTCTTGGGACGAGCAGAGCCGCGCATGGAAGGTCCTCAAAAATAGCTCTCATTTATGATCTGCCTCACGAAAACTTCAGGCCGTTTCGGAGCATTGGTCCCCGGTTTTTCACTGCTACACGACAAAAATCGGCAGAACTGAACCAACAGATACTTGTGGTTGCAGAACCTCTCCCTTCATGTGGCGCGTTGTTTGCGCTTATCGGATGCTCGGCGGTTCAAGAAACACTGGACACTGTCTTCCCGGCCGCAGAATGTTTTTCCCTTTTTGCCTCCTATGAGACGCCCACACTTCTGGCACGCCAGGAACTGCCTATGATCTTCTAGTTGCTCGAGCAACAACGCCCAGAAAAGCCCGAGACTACCCCATACACGACGGATTGGCACCGACTGCGCCAACAAAGCTTTGAACTCATCGCGGTCTCGAAGATCGGGCCATCCTTTCGCGGTGATCCCAAAATACTCAGCTTGGAAAACCACCGCTTTGGTGCCTCCTTTATCGATCGTCGGCAAAAACCATTCCCATTCGCGGCTCGTCGTTCCTTCTGAAACAAATCCGCGGGCATTCTCTCTCGCCAACGACAAGGCCCGCGCAGGATCGTTGCTGCTCGTCTCGGCGATCTCACGCATTCGCTGCTGACCCAAAGCGACGTCCCAACTCGCTGAGAGTGGGACCAGATTGCGAATGGGCTCCGGCCAGCGGAAAACGCAATGTATTGAGTCAACTCCCGTCTTGGAACTTCTCACAATTGGCGACTTGCCGGTATGAGTAGGTTCAAGGGGACCGTTTGCAACTTGAGACTCGCCTTCTGGCGATACAGTTCGATAACTCGCCGAGTGGGGAGGCCAGCCGGCGCTGAATTCCGCTTTGTCTTCATCGAACTTGGTTATCGGAATCATCGGTCCAGCCTCGAAGGCAAGGTCGATTTCCTCGTAACCCACTTGGTGCTCTACGAGCCGTGGCACTGCGAGCCTCAGTTTTTCCGGTGTCGAGCAAATATCGAGTTCAGTACAGTTCAGCCACTCCTCAAGTAACCCATCAACCGTGCATTCACGGAAGACGTTCAACGATGGCCCGATAACATGACCGTTCCTCCCGCAATGATAGATTTCGATCCTATTGAGGGTTTCCGACGGAACGCTGGCGACGTAGCCGGCGGAATCTTCCCGCCATCTTGCTGGGGTCTTGATATCTGGCAATAGCCAGACGGTCATCTCTCCACGCCATGTCTCGAAGGCGCGCTGGGCGTCCCGTTCGTGCGCGGGAATGGACAGAGAACTTCCAAACAAAGGCAACCAGATCTGCAGCGGCGTCATGAATGTCGCACGATCTGTCCCACGATTCAGTTTACAGCCTTCTCGTTCAAAACTAACTCAGGAGGTGGCCTGAGTGAGACGAAAGCTAGTGACGGCTTGTGAGATCCGGAGGCTTCTGAATCTGGGCTCGAATTCGCGTGTGTACGACCTGGCCCGGCGGGCGATGCTGCCGGGGGTTGTCCGGATTGGACGGCAGGTGCGTTTTGATCTTGAAAAGGTTAGGGATTTTGTAGATCGAGGTGGCCAAACGCTCCCTGGCGGATGGAGGCGGTCCGACAACGCCCTCAAAGCGGCCGCTGCAGACGCTGCTCGATCCAAGAATGCTCTGGAGCGAGGCCAATAGTGAGAAATCGACGCTGGAGGCCAACGCTGCCATGCGCTCCATCGTGCGCCGGGATAATGGGGCCACCTATGACGAGTTTCTCAAGGACTTGGCCAAGCAGTCCGGGATTCAGACGCCAAGCCGGGAAGACTTGGCCCGGATCGATCGGAAGCGCAAGAAGAAAGGCTCCAACCAGGAGTGGGAGAGTCCTGGCGACCCGGATGCCCGGAATCGCGAAAATGAAAGACGGGAGCACGCACTTGGCGCACAAGGCGGAGCATGCCGTGGATATGGAGACTGGGGCGGTGATCGCTGTGACTCTGCAGGCAGCCGATCAGGGCGATACCGCAACCATCCAGCAAACACTGGCCGAAACCGCCGAAAACGTTGCACGCTTGATTGAGCGCGAAGTTGAGAAAGCCCCGGAGAAAGAGCCTCGGGTCAGTCTGAATCCGCTGGCCGAGATCGTGGCTGACAAGGGCAACGATACGATCCTGGGGGTGCAGCAGGCAAAAGCGCGCAGCTATATTCCGGAACCGAAGCGGGAAGGACGCAAGTGGGCTGGCAAGGCAGCTGAGCAGAAGGCCGTGTATGCCAATCGCCGGCGGGTCAAGGGCAGTTACGGCAAAAGTCTGCTGAAGAAGCGCGGGGAATTGATCGAGAGGTCGTTTGCGCACTGCTACGAGACAGGCAAGCTAAGGCGGGTGCACCTACGAGGCCGCGAAAATGTTTTAAAGCGGCAGCTGATTCACGTCGGCGCATTCAATTTGAGCCTCATTTTCCGGCAGTTGCTGGGCGCGGGGACTCCACGGGAGCTGCGCAACCGGCAGGGATGGCCTGTTTTTGTCGTTTTATGGATCAGGATCGCGCTTGGGGCTACTTTAGCGCGTCGCTGGCGGCCCTTCAGGGTCTTTCAATGACCTGACCGCAGGATCCGGCGTTCTTGCCGCCCGAACTGTCCGCACCGGATTATGATGGGTTTAACCACGGGCTGCTAAGGCCAATCTCCTTGGAGTAGACCTTCGCGGGGCTAATGTTACTCACGCAGATGTCGGATATTCAAACTGGGGCGGAGCGATTATCTCCAGCATTGACTTGAGTCACGTGAGCGGTCTTGAGACTGTAAGTCATATCGGATCTTCTACCATCGGGATCGATACGCTTTATAGATCCAAGGGGGAGATCCCGGAAGCGTTCCTCCGAGGTGCCGGTGTTCCTGAGCTATTCATTACCTTCGCCCGATCCCTAGTCGGAAAGCCCGTTGAATTCTATTCTTGTTTTATAAGCTACAGTCATGCTGATAAGACCTTCGCTCGGCGACTCCACGATACCCTTCAAGGGCGGGGTATCCGCTGCTGGCTGGACGAGAAGCAGCTGCTGCCCGGTGAAAATATTTACGAGAGCGTTAATCGCGGCATCCACCTCTCGGATAAAGTATTGCTGTGCTGCTCGGAATCATCGCTGACCAGCTGGTGGGTAGACAATGAAATCGATACTGCGTTCGAAAAGGAACGACAGCTCATGAAGGAGCGGGGCCGCAAGGTTCTGGTCGTCATCCCGCTGAACCTTGACGACTATCTGCTCAAGGGAAGTTGGGAAGGCGGCAAAGCCAGCCAAGTCCTCTCGCGCGTGGCCGCCGATTTTACTGGCTGGAAGCGGAATCAGGGGAAATTCGATGCACAGGTTGAGCAAGTGATTCGGGCTCTGCGGGCCGATGAAGGCCCTCGAGAAAAGCCCCGGAAATAGAACTCTGACCCAATACGGTCTGTCCCAAGATGTCTTCGCCGCATCGTTCCGCGTTGCCATCATTTACAATACTCCGTCTTGTCAGCAATGATTCATCGAACACCGCCAGGAGGATCTGGGACATTGTGCCACGGTGACCGGGATTGTCCTTGAGCCGATCCCTATTTCCCCGAATCAAGCAGATCTAGCCTATTTGTTTTTGACGGTCGCCTTCTTGTTCTTGAGGTCGGCTTCTTGAACGGGTTCCGGACGGCGCTCTTGGGCACCGACAGCACAGTCTTGAGCGCAGCCTTTAACCGCTCCCACGCTTCTTGCCCTTCAATCATTTCCGGGTGGGATTTCATAGCTGCATCTTAATCCGGAACGACGCCCCACCCAACCATGCCGTCTAGTCCCGTGTCGCGAATTTTAACGGATATTACCAAGTGAACGTCGGCGAGTCGGTTTACAGGCACTAACAGGCGATCAGTAGTGATCTTGACCTCGGTTATCAGCCGATCATCCTGAAGCAGACAAAAGAGCGGCGATTCATCGTCGCCCGGGATTGCATCACGCGGAATCTCCCCGGGGTTCTCAGGGATTCTGAGGGCATCAAACAGCACCTTAACGCGATTGTCGACATCCCCCTGATTGCTAATCAATCCTCCTGGCTGATCTCTCCGCAAGAATAGGATATCGAGCGAACAGCTAGTGTTCTGGTGATCGCGAACCATGCTAGTGCGGCTTCAAGTTCCATCTCGCGGAGTGTCTTGCCAAAGAAGTTCAGTTCTTCCTCGGGAGTAACCAAGAGCCGCTTCATGGCGATGTCGAAGTCCAGCGAGACTAACCCCTCGTTAGCGGTGCCGGATAACTGCTCCACAACGGAAGCGTGGAAGTCCTGGGCCAATTCAGGAGTAAACAGGGCGTGGGTAATGAACTTGTTCCCTACCTGGATGCCGCTAGCCATAAATGCACCTTCCTTAATCCGAATGCCGGTGATATATACCCGTTGACTACGAAGTACGCCCCCATGCCGACATCGTGCCCACTCTTGCGGTTAATGGTCTGGAGCCGTGTAAGTGTGATTGTGTTTTTCATCTGAAATTGCCTACTTCTCAATTCTGCCGGAGCCCGGCCGTTTTCCGAAGTGACTCAGTTTAGCGACTTCGCCCCCTTAAGTAAATAAACCTTAGAAAAGGAGACTAGAAACTGGAAGAGAAACGGGAAGGGATACTGGAGACGGGAGACTAGAAGGGAGACTAGAGACGGGATACTAGAGACTGGATACCGGATACTAGAGACTAGAGACGGGAGATCGGAGACCGGAGGCGTAAACGGGAAGCCCGCAAAGCCGGGCCGTAGGGAGACTGGAGACTGGAGTCGCTGCGCCGCTGGAGCGGCTCGCTCCGTGTAAACGCCGAACGGCTAATTAGCACGCATGGCCTCACTACGGGCGAAAGCCGCGTACTCTCTGGTGGGGCATCTGCGAACGCGGTCAGCGTCACAGATATGCAGCACGGCTAATACGGCGTCGTAGGCTGCGTCGGCGGAAGGAAAAGGACCCAGATAGTCATAGGGGTTGAGGCGAGCCGTCCAGGCGCGTTTATCGAGATAGACCTCGGCCATGACCTCATCGTCAGACCGCTTGGCTTTGTTATCTACCCGGAGAAAGTGAGTTGTACTCTCTTGGGTGTAGGTATACATTCGGCGGTTCGCTCGAACCTATTCCGATACGGAACAAAGGGCTATACCCCCGTAAACCGCTCGGGATCACCAGCCCCGCGTTGCCAGCGCGAGCCGCGCAGGTCTCAGTTTTCCCGAGCCGTTCAGATACCGATTTGCTTTGCGTGAGCAGCCATATACGGCAGGAGTGGGCCATTGAAATGCTTGGATGCCAACTCGGTGGGAGGTTCCGCGAATGCAGGTGGTTCGAGCGGAACGGGGTCAATGAAATCCAACCCGCGCTCCCGAAGGGCGAAGCGCCACTCCATATCCACCCACTTGGATTCCTTCGCGTGCCGACACCAGAACAAGTAGAATACATCGGCGTTAGAAATATGCTTCTGAAGCTCGCCTTCCCAATACTCGCCCGCTCGCAGAGTAACCACATCCACGAACACCTTCAAGCTCTTTAGGGCCATCTCCATGCCCTGAACCCGAGCAATTACCTGATCCCGATCCTCGTTGGCATACGAGGCAAATGCGTTCTTATGGAGACTTACTTGTCCAGGAATGGGACCGGGTTGCGCTGTTCGCTCTCCCACCGTAAATAGAAAGTCCAACCGGGCGAACTGTGCTCCGTTCAGGCGGATGGACACCACGCCTGCATGAGGACCGACTTCGGAGTCCTTGGGGACAGTAGCAACAAACGAGGCGATGCCGATGACCCCCAGCCACTGCACGACTTTGTGCTTGGGCGAGATGTCAATCCCTCTTATTGTTACTCGGACGCTCAGCTTGGCCCCTCGCTCTACCTCGAACGGACCTTCCGACCTGTGCATCAGATCAACGCCGATAATCACCCTAGCCCGTTTGATCACTTCCTCTCCTTGGCTGGAATCGTTGGCCCAGAATTGAAGTTCGACGGTGCTACCGGATGCCGCTGTTGCTGGGCCCGTGATACTGAAATTCACGGCATCCATGCGCTCAGAACTGGGAACCCTCTGGCCCACTTTCAAATCCATCCGCCGCCTCTCCATCTCCATCTGCGAGGTCCTTTCCTCGCTCCGCCGCCGATTTTCCATCTCGATCTCCGAGATCCTGGCCTCCCTCTCCTCCGCCGCCTCTCTTCCACTAAACACGACCGCCAGCGAGGTCCCTTCCTCCTTCTCCTCTTCTATCTCCCGCGAGTGCAATTCGTCCATCCGCTGCCTTCCCATCTGCGGGGTCCTTTCCTCGCTCCGCCGCAGCTCTTCCATCTTTATCTGCCGCCGATGGTGGTTCCACATCAACACAATCAACACAATCAACAGGCCGATGGCAATGGCAGTTATTAAACCAATCACGATTCCGTTCATTTGAGTGCAATGATAATGCAAACCGACGTTTGCGGCGAATCTGCGGTCCATGAAGCTCTTTCAATCCCCTCAACGTTCTACGTGCGGACTTAACAAAAGGTGGTTTTGGCTGTTTCAAGGAGAGCGAGTACAACGAGGCATACCCCGAAAAGATCGTGAGAACGGAGAGAAGCTCGCAGCGTTCATGAACCGCCGCTTAAAGGAACTTGATGGCTTTGTGCTGTCCGACAAAACCTATCGCTACAAAATTATTCTTCCGAACGGATGGCCGGATGTGTACAAACCTGGTGCCCGCTCACGCGCGGGTGTCCCATATGAGAGGCAATAACTTACTTAGCTCACTAAGAATGCTACACTTCGACTCATGCTATCCGCCCCCGGTCTGCCAAGTTCTGCGGTTTGGAACCAACTCTGGAGTCGATGCGATGGAGTTTAGGCTTGTCTATAAGGGGGAACTTCTCTCGGCTGGTACGAGTAATTCCAGAGTCAGGGAGAAGCACGAAATCAGAAAGCCGATTCATCCGCAGCTTCGCCAGTTATGGAACGACAGAAGCGAGCGTCCGGAGCGGACGCTGGAAACACCCGTATCATAAACGTGCGACGTGCTGGGGATTATCTGACGTTTGATCGTCAAGTCGGTGATGCTCGTGCCTTCATCGTCCGTGGTTGTTTTTTTGTTATATGAGGAGCTCTCAGCACCCCATCTCTCCCTTTCAAAGGTGTCTTTCGTTGATCGCTCCTCTGAAAGGATCAAGAATGGGCAATACCACGTCGTGGACCGCTGCTCGCCGGCCCCAACCGATCCTGCGCCTAATCGGAACGCGTGTACTAAAACTCGGTGGGGTTAGAATGCGGGCAAGCCAAATATACTAGCGGCCAGTTGCGCCGAACCGTCCGGACTGACGCAGAATGCCAACCCCCGTTCGAGAACGCGCCACGGCCGGTTCAGCGTAAACAACGGCAAACACCGTTTAGCAAGGCGCGGTGGGCCCACCGGCTTTCAGAAATCCCGCGCTCATGTACTACGGCAGGCTGAAGATGGGGAACTGTGTTTCGCACTATAACCTGTTTCGGGATCTCGGCCGCAGCGAAGTCTTCCAAAAGGCCAACTGTTGGGCCGACAACCTCTCTCAGGAGTTAGGGAACGGAGATTCGGCGCAAACGGTGGGTAGTCGCGCGGAGCCGCGAAGTGTAATACTGACGACTGAGGGTATCCACTCGGGATCCACTCTAATTGGAGAAACGATGAATCGCACTGTTCTGGTTTGCCTCATCGCCTGCTTTCTGCCGATTTCGCTAGAGGCACAGAAGCGGCGGGTTGCGGTCATGAATTTCGATTATGCTCCGGTGCACAGCAGCGTAATGTCCTTGTTTGGACATGATCAGGATGTGGGGAAAGGGATTGCCGACGTTTTGGTTCAAAAGCTCGTGCAGGATGGGACTTATTCTGTGATCGAACGAAAGTCCATTGACAAAATCTTAGCGGAACAAAAGTTTTCGAGTAGCGACCGAGCAGATCCAAATTCGGCGGCGAAGCTTGGGCGCCTGTTGGGCGTCGACGCCATAATTATTGGGACAGTGACGCAATTCGGCCAGGATCAGAAGAAGCGGGAAATTGGAGGCGGCGCGTTAGGCGGCTTGGCCGGACGCTATGGTCTGGGCGGCGTGCAGAAGCAGGAATCGCGGGCGGTGGTCACGCTGACTGGGCGCATTGTCAGCACGGATACCGGGGAAATTCTTGCAGTTGCCAGTGGACAGGCGCAATCTTCGCGAAGCGCCACCTCCATGTTGGGGTCAGGTGGGTATTGGGGTGCTGCCGGTGGTGTGCTGGATATGACCAGCCAGGATTTTTCTAACACCATCATGGGCGAGGCAGTGAATTCCGCTGTCAACTCAATGGCGAAGCAGTTTGAGGGCCGCGCTGCTCAACTTCCCGGTCATAAGGTGGAGATCAACGGTTTGGTGGCGGACGTGAGCGGGGATCAGCTCATTTTGAACGTGGGCGAAAAGCTAGGTTTGAAGGTGGGTGACCATCTGGAGGTGCGTCGTAAGTCGCGCGAGATTCGCGACCCGGCCACAAACAAGATCATTCGGCGGGTGGAGGATCGAATTGGCGAGCTGCAGATTACCGAAGTCGATGCTGAGTCTGCGGTGGGCAAATTTAGCGGAACGTCCAGCCCGAAGGTCGGGGACGCTGTCAGGTTGCCATAGGTGAGTCTATATGGGTTTTGAGCGAGGCGACAAAATCGGCGGATATCAAATCGAGGGCGAACTCGGAGCCGGCGGCATGGGCAAAGTGTACCGGGTCAAAAACTTGATCTCCGAACGTATGGAGGCAATGAAGATCCTGTTGCCTAATCTAGCGGTGGAACCAGAACTGGCCGATCGGTTCATGCGCGAAATTCGGGTGCATGCGCGCCTACAGCATTCTAACATAGCCGCATTAAATAATGCGTTCGAGTATGGGAATCAACTCGTCATGGTGATGGAGTTGGTAGAGGGCATCTCACTGCAGGAGCGGTTGAACCAAGGAGCTCTTACGCTTCAGCAGACGGTCGAATACGGGGCTCAAATGCTGCGGGCGCTGGCATACGCACACCACCAGGGCGTAGTGCACCGCGACATCAAACCTGGGAACATGATGCTTATGCCAGGCGGGACAGTAAAACTGCTGGATTTCGGAATTGCCAAGGCTTCCGCAGACCGTAAGCTGACGAAGACTGGGATGGCGGTGGGGTCGGTTTATTACATTGCGCCGGAGCAGATTCAAGGCACGGCCCCCGATCCGCGCAGCGATCTCTATTCGTTAGGCGTAGTGCTTTACCAGTTCGCTACTGGCCATCGCCCGATCGAGGGGGATAGCGAGTTCGCCATCATGTCGGCCCACTTACAAACTGTGCCGGTGCCGCCCGTGGACCGTGATCCTCGAATCCCCGCGGGTCTCAGCGACGTAATCATGATGGCTTTGCAGAAAGAGCCAGAGAAACGCTTTCAGAGTGCTGATGCTTTCCTTTTGGCTCTGGAGTCAGTGGTTAAGCCGGCCCCACTCGCTCCGGCTCCGCTTTCTCCTCCGAGGCCTATTGCCCCGGATCCCCGGAATGCCCCGGCGGTGGCGAGTGCTGGAAGATATCGCGCGGCTTACATGCTTGCGGGAGCCGCGGTGGCCTTAGTGGTTTTAGGCCTCGCCGCAGTTCAGATTCCCAAGCACTTTGGGACGGAAGCGGCCGCCCCACCTGTTCGTCGCGAGCTGCCGGCGCAGATGCAGCCGTCCGTGCCGGCGCAAGTACAAGTGCCAGTTCCAGCCCAGCCGGGTGGAGCGACGTGGAGGCAACCGGATGTCGCAACGAAGGCACATCCTGGCTTTGCTAAGCAGTCACCCGCGATTTTACCCGGTCCTGCATCTGCTAAAAGCCCTGCGCCGCTGCATACTGAGGCAGTGGCACCTCAATTAGCTCGTCCGGACCCGACCCTTAGGCCCAATCAGCCGGATGCCAACGTGCCGGTTGTCAGCCCTCCGGCTAGCAAACAGCTGAGAGACGATACCAACAAAGAGGCCGAACAGATGCAAGAGACACTCACGATGCTCGATGGCCGAATCACGGCGGTCAATCGCAGCCTGGATCAATTGCAGCAATCGCAAGCCGCCTCCGGTCTATCGCTTCGCTCTGATATGCTATCGACACAGCAACTCATGCGATCGTTCTTCGCTCAGGCTCACAATTCGCTGGTTGCTGGCGACATCGCCGCAGGAAAAAGGCAGATAGAAAGATCGGAACAGAATTTGGAAAAGCTTGAGAAGTTTTTGTCGGGCGGCCACTAGGGCGAGCGAAGCGAATTTCCTGCCTCCTACGCGAAAAGCCGGGAATCCTGCGTGGGAGTACTCTGCCACCCCTCCAGGCTCAATGCAGTCGTGCAAAAATCTGCTGCGGTCATCTGGCGATTCCCATGCAGCGGAGAGTATCTCACGATCGTTGGATGGCATATGCCCACTGGTCCGGGGCGGATCACGTCGTTATACCGGCCAAAGTGAAGGGCGAAGGATAGCGTCCGGCTCGTGCCAGATTAGGTCCTAACGAACTGCGAGTTTTACCGGATCGCGCGCAACAGGCACTGTGGCCACTACGGTATTACTGTCGGTTTTGATCACCGACACAGAGTTGAAACAGGCGGCGTCTCACCGAGGTCGCTCATGCGGCGCGAGTCATCGACTGGCTCACGGAAGGCGCACTTCGAAATGACGAGCGGATCGCGGCGCATGAGCGGAAGCGCTGCTGATGTACACTGATCTGATCAGGCAGGCAAAATCGTAATCCCAACCAAAAACGGTTCTTTCCCTAACCTGATTGGAAATCGAACGGCGTGCCGGTTGTCTGAAAACGAAAAGGAGCCTTTTCCAAGATGACAAGACGATACCTGACTTCCCTCTCTCGGCTGGCCTCGCTGATGTTCTACGTGTCCGCTATCGCGTACGCGGATGACGCGCCGCCCGTCAGCTACAAACTGATGACCACGATGATCCCCCCAGCCGGCTATGCCAGCAACGATATCAGCTGGGTCGATTCCGCCAACGCGAAGTACTACCTCTCTGCCGCCAAAAGCGCCGCGACCTCCACCACTCGGTTCCCTGCCAGGGTCCTCATGTTCGACACTGAGAAGAATCAGTTGGTGAACACGATTGTTGGAACTGGCGCCAACGCGATTTTCGGACCAGCCGGGGTGGTCGCGCTCCCCCGTGATCACGAGGTCTGGATTGGAGACGGCGACAGCACCGTGAAAGTGATCAGCACCGACACCAACACGGTCACGCATGTAATCTCCACCGGGGGAACAATGCGGGCGGATGAACTCGCTTACGACCCGGTGGACCACCTCATCCTGATCGCCAACGACAGGGATAATCCGGCGTTCATTACTTTCATTTCTCAGCGGACTTACTCTGTTGTGAAGAAGCTCAATTATGACGGCACGTCGGCTCCGCTGCAGACCGGCGGACTTGAGCAACCCGTGTGGGACGGCCAGAACCAGATGTTCTATCTTGCCGTGCCCAAAACAGCGCTCAATCCGAATGGAGAAGTCGACGAAATCGACCCCAAGGCGATGGTCGTCACGAGGTCTCTTCCCACCACATGCAACCCCGCGGGGTTGGTTCTGCTTCCGCGCCAGCGCCTGATGACGAGCTGCGGCGACGTCGTGGATATTGCAACCGGCAAAGTGGTGACCACTGTACCGGGAGTATCCGGCGACGAGATCTGGTACAACCCCGGCGACGAACGCGTCTACTTTAGCAGTGGCACCGACGTGAATGTGGTCGACGCCAACAGCTACAACCAGGTGTCCAGCTTCACAGTGGGAGCCCGGCCGCCCGCTCCTGCGCTGGCGCAGACGACGCACTCCCTCGCGGTCGACAGCGCGACCAACCGCGTGTATGTGGCTGTCGGCAACAAGGGGATGGCGGTGTGGGTCGATGCAATTCAGACCTTCCTCAGCGCCGATCCGACGGTGATACCCGTAACCAATTCCCCCGTTGGAACGACGACTCTCCGTTGGAATGCGCCGGGTGCGCAGTCCGTCGAAATCCACGTCGGCAGCCCGAATGGAACACTGTTCGTCTCTGGCGGCAGCAGCGGGTCGCAGGCTACCCTGAATTGGGTAAACGACGGCATGACCTTCTATTTAGGGCCTGTTAAGAAATACCATGTCCATTACGATATGTTTCGGCGCATACTGGGGATGTGATTGACCTTCCCAGCATCAAGCTACGCTTCGCGGCGGTCTGCGAGTTACTGGACGAGCGAAGCCGCCGTTTGCTTGCTGCGGCGGAAGCCCGTGTCCTCGGCCG
>JBBRRB010000004.1:0-247394 GCA_038225555.1 Bryobacterales bacterium
AATTGCGGATCATGTCCTGCACGCACCAAGGCAGGATCATGCTCCACTTCTATGTCCGGCGAAATCCCTACATTCTCAGCAATGAATTGGCTCTCGGTTGTATCCCAAACTGCAGAAGACGGTGCCGTGACTACGCCGCCGTCCATCAACTGCGGAGCGCCCGCCCGACCTACTAATCCACCCCAGGTGCGCTTGCCGATCAGCTTTCCAACTCCAGCACGGCGGAAATACCAAGGCATCGCGTCTCCACCCGACCCCGCAAATTCATTGATCAACATCACCTTGGGTCCAAAGATGCCGCCCTGAGGCTGCACTTCGTCCTCGCCATCGCGAGTGGCCACGCTCGACAGCAACTTTCGGGATAGAAATTCGACGATATCGGTGGCCAAGGCTCCGCCGCCATTGAACCGCTCATCAATGATCACCGCCTTCTTGTCTACTTGTGCGAAGAAATAGCGCGTAAAGTTTGTGAATCCGCCAAAGGCAGTGTCCGGCAGATACACGTATGCTACCCGCCCGCCCGTCATCTGATCCACCTTGCGGCGGTTTCCCTCCACCCAGGCCAGATTGCGCAATCGATTATCGGAAGGGATGGGAACCACGGTGACCTCGCGCCCGTTTGCTCCAGATGCGTCTGGACCGACGCGCAGGACCACCTGCTTGTCCGCAGCGCCTTCAAAGAAGCTGTACACGTTATCCGGGGCCGTCAGATTGCGTCCATTCACCGCAAGCAAATACTCGCCCGCTACGACATTCACTCCTGGCTCGGTCAGTGGCGCTCGCGCTTGCGGATTCCAGTTCTCGCCGCCATAAACCTTTGCAAAGCGATACCGGCCATTCTCGATCTTAAAGTCGCAGCCGAGTAAACCGGTCTGAACTCGTTTCACATCCGGCTGCTCGCCTCCAAAGACGCCCAGGTGCCCCACCACCATGTTGCCAAGCATCTCCGCGAACAAATAGTTCAGGTCCGATCGCGATCCGATTCCAGCAACGAAAGGCTCGTAGCGCTTCTCAGCCGCCTTCAAATCAAGGCCGTGAAATCCCGGATCGTAGAAGTGATCGCGCTCCACCCTCCACGCCTCGTGGTACATCTGCTGCCATTCGTCGCGTGGGGAGATTCTTACCTGAATGTTCGCCGTATTCAATTGTCCGGCTGCTGCTGGGGGAGCCGGGGGCGGGGGCGGTGCGGGACCGCCAGAGGCCGGCGGAGGTGGCGGCAGATTGCGAATCGCCCAGTTGTCGCCTTGCCGCGTCAGCATCTTTTCGCCGCTCAGCGACACCTCGAAAAAACGCACACCCGCCGCCGCGACATCGGTCTTTCTCGACTTTAAGTCGTGACGATGGATGGTGATCGTAGGCGGTTGCTCCGGCATTGGCGCACCCATCTCCACGGCGAATAGCACGCCCGCTTTTCCGGTCTGCAGATCCACGTAGCGGCGAGGCGGCAGGGGCATGGCGAGGATCCGTTGCCCGATGTTCTCGAAGTCAATCTTGACAACCGGGGGCGCTGGCTTTGCGGGCTTATCGGCAGGCTTGTCGCCTGGAGGTTTAGACTCGTCTGTCTTGGGCTCGTCGGGCTTGGCCGTTGAAGCTTTCTCCTCATCGCTTTCCGGAGCAAACGGAGACGGCTGATCCTTCGCGAGAACCACCAGATACACGCTCCGGCTTAGCGGACGGCTGAAGCTCCCGACGTCAGGCTGGAGCGACGGTCCTGAATCCGTTGACGCCGTGAAATAGAGATACTTGCCGTCCTTGTCGAACGCGGGGTGTTGCGCGTCGCTCATACCGTCGGTAATTTGGGACGACTTGCCGGATTCCAGCGAGTACGCATAAACCGCCCCTAGATAATTCGATAGGCGAACTGCGTACGTAAGCCATTTTGAATCCGGCGACCAACTGGGGGAGTATGCGTCGCCAAAAGGATTCCAGAACCGTTCCTTGCCAACTTGCACGGTCTTCTTGCTCTCGACATCGACATACCAGATGCGCATGTGGGAGTCGGTGAAGGCGATCTTCTTGGAGTCCGGTGACCAGCGGGGCGAGCGATAGAAGCCCGGCTCGGGCATCGGAATCCTGGTCGCGACACCGAGCCCGTTCTGCGGTGCCAGGCGCAGCTCATATTCGCCGAATTCATCGGAGAAGTAGGCGATCGTCTTCCCGTCGGGCGACCATGCCGGATATCGTTCCATCACCCTCGGCGAGTTTGTGAGGTTGCGCACGCCGCCTTTTTCCGCCGGCACAGTAATAATCTCGCCGCGCGCTTCGAACACGGCGCGGGCGGCGTTTGGAGACAGGTGGGCACTCGAAAGCCGCTTGCTGACATCAACCAAGCGCTCGCGAACTTCGGGCAAGTCTCCCGCGATCCTCACCGAAACCGAGTTAGTCTTTCCAGTTTTCAGGTCGAACAGGATCAGCTCGCCAAATCGCTCGATCACAATGCCGTCAGGTCCGGCTCCGGCTGATTTGAAATCAAGCCCAGTGTTCTTCACTTCTTCTTTTACCTGCTTGGAGCGCGGGTCGTAGGAAAAAAGCGTGACCGGCCCATTGCGGTCGCTGAGGAAGTAAACCTTGCTGCCGATCCACATCGGGTTGTAGTCGTTGGAATTGTCGCGCGGGACCTTCTCGACACTGGAGTCGGCGAGATTGGCGAGCCAGATTGGAGTGGTATCGCCGCCGCGGTAGTGCTTCCACGCGGTGAAGGCTCTGCGCATGGGAACATAGGCGATCCGGGTACCCTCCGGCGAGAATGCGCCTTCCCATCCCCAAGGGAGCGGGAGCTTTTCAGGGAACGAACCGTCCACGTTGATCTGAAACATTTCCACGATGCCGGTGTAACTCTCGCGTTGGGAAGCAAACAGGATCTTCTTGCCATCCGGCGTCCAGCCCAGCACGACGTCGGGCGAAGGATGCCAGGTGAGCCGCTTAGGAACTCCGCCAGTGGTCGGAACGGTGTAAACATCGACGTTGCCGTCATACTCTCCGGTGAAGGCGATTGTTGAGCCATCGGGCGAGAAGACCGGATTGGCTTCCGTACCTGGATTATTGGTGAGCCGCCGGGCGTCGCCGCCGTCGCGGGATACGGTCCAGAGATCGCCCGCGTAGGCGAATGCGATGTGGGTCTTGCTGAGAGTTGGACGTTGCAGTAGGAGCGGCCCGCTGGAGTCGGCCTGGATAATACCGGCCAAGCAGGCGGCGAGCAGGATGATCTTGCGCATTGAGGGAACCCCTTGCGGCAGTATAACGCCTTAACACTCGCGGGCGTTAAAGGTCCGGAACAGGGAAAAGGAGATATGATGATGGCTCATGCGGTTAACGCTCGTTCTGCTGACGCTGTCGCAACTTGCACTTGCCTACAGCGAGGATTACTATCCAGCTCCCGATGCAAAGGGAGGCTGGAGAACATTGACCGATCCGGCCAAGATTCGAAAAACCACTGGCCTTGACACGGCCAAGTTGGATGAGGCATTCGAGTACATCCAGCAGACCAGCCAACACGGTGGACTACTCGTTGTCAGGCACGGATATCTGGTGTACGAGCGGTATTTCGGCCGAGGCAATCGCGAGGCACTTCCCGAACTGGCCTCGTGTGGCAAGGCGTTTACGACTGTGGCAACCGGCATCATGCTAAAAGAGAAGGCCAGCATGATCCCGAATGGCCTCGATGAGAAGGTATTCACGCCGAAATATTTGCCGAACGAGTACTTCCCGCTCGATGACCCTCGCAAAGCGGAGATTTCCTTGGGACAGGTGCTGTCGATGTCGGGCGGCATCCGAGGTACCAATCCGGTATATGTGAAAGGGGTGAAGCAGACTTGGGAGAATCCCACGGAAGATAACGGCCCCTATTCCACGACTGACGACTTCGCCATGCGTCAATCTTTGTGGTGCGCCCCGGGTGAGTGCTATTCCTACACGACATCCTCCAGTCATATCCCGGCCATGATTGTGCGCCGATTGACAGGGATGGAGATGGAGGACTACATGCGCTTGCGCCTGACCGGCCCACTCGGTTTTGGAACCTGGGGCTACGCCATGTATCGACCGAATTTAAAGGGAGGCATTGACGCTGACGGCCGCATGTTCCACACGCCGGGCGGAGGAAGCATTGCCGTTCGGTCCACCGACGTACTGAGGTTCGCCTATCTGATGTTGCATGCAGGGAAGTGGGGCGAGCAGCAGATTGTTCCCGCCGAGTTTGTGAAGATGTGCGGGCGAATGGTGAAATACAACCCGCATTACAATCACAGCTTTAACTTCAATGTGAACGAACAGGGCCAGTATCAGGACGTGCCGCGCGATGCGTATTGGAAGGGTGGTTCCGGCGGGTACGCGATCTATGTGGTTCCTTCGCTCGACATGGTGATCTACAAGATGGGCGGAAATGAGGGACAGTATGATCCGAAACTCACGCGTCTACCAGTGAAATATTCGTATGACGGATCGCGCGCGAATTGGAAACCCGCCGATCCGAAGGTAGTGGGGGATTCTACCGGGAAAACGCTGCAACTGGTAGTGTCGTCCGTGAGCCAGTAGACGCCAAGCGACTGCGATGCCACCGGCACGCGGTACCCACTATTGTTTCAAGCGAGGAATATTCAGGGATCCACCCAAGCACCTCGCGAGCGCGGGCCGCATCCGCCACTAACGCCGGTGCGTCTCCTTCTCGCCGCTTACCGAAACTTACTGGAACCGACATGCCCGTTTGCTGCTCGACAGCCCGTATTACTTGGCGCACTGAGTGTCCCATGCCAGTCCCCAGGTTGAGCGTGACAGATTCGCCACCATCCATTAGGTATCTCAGCGCCTGAAGATGTCCAGTAGCAAGGTCGGTCACATGGGTGTAATCGCGAATTGCCGTGCCGTCCGGTGTGGCGTAATCAGTACCGAAGACTCGAAGCGCCTCTCCACCCAGGGCAGCTTGGATCGCCAATGGAATCAGGTGAGTCTCTGGCTCGTGATCCTCGCCGAGTTCGCCATCTACGTCGGCTCCTGCCGCGTTGAAATAGCGCAGGCAGACGTGCTGCAAGCCATAGGCGGATCCATACCACCGCAAGACCTTTTCGAGGAACAACTTGGTTTCGGCGTACGGGCTCAACGGTGCAGTCGCGCTGACCTCTTTGATAGAACTGGACTCTCGGACGATTCCATACACAGAACAACTGGAGGAAAACACGACGTTCTGCAACCCGCTGTCGACGAGAGCATTGAGAAAGCAGATTGCGTTTGAGACATTGTTGCGAAAGTACTTGCGCGGGTTCTCGGTTGATTCTCCCACGTAGGCTGAGCCAGCGAACAGAATGGCACCGATGGGTCGGTGATGCTCAATGATCTGGTGAAGCAACAGGGAGTCTGCAATCGAACCTTCGTAGAACGGTCCGAAACGTACAGTGTCGCGATTCCCGGTACAAAGATTGTCGAGAACAACTGGAACAATGCCAGCCTGGCATAACACTTTGGCCGTGTGGCTCCCGATGTATCCGGCGCCACCGGCGATCAGAACTTTCGGGGAACGATTCGAAGATGAAGCGGAAAAGTTATCCACAAATGTTCCGAGTTAAGAGAACGCGGTGCGCTTGGCGTCGGAGCCGAACTTGCGATCCCACAGCATCCGAACGTCACGCAGTCCCATCCACATCGCAGGCATTGGATCATCGAACGCGAACACGCCGGTTTCGGCCACTCCGCGGTGGGACCGAATCCAATCCTTGAAGGCCAGCTTGCCGTCGCGAAAATATCGCAAACTCGATATCAGATCGCAATCCTCCACCATCCATCGGCGGCCTTCCGGCGCTGGGGCCGAATCTACTGACTGTCCGGTAAGGTCCAGATACATCGCTCGAATTACGTCCATGCCATTGGAGCCAACGAACAAGCGGAAGGTTGCCCCTACCCGGGGGTTGATGTCGATCACTTTGTACTGACCGTCGCGGGCGTCGTAGCGGTATCCGATGTCGAGGATGCCCCGATACCCGCACGCCTTCATGAATTCACGCGTGGTTCTGGCCATAGTCTCGTTCCGCGCGCATTCCCCCAGACTCGTCAGCCCTGTGTAGGCGGGGTACATCCGGATCTTGCGGCCCGTGAATTCAACCAGGCAATTGCTGTCACGGTCGTAGTATCCGTTCAGCATCCAACTGGACTCCATCGAACCCGGGATGAACTCCTGCAACATGATGTTAGGACGGGACCAGTCTTCGTACTGGTCGTATATTTCGAAGAGTTGCTCGCGGCTGTGTACCATGAACATCCGCTTTCCGGATATGCGCTCCAGTTCGATGCCGAAAATCCCTTTCGCCATCACCGGGTACTTGAAGCGGGCAGAACATTCGATCAGCTCCGCGCGGGATTGTGGAAAGGCTGCGTCCGGTGTGGGAACACCGTATTTCTTTGCCAGGAAAAACATCTCCCGCTTGCTGCAAAGAGCGTGCACGAGGGCTGGATCCACCCGCGGAAAATCAAACCATTCGCCGAGCGTTTTCGCGTGTTCGGAGACAAGCATCGCGGTGTGATCGGACGTGGGAACCAGGATTGCCCTACGGCCAATTTTTGATGCAAGTTCACAGAGAGCCGCCGCGGTATCCTTCGCGGGCATTTTTTCCGCGTCCCAGGTGAAACGTCCTTTCGAGTATCGTGAATAAAATGCCGGTGCGGATTTGCTTTCGTCCACGTTGTAAATCGGCACGCCCATCCGGCCAAGAGTTCTGGTAATGCCCAGTCCTCCGTGGCGTGCGCATCGGACGACCACGACGGGCGTGGAAACGTCAGGCCGTGGCAACATACGCCCTCCAGCCTTCCGCCCCTACGCCCACGTTGGGCTGATTCGTTCTGGCGTTCGTCTCCAGTTCTTCCACTTCGCCCGCGCGGACACTAAAAATTCCGGAAAGATCATTTATGTGCGTAGTGACAAAATCAAGGTCCTGCTCCTGGCCCGAGCGTAGAAGGTATTTCGCGCTGTTGCTCACTATGCAGGCTTCCGGTTTCACGCCTCGCCAGCGATCGGTAATCGTTAGTGTGTCCTGATTGGCCGCTGAATAACCGGCTGAGAGAAGTTCAGCGGCCATCCACGCGCAACACATCTGATCCTCCTCGCGAAATTCACCCCTACTGCCTGCGCCGATTAGAGCGATCCGATTAAACTTGCCCGCCATGAAGCCCGCTGTGGCTTTCCAATTGCGGAAGCAAGCTAAGAGAGTCAGGTCGGCGTTCTTGGCCTCGTCGATCAGCCGCGTGCCCGAGGTGGACAGCATCACCACGGGCCGACGACGGTCTGACAGTAGCAGTTCCACGGGACTGTTATTGAGGTGAAAACCGTCCGGCATGTCGCCGCCGAGTTCACCCACAAGGAGCGGGTTCTCGAGTCGGGCCGCCATTTCCAGTAAGTCCTTGAGAGAAGGAGCAGTGAAGCAACGCCGACCTGACGCTACCGCCGTGATGGCCGAGGTGGTGGCCCGGATCACGTCCACCGCTACAACCACGTAGCCAGCCGTGTAGCACCGGGCGCTCTCCGGGAAGCAATCGATCACTACCTCCGGTTGCGATAAGCAGTCTTGACGTTTGCTCAAGCAACCCCCATAGCTTTTTGCATCGGTCGCAGATTCGCGCGAGAAAACGCATCGGAGTGCAAACCGCGGCGATAAATTTCCACCCGCAGGAGTTCTTCCAATCGAACGTTCGATAAGCGAACGAAGCGCCCGAAATGATCCAGCAAGGCAAACTGGCTGGGCTTGTTCGGAGCTTCGAAGTTGACAATGCCGATACCGAAAGCTTCGACGAAGCGTTCAGCAAATGTAGGGTTGAAATTCCCGTCATCGTCGAAGAGCCCTACACCCTTCGCACTCTCCCTCGCTTCCACGATCAATTCGCAAGCGCCCGCATCCAACCAGCGGCTGCCCTGTTCGACCAGCTCGTCAACGGAAGAATCGGTAAAAGCTCCGGTATGCTTTTTGCCGAGCTCAAATTGAACGTCCAGCCCGCGTTTCGCAGCGGCCCGAACCACTCGATCAGCCGGAAGGGGCATGTCGGTGAAGCCTTCGCCACACTCGATTCTGGCCACGCCAATTTCAGCGCACAGATCCAGGTACTCTTCCAAAGCGCCTTGGGCCACCGCGATCTCAAACGGCCCGCCACCGGTAACGGTTGCCACTCCATGGCGGCGAGCGGCGGCAGTTTTTCGCCGAGTAGCGGATTGCTCCGCCACCATCCAACAAGCCATCGAGATCTTAAGCGAGGCCATTAGGTGGTGGCTCTGCTCCAAGTGCGACTCGACCGTCGCGGGATCGTAGCCTGGATCAAAAGGACACGTAAGTGCGGGAAGATCCGGAACGCCAATGGATTTCAGGTACTCCGATGCATGACTAGACTCGCATTTCATAATTGCTCCTCTAAGTGTTAATTTTTTTTGCAGATACAATGTATTGCCCTCCGCCACGACGCAGCAGAGGGCTGCCTCCATCGGCGAGAGCTTGCAGCCTGTGATGGGCTCGAACACCGCCCGGCCCGGAAAGCAGATTGCGATTGAAAAACGTGAACGGTCCGAAGCCGAGCGTCAATGCCTTCTTCTTTTCGAATCCTGCCCCTTGGAGCGCGCGGTCCAACTCGCGAATGGAAGTAGTTTGGGCCCGAGCCAAGGGAGTGACTATACCTGCTTTCTCAAGGGCGCGCCTCGCTAAATGTTTTCCTACCTGAACTACGGGATTCGTGCGGATATCCAACACACGATGCCAACCCCAGCGGTTATCCACCGTCGTGATGAGATGGCCATTAAGCGCAACAACACGCGCCAGTGCCCGGAGCGGCTCGTCGATCGAGTCGAGCCAGGGCAATACGCCGATGGCCAGTACTAATTCGAAACTAGCGCTGGGTTGGTCAAGCGTATGGATATCGAGTTGCCGCACGTCTACGCGCTCGCTCAATCCCGCACTCTTGCAGTTGGCTAGCGTCATCTCCACCATTGAGCTGGAGCGGTCAACTGCCTCAACTTTGTAGCCGAGCTGCGCAAGCTCGATCGCAAGGTGCCCAGCACCGCATCCCACATCCAAAACTCGCGCTTGAGTAGGCAACCCGAGATCTTTAACCAGGCTCAAGATGGCAGCCCTGCGCTCCTGATGAACGAGCGAATATACGCTGCCATCTCGATAAATTTCATCCCAGAAGGGAGCGGCCTCATTGAAGTAGGCCTCCACAACTCTTTGCCGTCTGCGAGACTGAATCATGCTTCTAGTCCCGATGAGGCGGATTGGTTTTGTTCTCTCTTCTGAGCCAATACTAGATATGTCTCCCCGCCATTGCGAATGAAAGGAACTTGACGCTCCGACATGCGATGAAGTGCGTTGTGCAGAAGGACACCGAGCTTGTCCGACAGCAGAGGTGCTCCGAACATCGTGATTGGTCCAAATCCGCGTGTACAGTGGGCAACTCTCTGGAAACCGGCCACACGTAGCGCCTGATCTAACCCGGCTCTCGAGCAACGTGAAGGGTGCGCCACCGGCTCTACCCAACGGAAGCGCTCTGCCAGCCGGCGAATGTAGCGCTTTGCGCCGCCCATCAGGGGATTCATGCGCGGGTCGATTAGACAATGCAGCGCCCGCGAGTTATCGACATTCACGATAAGCCAGCCTCCGGGCCGCACTACACGCTGAAGCTCTTGCAGTGGTGTATCGAGCGATGGCATCCACTCCATCACTCCGATCGCAATTGCCACATCGAATCGATTGTCGGCGAAGGGAATGCGATGAACATCGCCCTGCCTGACGGTTAAGAGATTTTGAACGCCATCGGCCCGCGCCGCCTGTCCGGTCAGAAGCACCATTTCCGCCACGGCATCCAGTGCCTCCACCCGTAGACCCAGCTTGGCGACCTGTACGGAAGTGGACCCAGCGCCACAGCCCACCTCCAGGACACGTGCGCTGGACGGCAGGCGCAACCGCTCGACGAAGTTCAGGACTGCTGCCCGGCGCTGCCGGTATATCGCGCCATTCAGAGTGTCTTGTGAATAGACGTCCTTCCAATAGGAAGCCACGGTATGAAAGTGCTCTTCCACCAAGCGCCGGTCCCGGTCTGGTGCGGTCGCCATCCTCATGCGACCTCTCGGGGAACAGCGGCGGGCTCG
Organism: Bryobacterales bacterium; assembly: GCA_038225555.1. Taxonomy (GTDB): domain Bacteria; phylum Acidobacteriota; class Terriglobia; order Bryobacterales; family Bryobacteraceae; genus JANXQZ01. Next base: position 10,109 of record JBBRRB010000004.1, read on the forward strand.
ACCGCCTGAACGCCCGGAAGCCTTTCAACCAGCTCGCCCATGGTCAACGCTTCGAGGTCTCCCGCAGCCCGCATTTCCGCAGCCGTCTCGAGGATTCGGCGCAGGCCGGTTAACATTGCGTCCTTGCACTCCACCAGGTCGGTCGGATGCAGCCAAAGGTGGAAAATGCGGCGTTCCCGAACGGCCGCCCGCAATCCTTTTCGAGCTCGAGCTACCCGCAGGCGCACGGGAATCAACTTTCTGATTCCGTATGACGGCGTGTACAGCATGGAACTCGGGATGGCCCAGATGCCATTCGGATCCCAAGCAGGCAAGCCGGTCCGAGGAGCGCGGGCGATCAGGACGTCCGCCAAGTGCCCCGCGCGATGAAACCATCTTCGACTTGTTGTCTTTTCATACCAAAGGTCATCCTGGCTCCGATAGGACGTGAATCCGTAATTCTTCAATAAACCCGTATGTCCAATGCGGTTCCTGGGAAAGGCGAAGGATCGCAGTTCCAATCCCAAAGGCTTGGCGGCGGCTACTGCAGCCTCCAGTTCGCTTTCGGCCGTTGCGCGGCTACAGGCTGAATCTCCAAACAGAACATGTGAAAAGCTGTGGCTGCCGATTTCCTGAGGAACGCGGCAATCGCGTATCTGCTCGACGAGCTTCCGGGCGTAAAACACAGGCGCGTGCTGTTCCGAGGTCCCTGGATCCCGGTCCAGCCGGATCGCATCCCATGCGGACGAGCGAACCAGTTCCGGATGCCGACGCCCGCAGCCTCCCCCGCAGCGATCCAGGAACAAATGACCAACGGTGCACCAGGTCGCGCCTAGATTGAACTCCGCAAACAGATCCAGAAGTCGGCCAACAACCTCGTCGCGCTCGATTCTGCAAAGAGACAGGAAGCGCCGGTGCGAGGGCAGGTCCAAGGTTCCCCAAATGAGTTCAAAGTCTAGACTCACGATGAAGATTCCCTTGTCGAGCTGGACAGGAGCTGGAGTCAAAGTCAATAAGCCCCCTCGCCTTTTAGAACCACGAAGAAGGTTCTGGCCAGCAAATAAATGTCGAACCACGGCGACCAGTTCCGGACATAGTAGGCATCCAGATCCACGCGTTCCTGATAATCGGTTTGGCTCCGTCCCGACACTTGCCAAAGTCCGGTAAGGCCCGGAACAACGCGGCAGTACATCCCGAAAGACTTGCCATACTTGGGCACCTCGGCCGTCACGATAGGCCGCGGCCCTACCAGGCTCATTTCACCTCTCAGAATGTTCCAAAGCTGAGGAATTTCGTCCAGACTGGTCTTGCGGAGAATCCGTCCGAGAGGGGTGACTCTGGGATCGCAGCGCAACTTGTGGTTCTGCTCCCATTCCCTGCGGTCCGCCGGGAACTTCCGCCAATGTTCCTGAAGGATCCGGTCCCCATCGCTATACATGGTTCTGAATTTCCAAACTTTGAACTCTCTTCCGAGATGGCCTATGCGACGGTGGCCAAATAAAGCAACGCCGGGTGATTCCAGCCGGATAAGCAGTGCGATGAAGAGCATTAACGGGAGCAGCAGCAGGCTCAACATGAAGCCCAGGATGGCGTCCATCATTCGTTTTGCGAATTGACATCGGGGAAGCAACAAACTACGCCGCAACTCCAAGCTCAACTGGTTGCACATCTCGCGCGGCTCGACGCCGAGGCTGGACAAGCCTGACATCCCCGGAAAGATATATACCCGTGAGAAGGCCTCTGAATGATGGTCGAGCATCTCAGCCAGGCGCTCACCCGTCAGATCGGGCACGGCAATGAGAGCCCTGCTCAAACCAAACTGCTGTGCATACCGGGCTGCGTCACGGAATCGTCCGAGTACGGGGAGACCCGAGCTGGTGACGTGCTGGTGGTAATCGTCGTCGAATACTCCCACCGGCATCAGCCCGAGTTGCGGTTGACGACGCAGGCCTTGCACGATTTCATGCGCTTTGTCGCGGTTTCCGAAAATCACAACCGGACAACCCCACCATGACCGCCGAGCCAGCAACGCGCGCAAGGAAGCTCGCGTCAGGGGGACGAGCAGGAGGGTCAGAAGCCAGGCCGCCAGGAAGGCGGCACGGGAATACTCGGGGCCCTCCTTAACGAAAAATAGAAGCGCCGTAAACATGACGAATACAATGCTGGTTGCGAGCGTCAACAGTCGAATTTCTCGCACAGGATTGAGCGTGATGCCGGGGTAGAGCCCGTTGAGCGCGTAGACCGCCGCGAACACGGCCAGAATTGGAACGGTGCGCAAGTACAACGACAGTTCGAAATCCCCGTTCAACAGATAACGTCCGAGGACTGCGATGGCGATCGATACCGCTACCGCAAACAGATCGCCGCCAAGCATGAAGAGCCCGCACATTCCAGGCCACGTCGCCAGAGGACGCGGGTAGGCGAGGGCGGGGCTACTTGCGGCCATGGGCGGCCTCCCGCGCAAATATAGTATTTTGCCGACGAACCGAAAGAACCGAATGATAAAGACGCAGGGTTTGCTCCAACATTTGTTCGAAGGTGAAGTGTTCTTCGTACCGGCGCCGGCCCGCTGAACCGAACGTTACGCGCAAGGTACTGTCGAGAATCAACAGTTTTAGCCGGGTCGCCAGTGCGTGGGGGTTTTCAGCTTCAACCACGAAGCCGGTTTCGCCATCGATCACGGCTTCCTTCATCCCGCCCGCATCCGAGCCGACAACCGGGATCCCGGCGCGCATGGCTTCAAGAACGCTCAACGGGAAACCTTCGGACCGCGTACTCAATACGAACACCTGCGAGCGGGCCAGCCGGTCGGGCACAGACGCTCTTTCCGTAAATTCAATGCGGTCCGCGAGCCCCAAGGAATCGGCCAAACTGCGCGTCTGGCCGAGTCTGGGGCCGTTTCCCAAAAGCTCCAATGTCCACGGCAGATCCCTCAGGAGCGCGACGGCCGCGAGCAGGGTCTCATGGTCCTTGGGCGGTTCGAATCTCGCGACCATTAAGATATGGGGCGGCGCGAGTTCGGGTTGTGCGCGAAGGGCATGGTCGACATCGGGCACGCCGTTGTAGATGACTTCCAACTTGTGATCTGGAGCGATGCGATACCGGCGCGCCAATTCGCGCTCGGCTTGACTGACGTTGATGATGCTGGCTGCTAAGGGGGCCGCGCCTCGTTCGAGTATTCGGAAAATCCCGGAATTTTTTTGAGAAATGCGATCGCCGATGGACCACCCATGCGGTGTGTAGAGAACGGGAATACCGAGCAAGGCGGAGGCCACGCGCCCGAGCAAGCCTGCCTTCGCAGTGTGCGTGCAAACCAGATCCGGCTTAAGTTCCACCAAGGCACGCATCAGTTCCACCACGGCCATGACGTCTTTTAAAGGATGGATAGAGCGCCCTAGCCAATCCATGGAGCGGTATTTCACGCCGCACCTGGCGAACTCATCAAGAACTTCACCCTGGCCGCCAATCAGCACAACCACGCCATGGCCGCTTTCTTCAAAGCCTCGCGCCAAATCGCGCACATGCACCGTGGCCCCGCCTATCGAGTCCGCGCGAGTGATGATGGAAACGATCTTCATCCGGCCAAACCGCTCCCCTGCTTGAGCAACTCCCAATACAGCGCCTCCCATTGGTCCATCACGGCGTCGAACTGGTAGTGCCGAACTACGTGTTCGCGCGCGGCTCTACCCATCCGGGACCTTTCGCCGGGAGGCACTCCCGCCAGACGGCTCATGGCATCAGCCAAGCCCAGCGTGTCGGCAACGGGCGCGAGATAGCCCGTATGGCCTTCCACAATGGCCTCCTCCGTGCCGCCAACGCGCGTCGCCACCGCCGGAAGTCCGCATGCCGCTGCTTCAAGCAAAACCAGCGGGAGGGCCTCGTAAGTTGATGTCAGGAGCATGCCGTCTGCCGCGTTCATGAGCGATGAAACGTCTTGGCGGCGACCGAGAAACCGGACTTTCGAACGGATCCCCAGAGCGGTTGCCAGCGATCTCAGAGCGGGTTCCTGATCTCCGCCGCCCGCCAGCAACAGCTGCGAATTCGGGTGTCGGTCAAGCGTGCAGGCAAAACTCTTGAGGGCAGTTTTGTGATCCTTGATCGGATCGAAACGTCCTACGTTAAGCCAGACGAATTCGTCGCCCAGCTTCAGTTCGGCTCGGGTTAGTTGCCGCTGGAAGATATCGATGCGAAACGCTGCGGTATCTATTCCATTCGGAACGTATCGCAACCTTTGGGCCGAAACAGTCTTCGAGGTGTAGTAATAACTAAGCCCGGCTTGGCAGACTACCGTCGTAGTATTCGCTAAGCGGTCCGTCACGCGGTGGAAGCGCTCAAGCCAGCGCTGGTGATGGCCCCCGACGCTATACATCATCAACCCGTGCAGGGTCCCAATCACAACTGGTACGCGCGCGAGACAACCGGCCAGGCGACCCGCCAGTGTTGCCTGCGCCATATGGCAGTGCAGCACCAACGGCCGGTAAGACCGGATGAGTTTGATCAGCGCGCTAGCGGCGAACACGGCGCCGACACCCTTGCGCATGTTCGTGGATTCAACCCGGATTCCAGCCTGCTCTAAGTCGGGCGAAATGTTTCTCACCGGCAATAAGGAAGCTAAACGCACGTCCCAGCCACGGTCCTTGAGGCGCACCGCTAGCTGGGCGCTTTGCACCTCGGCGCCGCCCGTTGGCGAGACGTTGGTCAGCAGCAGCAGCACCCGCCCCTTGGAGGGTTTGGCCACGACCGCATGTCCCGCCTGATCTTTAGGCTGCCTGGCTAACATCGTTCATCCCCCTGCCAGCGGCCGAAAGTAATTTTCCGTATAACTCGTCGTAAGCCTGTACCATTTGGCGGTGATCGAATTTTTCGCGGGCCCGCTTGGCCGCTGCCTCGCCGAAGCTCCGCAAGACGGCCCTGTCCCGAGCCACGTTCAAGAGAGCGTCGGCAAAAGACTCGGTATCGCCGGGCTCCGTGATAAACCCGCTTTGCCCGTGTTCAATTAGCTCGGGCACGCCTCCAACTGCGGTGGCGACCACGGGGAGTCCTGCGGCCATGGCCTCCATCACTGAGAGAGGATTCCCTTCCCATAGCGAAGCAAGCGCAAATACGTCGGCCGCGCCGAGCAGCGCGTCAACATCCTGCCGGCGTCCCAGAAAAAACAAGCGGTCCCGGATCTTTAGGCTTTCGGCTTGCTTTTGGAGTTCGGCTTGTAGTCCGCCATCGCCGGCCAGCAGGAGCTTGGCCTCGGGGAATCTTGCCGGCCCAGCCGCGAACGCATCCAGCAGCATTCGGTGATTTTTCTGCGGAAAGAAGCGGGCCACGCAGACATATAGAAGGTCCGTCGGACCAAACCCCTCTTTGCGCCTCCACTCAGCGCGGGTTGCCCGAGCCTGCGCGTATTGCTGGACTTCGATTGCATTCGGAATTAGAACTGGCCGAGGCAATCCGTAAATTCGTTCGTAACTGCGCGAAACCTCCTCCGCAATTGAAACCGGGTGGACCCGGCCGCGAAACGCCCAAAGCTGCAACCACCTGCCTACCCGGTCTGCTTCCCGCTCGGCTACATTCTGCAGAGTGTGCACCAGCACCGGCACATTCGCCCAAAGGCACGGCGGTAAGGTGTACCGAAGAACATAGTTGTTCGTGTGTACGATATGCGGCCGCACCTGCTTCAACACGCGTGCAATCCGCCAAAACATGCGAGCGTCCAAACCGCGCTGCTTGTCGAGATGAAATAACTGAATCCCTTTCTCCGTTAAACTCGGCGCGAGACTCTCAGGCTGCTCCCCAAACAGACTGACCACGCTAACCTGGAACCTCTCCGGGTCCATCCCGAGGGCGAGAATGGCAGCCGTTCGTTCCGCCCCGTAAGGAGCCAGGCTGGGCATAATGTGAAGAATTCGCGTGCGCATTACGAGGTCGCTTCCTCCCAACGAATCGTGCGAGCCTGCCGATTCGGGTGGGTCCAATGGCGCTCAGCGACAGCGGGTATCGTCCGCGCCACTGCATGATGGGCCGCAAGAATCGCGAAAATGAACCAAGTGGGCTTGCGGTCCTCCCAGGTGAGCGACATTACCGCCAATCCCCAGACCGCCAACATCGTGAGCCATACCGGTCTTCCAAGGTCGGGCATTCCCCAAGCGAACGCGACCAGAATTGCAAGCATGAAAGCGAAGCAGACGAATCCAATCAAGCCGGTTTCCACCAACACCGAGAGAAACGTATTGTGCGCGACCGGGGTGAAGTTAGCGGGAACTCGGGGATGTCCCAAAAGATGCGCCAAGCCTTCTGGATATGCACCCAGGCCAACACCCAGGAAGGGCTGATCCGTGAAATTTTCCCAACCGGCTCCCCAAATCACTGTGCGGCTATTCAAGGTGCCGCTAGTCACCTCGGAACCGACTGTGGCAAGCCTGCTCCAGGAGGTAGCCGGCACCAGTGCGACCACTACAGCGACCAGAACACAAGCGAGCGCCGTCAAGCCTACTCGCATACGTGGAGTTAGTTCTCTAAAAGTCCACAAAACAACACTGAGCGCAAGAAGCATTGCGAGGCTTCCAGCCCGCGAAGCCGTGAGCAGGACGTTGACGCAAACAGCCATAATCTGGATCAGGTAGACCAATCGCAAGGGTCCGCGTCCGCGCAGGAACAAGTAGTAGGAGATAGGCAAGCTCAATGCCAGCGTGACCGCCAGATCATTAGGCTCGGTGTTGGTGAGAGAGTAGCGCTGATAATACGACATCTGCCCGGAGAGATAGTTGCGAACTGTGTCTATTCCCGGGACGAAAGCACCCAAAACATAAGCGTTGAGTAGCGCATGCACCCGGCCTTCCGTATTCGCCAGTTGGAAAATCAGCAAGACCATGATGAACAACTGAAAAAATGTATTCAGCCGGAAGGCTGTCCACTCCATGCTCAGGGTCCAACGGGCCGTGAACGCTGCCCATGTCATGTACACGGCCATCGCCGCGTGAAAGGCGCTGGGGATTCTAACCCGCCGCTCAATCAAGACCGCGAGTACGCCTAGACCCATCGCGATGAATCCAATCAGCCTGGTGAAGGTGCCGAAACCCGGCAACTCAAGGGACTTTTCGCTCGGTATCGAAAAGACGAATAACCAGAGCACCAAGAACGCCAGGCGCGAAAACCAGGTCATCGCTGGTCACCCACCGGGAGTCCCGACAGAACACTGCGCAAGATCAATGTTTCTGTGGTGACCTGCACCAACGCGCCGACGCCGGGCGCCAATGCCGCTCCTATCAAGCCCCACTGCGGGATGAAAAACCATGCCGCCAAAGCAGTGCCAGCAAGGCAGGCCACTTGTAGCGGTATCTGCTGATAGAGCCGTCGCGCTGCCGTAATGCAATAACCCAACAGCGAGGCCACAAATCCCAGGCCGCAGGCGGCCATTGCCACCACCAGCAAGCCATTGTGTCGAGCGTATTCCGGGCCATAAACGGTGGTGACTATCGAGGATCCTATCGTCGCGGCGCCGGCGATTCCCAGCAACCCGAGGCCTGCTCCCAGCGCAGCCATCTTTAGCGACAGAAGGCGGAATCCCCGCTTGTCTCCATTGGCATGCAAGCGTGCCAGTTTTGGCGTAGCCGATTGTCCCAACGAGTTCACAATGAGGTTCCCCACCGCCGCCAGGGAGAAAATCGCCGAAAACACACCAAGCTCGCGTTCGCCCAGGCTATTCGAGATGAAATATCGCGGCGTGTTCACAACCAAGGCCCCAAGCATTAGGACCACCCCCAGCGGCAGGGCCTGCTTCAGAATCTCCCGCTGAGCTTCGACCCGTTTCCGCCATGGACGGTGTCCTGGGCGCGCCTGCGAATCATGAACAACGTTGGGCGCATCGTAGGCGAAGTAAACAGCCGTCCGAGCTAGGAACATCCAGCAAAGCGCCGCCGCCAGGCTTCCGGTTGCCCACAGGACCGACCCCAGAACCAGAACGCCGAGTATCCCCCGAGCGATCATGGAGACGGCTGCCTGATGCATCCTGTCCTGCAGTTGAAGCTGGCCGTAGCAGATGTCCGCCATCAACTCGCCTGCCTGAATCAGGCCAACCAGTGCGATCACGATGCTCCGGCTTGAGTCAACGCCTTCTCGGGCAGCCAAGACGATGATGATGACCATAGCCACCACAAGCGATGTAAACCGCAGACTCCGGTAGTCGGAAAAGTCGTGGACACCCCTTACATCCGTGGCCAGAACGGTGCGAAGATTCATTTGAGCGAGCATCAGGACTGGCGCGGTTAGCGCCAAAGCGAATGCATATTGCCCCACTAGTTCCGGTGATCCAAGCTTGGCGAGCACTGCCATAATGGCCCACTGGCAAGCTGCGTAGACCGAGAACCCCGCCGTAACGCGTGCAAAATTGCTCCGCAGACTCTTCGGATGAGTCTCCACTGCGCGAGCGCCGGACAGAGTTAGGGAGGCGGTTGTCATGCGACTATGGGGCTCGCCAGAAGCTTCCTGGAACTGGCGGAAGTATTTACCCGGTTGAACAACGCACCCACAACCGGAACCCGCTCCACGGCAAGGCGGCGCACCGCGGTCTCAACGCCTTCGGCGGTCGTGCCGTCTGCGCTGACCACCAGAGCCACGCAATCGAGACAGGCGGCAACCTGTGAAGCGGAATCCGACGACAGCACCGAGGGGAGATCGAACACCAGAACGTCAAAGTCTGCGCGCAGCCTCGTGATTGCGGGGACAGGATCGTTGGCGGTGCTCAGCGAGCTCTTTCCGCAGGGCAGAACTGCAAGATTTGGAAATCTGGTCACCCACGCCAGATCGAGTTCGGATGCAGAACTCATCCCGCCTCTCACCATGTCCGAGAATCCTTTGACGTTGTTGCCGATTCGAAACACCTCGTGCAGCCGCGGGCTGCAATGATCCGCGTCAATCAACAAGACGGTGCGCCCGGATCGCGCCACTTCGACCGCAAGATTACAAGCAACGGTAGTTTTCCCTTCGCCGCTAGTGGGACTGGTGATGCCGACCACACGGGGACCGGTCGAGCGAGGAACCAGAAAGTGCGACGCTCCTTCAATGACATGGGAAAAAGAGCTCTCGGGCGAGGTCCAGACCGCTGTTTCCGGCTCCTCAGTCGCGCTGGCCGGCCGAAAGTGGGGCATCACGCCCAAACTTCGAAGGCCCAGCGCAAGATCGGACTTCGGTCTGACTGGGCGATTTGCGCGCCGCTCGCGCCCGAAGGCGATCAATAGTCCGAAGAGACTTCCCGATGTCAAGCCAAGCGCTGCGTAGAGCGACTTCTGTGGTCTCACCGACCGGTAGGGAATGTCCGCGGGATCCACCACCTTTACATTGCTGGTTCGCATCGCCGACAGAACACTGGCTTCTTTGGTTCGCAGGATCATGGAATCGTAGAGTTGCTGCTGCGTCTCCACATCGCGTTTCAGCGTGGTGTAGCGGACCGAATTCGTCATCTGTTGCGACGCGCGGTTGACCTGCTGGTTGTAGTCGGCGAGCAGGGCCTGTTCGCGCGTGCGGGATGCCTCGTACGCGCCTCCTAATCGCTTAAGCGTTCCCTCGCGCTCCCGTTCAAACGCGTGTTCCACTTCCGCCAGCTCCGCTTTGAGTTGGCGAACCTTATAATGGGCCGGTTGAAACACCTCGGAGGCTTCGGCAAGTTGCTGCCGCAACTCGGTCATGCGCACGCGATAGCCGCGCAAAGTATCGCTCTCCACAGAATCGCCGCCGTTCGGCCCACTTGCAGCGCGAGCCCCTTCATATCGAGCCTGATCGGAAATGCGCGCGTCTTCGGCGGCCGTCAACACGCCCTGCACCTGCTTCAGGCGCTGTTCGGCCACGCTATCCTTATCGCCTCCGGACAGCAGTCCGCTGGTCGACACGTAATCTTGCAGCCGGTGTTCCGCTGCCTTCAAAGAAGCGCGGACATCTTCGAGTTGGCCGCTGAGCAGATCGCCGGTCTGGTTCACCGACTCTACTTGGCGGCTTATCGTCAAATTCTGATATTCCGCCGCAAGCGTGTTCACAAACCGGGCCGCCAGCTTTGGTTCGCGCGCTTCAAAAGAGATCTCTACGATTTGGGTTTGACCCAACATGCGGGCGTCTAGCCGACTGCGCAAATTTTCGAGTAGCGGACCCGGTCCCGTTTCGCTCGGATTCGTAACTGCCGGTCTTGCACGGAACTCAGGTTCGTCGGTGAGCGACAGCTTGCGGACAACTCGCATCAGCATCGTGTCGCTCTGCAGCAATCTCAATTGCGTTTGCAGGAACGGTTCCATGAGCAGCGCGCCGGGTTCCACGTTCTGCTCAAGCTGCCGGTGGTTCAGGTAGTCGCCGTTCGGCATCTGAATTTCGAGAGTAGTCTTGGCGCGGTAGACCTTAGGCTGCGTCGCATACAATACGCCAGCCACTGCGGACCCGGCCAGCAGCGAAAGCAGCACGGCTTTCCGCTGCCGCCACAACACCGCAAGCACGCGCTCGAAACTCAAATACCCAGACTCGTTGCCCTTGTCCTCGAAAACGGAAATCCTCGGTTCGATGCTGGCTCTTCTCACGCGCTCCAACGGCAAATTGGCTTGCAACTTCGAGTACTTTGCCATGGGATTAAAATTGCCTCCAAACAACGAGGCCGGTTCCCATCTGGATCACCGCCTCAAGGCTGCGCAACGCCACCGCCTTTGCGACGCTATTCGGAATGAACAACACGTCGTCGGGCAGCAGCGGTTGATCCGGCGACTTTCCCGCCAGTACGCTCTTGATGTTGACTGAAATTTCTTTTCGCGGGCCCAGCGGTTCGTCTTGTCGCAGAATTTTCGCGTTCGCGGCACCTGCTGTTGGCAATAGACCTTCGGCCAGCGATAGAGCCTGCAGAACGGACATGTCCTGCCGTTCTCGTAAAACAAACCCCCCCGATTTGCGGACCTGTCCGATCACGTAGACCAACTTGGCGCGCGGGACCGTGATGACATCTTCCGAATGCATCACAAGGTTCTTCTCCCATCGGCCCCCCATCAGTTCGTCAACGCGGATTTCCACGACGGTGAACTTTTCCGCCTGCCCGGGCTCGCCATCCCCCAACGAGCGCGTGATTTGAATGCGCCCGCCCGCTTCCGGATCAAGGCCGCCAGCGAGCGCCAGCACCTCGGTCAAGCGCTTCTTGCCGACGATCTGGTAAACTCCAGGAGTCTTGACGGCGCCGAGGACTGAAACTGGCTGGCTGTGCAGTTCGACAATATCGATGGACACCTCTGGATCGCGAATTACTTTGGAAAGGCGCTCGCGTACATCATTGGCAAGCTGCTCGGTGGTGCGAGTCCCCGCCCTGATTCGACCGAGTCCGGTCAACATGATGAACCCTTCCGAGTCGACACGCACTGGCCTTTCACCAAGTTCTGGAGCATGTAAGGCCTTGACTTGGATCTGATCCCCCGGGCCTAGGGTTTGTGGTTCGGGCGCAGGCGGATAAATAAGCGAGCGCTCCGGCTTGTCTTGTCCCAAACAACTTACTGTTACTAGAAATGCAGCGATCAAATAGCTAACAATGGAAAGCGAATGTTGGCTACACTTACGGAAGTTTGTCTGGAAAGAGTCACACATTTTGTAAGCACCAGCCTCAACATTTTATGCACATTCGCTGTTGCGTAGACCACTCTTTCCGTTACCGTATAGTCCTACATGTAACAGTACTTTTTGATAGTTTTTAAGCTGAAAGTGCTCGGCTTCAACTAAATCATTCCGACATAATAAGGATTAAATAGAGTGGCTTGGTTGGGAGAAAAGCGGCGGTACTAAGCGTGCGAATGGACGGCTGAAAGCTCAAATGTCCATCGTCTTATGAAAGGCCGAATGAAAACGGCTTTGACAAATTAGGCTGGTTGGGAGCATGCTGATTTGAGTTGGGTAGCAAAAATGAAAAGTTCAGATAATAGCAAGACCATTAATTATCATCGAGTTAGTACTTTGCGACCTACTCGAACTCATGAGACCCCCATTAATCCACCTAGAGTTATATATCGCAAAGTACCTGCCATACTGACAGGCCGTCTATTCACCATTTGCTTCATGGTCGGTTCGGTTCTCGCGGCGCCCCGCAGTGATGCGCCAGCGTCGTTCCGCCCGGGCGTCGTGTTGGTTGGATTCAGGCTGGGGACGAACGAGCTGCAGAAAGCATCCGTGATCGGAGTCGCCGGCCTGGCTGAGTTGAAGCGCATTGGGGTTGGCGTTCACGTCCTCCGCGTTCCTGTGGGGGCTGAGGCGCAAGTGGTGCAGTGGCTTAGGTCGCACAGCGAGATTCGTTACGCCGAGCTGGATTATCAGCACCGCGTGAACGGTGCCGTGCCGAATGATGCGAACTTCGGCAACCAATGGGCGATGCTGAACACGGGGCAGATATTGAACGGTTACGGCGGAGTGCCTGGCGATGATAATAAAGCCGTGCAGGCCTGGAGCCTAACCACCGGCTCGCCTTCGGTTGTGGTCGCCGTCCTCGATACGGGTACGCAATACTCGCACCCCGATCTGTCTGTGAACATGTGGAACAATCCGGGCGGCATCGGAGGATGTGCGGCCGGCACTCACGGTTACAACGTGCTCGCCAGCACTTGCGATCCGATGGACGATGAGACCTTTTTCGGCGGCCATGGGACCCACGTATCGGGACTGCTCGGCGCGGTTGGCAATAATGGCGCGGGCGTCACAGGAGTGGCCTGGACCTCAAGCATCATGGCGGTGAAGTGGGTGTCCGCGGACGCCAATGGTTTCACAAGTGACCTGATAACCGCGATGGATTGGGTGATCGCCGCCAAGCAGTCGGGCGTCAACGTTCGAGTTATCAACGATTCCGCTACCTGGCCCGGCACTGGTTATTCGCAAGCGCTAAGCGATGAAATCGATCTGCTGGGATCGAACGATATTCTGTTGGTGACAGCGGCGGGCAACTCGGCCCAGGACAACGATTCCGTGCCGCGGTATCCGTGCTCCTATGCCAGGCCGAACATGATCTGCGTCGCCGCGCTGGATATGGATAATTCTCTGTGGGTTGCCTCGGACTGGGGTCACGCCACTGTGCAACTCGCCGCGCCGGGCGCGAACGTCTACTCGACGCTTCGTCAGAGCAACTACGGATACGTGACTGGCGGATCGATGGCCGCGCCGCAAGTCGCGGGTACTGCGGCCCTGATCCTTTCGCTCGGCTACCAGAGCGTTAGTAGCCTGCGGTCGATGATTCTGAACAACGTCGACGCCGACCCTCTGCTGTCGGCCAAAGTGAGCAGCGGTGGACGCTTGAACGTGTGCAAAGCGCTGCCGGGCTGCTCGTCTGCCCTCACGTTTACACCTGTAGTTTCGATAGCGCCTGTGGTCACGGGTCTGCCTGTTTATGGGTCCCTTTTAGGTGCGTCTACTGGAATCTGGTTCGGGGCTCCAACGAACTACGCTTATCAGTGGTACCGATGCAGCGGCTCGTGCGTCCCAATCGCAGGCGCCGTGTCCCAGACTTACGCGGCCCTCGCGGCGGCGGACGTCGGCGCTGTTTTGAGCGTTGCCGTCCGAGCGTGGAACAGCGCGGGGACAGCAACATCGCAATTTTCCTTCAGCTCGGCGGTAGTTGCGGCACAGCCGCCGTTCACTATCGGCTCGACGATACCGAACGGCAGCTCGCTCGGCGGCAGCGTGCGGTGGGAGGCTCTGCCGCTGCCGCCGGTGAATTTCGTGCAGTTCTATATCGACGGCGTTCTCAGCCAGACGGTTTCTTCATCGCCATTTGTTTACAATCGCGGCACCACGGGCATGCTCGACACGTCGACGCTTGGCACGGGGTCGCACACGCTCGGCATCCGCGCGCTTTCGACCGACAACCGCACTTACAGCTTCTATGGGGCAACCGTCACGATTACGAACGGTCCCATCAATACTGCGCCACCGGCTATTTTCGGTACGCCAGCGGTCGGGCAGGCGCTTTCGACGTCAACCGGCTCGTGGAACGGCTCGCCCACCAGCTTCACCTATCAATGGAACCGGTGCGCAAGCAACGGAACAGGTTGCTCGGCCATCCCTGGCGCGACGGCGAACAATTACGTTTTGGCCAGCGCGGACAGCGGATTGACCGTCAGGTCGTCTGTGACCGCGACAAATACGGGAGGGTCGGCGACGGCTACGTCTGCCGCAGATGCCATCGGAGTGCCCTCCGTGACGACGGCTTCCCTGCCAGGAGGGGTGCAAAACGCAGGCTACAGCGCTTCGCTCGCAGCGACAGGCGGGACGCAGCCCTACACGTGGTCGGTCATAACTGGATCGCTGCCCACTGGCCTAACCCTGGCCTCCGGGACAGGCTTGATCTCGGGTACGCCCACGGTACCCGGAACGGCCAACTTCACGGTGCAGGTGCGCGACGCCAACGCGCAGAGCGCCGCAAAGGCGTTCAGCATTGGCATCAGTCCGGCGAGCGGATCGATCGCTCTGGTGCAATCGACTGCTGTCGAAGGGACGGCAGTAGGGTCGGTTTCGGTTGCGTTCCCGTCGGCCAATAGTGGGGGCAACCTGATTCTCGCCTTCGTGCGCATGTCCTCGACCTCTCAGGCGGTACAGGTTACCGACTCATTGGGCAACGTCTACACCGATGCGATATCACAGGCCCAGTCGAGCGACGGGCACCAGATTCATCTCTTCTATGCCAAGAACATTGCGGGCGGGCCAAATACCGTGACGGCTGCTTTTTCGGCGACTAACAACCACCCGTGGCTCGCCGTGTACGAGTACCGCGGCTTGAGCGCAACTTCGCCGCTTGATCGCGTGAGCAGTGCACAAGGCACCGGGACCACCCCTAATACCGGTTCAACGCCGGCTACAACGGCTTCTAACGAAGTAGTATTCGCTGGTGCGGGTTTTGAGAACGCTTACGGGGGCACCAGCACGGCGGACCCGAGCTTCACGCTGCAGCAGCAGGATGCGGGCACGTCGCGCGCGGCAAACGAGAGTGCGGTCGTGAGTTCTATGGGAGCGTACACGGGTACCTTCGCGCTGAGCGCCAGCACGAATTGGTCGGCCGTGATCGCCACCTTCCGAAGCGCTGGGGCGCCCTCGCCACCGTCGATCACGACTGCCGCGCTTCCCAACGGTACGCAAAACAACCTGTATAGCGCGACGCTCGCCGCCACTGGCGGAACAGCGCCGTATGCGTGGTCGATTGTATCGGGGATTCTTCCATCAGGCCTCACTCTCGCTTCGGGGACAGGAGTGATCTCCGGGACGCCCAATGCCACCGGCATCCGCAATTTCACAATGCAGGCTATGGATGCAAACGCGCAGACCGCTTCGAAGATTTTCAGCATCACGATATCCTCTCCCTCGGGGATCGCGCTGGTGCAGTCAAACGCGGTGGAAGGAAGCGGGGTGGGGTCTCTGTCCATTGCGTTCCCCTCGAGCAACAGTGCTGGCAATCTGATCGTCGCTTTCGTACGCATGTCAACGACCGCACAAACGGTTCAGGTTACAGACAGTCTCGGAAACGTTTATACCGAGGCCGTATCGCAGGCGCAAACCACCGACGGACATCAGATCCACCTGTTCTATGCGAGAAATGTCGCAGGGGGCGCGAACACCGTTGCCGCAAGCTTCTCGGGTACCAACAATCATCCCTGGATGTCGGTTTTCGAGTACCGTGGTTTGAGTACGACTGCGCCGTTGGATCGGGTGAATAAGAGTCAAGGCTCGGGCACTGCGGTGACCACCGGGGCAACGCCGACGACTTCAGCGGCTAACGAATTGATTTTCGTCGGCGCAGGGTTCGCAAACGACTACGCGGGCACGGTATCGCCCGGTGCCGGCTATTCGCTCCAGCAGCAGGATTCCGGCACGTCGCGCGCAGTGAGCGAAAGCGAGTTGGTGAGTTCGAAGTCTTCGTACACTGGTAAGTTCAGCCTTAACGCCGGCACCAACTGGTCCGCTGTGATTGCGACATTTAAGTAAGCTCGATTCTGGGTAGGCAAACGCCGGATTTCAAAACGAACCCAAGTTAGGCGCGTTCGTCCGCAGGCATAAGAGTTTAGAATGCCCTGCTATCCTGAAATCTAGTGCGTTCCCTGCTTTTTTTCCTAGTCTGCGGTCTTCTTGCGCCTGCCCAGAACCTGCCCCAAATCTTGAGTGACGAACTTCAGCGCAACTTCACTGCGCTCAAACAGAAGGCCGATCCGCCTCCATATTTTATGGCTTACTCGGTCAACGATGAAGAGAGCCAGTCCATGTCATCCAGCCTTGGCGTTCTGCACGGCAAGAACAAGGGTCACACTCGCTTGCTCGATATTACGATCCGCGTGGGTAACGCCAAGCTCGATAACTACCACATGATAAGGGGCGAGCGGGCACGTTTTACTTCGGGGTCGCCTATTCCGCTGGACGATGTGCCCGCTGCCCTGCGCCAGCGCATCTGGCTCGAGACCGATCGCACCTATCGGCTTGCAGCGCAACGCCTGGGCGACATCAAGTCCAACGCCCAAGTGAAGGTTGCCGATAAAGATCTGTCAGACGATTTCAGCAGCGAGGAACCGTCCGTGCATGAGGAGAAGGTGCCGGCCATCAAGTTCTCCGAAGAGGAGTGGGCCGGCCGCTTGCGCAAATGGTCCGCAAGCATGTCGAAGTATCCGACAGTCCTGAATTCCAGCGTTTCCTTGTCCGTTCGCCGAGAGACAAAGTACCTGATCACCACCGAAGGGACTCGCCTGCAGCACGGCCGGACGTTCGCCACCCTCTCCATTACTGCTCAAGGCAAAGCGGCAGATGGCATGGACCTCGCGGCTACTCAGAGTTTCCAGGCCAAGGATGCAGCCGGGTTCCCCAAAGCCTCCGAGATCGAGGCGGCGATCGACAAAGTGGGGTCTGACCTATCGGCCCTCTTGCGTGCGCCCGTGGTGGATCCCTTTATCGGTCCCGCTATACTTTCCGGAAGCGCGTCAGGCGTGTTTTTCCACGAGATTTTCGGGCACCGGATCGAAGGCCATCGTCAGCGGGACGAAGGCGAGGGCCAGACTTTTACTGCCAGCGTCGGATCTAGCGTTCTGCCGGATTTTCTTTCCGTTATCTTCGACCCTACGCGAAGCCGGATCGGCTCGGTGGAACTGAATGGCAACTACGGATACGACGACGAAGGCGTCAAAGCTCGCCCGGTCACGGTAGTGGAGAATGGCATTCTCAAATCGTTTTTGATGTCGCGCTCGCCTATCGCTGGATTCGCTCACTCAAATGGCCACGGTCGCAGACAAGCTGGCGCGGAGGTAGTGTCGCGCCAATCGAATCTGATTGTCGAGTCCAAAAAGCAAGTGACCGAAGGGCGCTTGCGCCAAATGCTGATCGAGGAAGTGAAGCGCCGCAACAAGCCCTACGGACTCTACTTTCAGCAAGTCAGCAGCGGCTATACTACTACGCAGCGGCGCGGGTTGCAGGCGTTCACGGTAATCCCGCTGCTGCTGTATCGCGTCTATCCCGACGGCCGTCCTGACGAACTAGTGAGAGGGGCGGATATTGTCGGTACCCCGCTGGCGAGCTTCGCTAAGATCCTGGCTACCTCCGACAAGACCGAAGTCTTCAACGGGTACTGCGGCGCGGAGTCGGGCAGCGTTCCCGTGTCCGCTATCTCGCCGGCAATCTTGGTATCGGAGATCGAGATTCAGAAGAAAGATCAGTCGCAGGATCGCCCGCCGTTGCTGCCTAGGCCGATCGAGACCGGGGGGACACTTTAATGATCCGGCTCAGAAACGGAATTGCCCTGGTCCTGTGCTTGACGCTGCTTCCGCTCGTTTTTGCTCAGGAGAAAGATGTCCTGCTCCAGGCGATGCGCGATGAACTGGAACGTTCCCGCACGCTGCGCGTGCCCGGCCTCGACCCGCCTTATTTTATTGAGTACAGCGTAGAGGACGCGGACCTGCTGTCCGTAAACGCCTCCCTGGGCGCCTTGGTGAGCAGCAATCGCGCCGCCGTTCGCATTCCCACTGTAAGGGTTCGAGTTGGAAGTCCCGCGTTCGACAACACGAACCATATTTTTTCAGATGCCTACTCCGGCTCCCGTTACGATTCCGAGGAATTGCCCATCGACAACAACTACGGCGCGATTCGGCAACTGTTCTGGCTGGCGACCGACCGCGCGTACAAGACCGCGGAAGAGGCCATCAGTCGGAAGCGGTCGGCGCTTAAGAATGTTAATCAGACTGAGCAGTACCCTGATTTCTCCGCCGCTCCTCCCGTTCAAGCAATTCAACCCGTAACTCGCGTTCCCATGGACGAAGCCGCATGGAAGAGTCGGATCGTCAAGCTCTCGGGCATCTTCGCAAATTATCCGCAGGTACTCTCATCGGGGCTTGAATTTCAAACGATCCAATCCACCGATTATCTAGTAAATTCCGAGGGCACCGCGATTCGCACTCCCGAGAACCTTACCTTTCTTCGCATTCGGGCCTTCGCGCAGGCACCCGATGGAATGACGTTGCGGGATGCCGATGTCGTCCAATCGATTGAACTGAGCGGTCTGCCATCCGAGTTGGATCTAAAGAGAAGCGTTACTGCGGTTGCCGAAGAACTCACCAGCTTGTCTCGCGCTCCCATCGGGGAAGCCTATGACGGCCCTGTCCTGTTCGAGCCTCGAGCCGCCACCCAACTGTTCGCTCAGGTTCTCGGGGACAGCTTGAAAATCACGCGTAAGCCGATCTCGGAAGGTCGGCGCAACATTCCTTATCTGCCCAGCGAACTGCAATCGAAGATGGGCGCGCGCATCCTTCCCGATTGGATGAATGTGACCGACGACCCCGGCCAGACGGAATGGCGCGGTCAGTCGCTCTTCGGCCATTATGAGTTCGATGTGGAAGGCGTGCGACCGAAGCCCTTGAACCTGGTGGAAAAAGGCGTGTTGAAATCGTTCCTCTTGACGCGTACGCCTGCCATGAAGAGTTATACGGGCACTAACGGCCACGCGCGAATGCACGGGAACTTTGGCACCAGCGCGCCCGGCTTTGGCAACTTATTCGTCAGCGCCGCACAGGCAAGTTCGTCTTCGGACCTCAAGAAGAAACTGATTGAAATGATCGTGCAGCAACAGAAGCCCTATGGCATGCTCGTTCGAAAATTGGATTATCCTTCCGGGATGACGGTTGAGGAACTTCGCAGCACCACGACGGCAATGGCCCAATCCGGCGGAGGCACGCGACCGGTTGCGGTACCGATGCTGGTCTACCGCGTCTATCCCGATGGCCGCGAGGAACTCGTGCGAGGCGTGCGTTTTCGGGGACTCTCCACCCGATCGCTCAAAGACATCATTGGGGCCAGCGATGAAAGCTACGTTCTGAATTTCCTCGATTCCACGGTTCCATTCGCATTGATGGGTGCCGGATCGTTCGTTTCAAACGCCTCGGTAATCGCTCCCGGCCTGCTGTTCGAAGAACTGGAGTTCGAGCGCAATCAGGAGGATTTGCCCAAGCTTCCGATCGTTTCGCCGCCGTCTTTGACCGAATAATTTCGATGGGCATCATCAGCCGCTTCATTTTCAGGGACGTCGCCTCCAGCGCTCTGCTGGGCACGGTCCTGATCACCTTCGTGCTGTTCCTCCAGCGTGTAGGGAAGCTGTTTGAAATTCTGGTTCGCAGTTCTGCCGCCCCCGCCGCAGTGGCCCAGCTATTCGCCTTGGCGGTGCCCTTCGCGCTTACCTTCACTGTCCCTCTGGGCGTTCTGGTGGGCGTGCTGATCGCCCTCAGCCGCATGTCGACCGATGGCGAGATCACGGCCTTGCGGGCGGCGGGCGTTTCAAGCCGCAGAGTAGTGGCGCCGGTACTCACTTTCGCGTTCCTCGGGATGATGGTGACAGCAACCGCCTCGCTCTGGCTGACCCCTTATTCCATCTCGAAAACCTATCGCATTCTGAACCAACTAGTGGCCGCTGAGTTGACCGCTGAAGTGCAGCCTCGGATTTTCGAGGAGCAGTTTCCCGATCGCGTGCTCTATGTAGGCGACGTGATTCAGGGCGCGGTGGTCCGCTGGCGCAACGTGTTTATGGCGGACTTGCGTCCGCCGCAGGAACGCAATGGCGCGAAAGATGAGCGTGGCGATGGTCCTCGCATCACGGTCGCGTCGGAGGCGATCGCGGTGCCAGATCTCTCGAAAAATCGCATCCAGCTCACCATGCGAAATTCGAGCACTCACGAAGTAGGCAAGGACATTACGCAGTATTTCACCACCGGTTCGCCGATGGGCGCAACGCTGCTGGAAGCGACGAAGCCGAACGAAGTGCACGCGAAAGAGTACACGGAGCTGGATACTATTCCGCTGTACCGGGAAGCTTACAGGAACCCGCGTCTGGATATCTCAAAGAAGATCGCCGCGCGGATCGAACTGCACTGGCGATTGGCTCTCCCGCCTGCGTGCATTCTATTGGCGCTGATCGGTATTCCTCTGGGTGTCTCCTCGCGCAAGGGCGGCAAATCCGCGGCATTCGTCCTTACCATTGGACTCGCTTTTCTTTACTGGATCGGTTTGATCGCCGCGAGCGGGCTGGCTCGGCAGCATAAGCTACCCGTGGGCCTCGCGGTCTGGCTGCCGAATGCCGTGTTTGCGATTTTTGGCGTTGTCCTTCTGGTGCGATTGGAGAGTCCGGGTCATCGCGATTGGGTTGGCATGGCTACGGATGCCATAACGCGAGCATGGAAGTGGCTGCGCGGCTCCATTCCAAGCGCTTCCTCCATGCCCGTCCGATCCACTCGCCACATGCAGGGCTTTGCGTTTATGCCGCAAGTGGCGGATGCCTACATTCTAACGAGCTTTCTGTTTTATTTCGTCGTGTTCCTGACCAGCTTCGTATTGACTTTCCATATCTATACGTTTTTCGAACTGCTGAGCGACATCGTCAAGAACCAGATTCCCATGTCGAAAGTACTCACGTACATGCTGTTTCTTACCCCCAAGCTGATCTATGATTCCACGCCGGTCAGCGTGCTGGTGGCGGTTCTGATTACCTTTGGAATTCTGACGAAGCACAACGAGATTACGGCGTTCAAAGCTTGCGGAGTCAGTCTGTACCGGCTTGCGGTGCCCGTGCTGCTGGCCAGCTTGATTTTGAGTGCCGGGCTGTTTGCCTTCGATCATTATTACGTGCCCCAAGCGAATCGCAAACAGGACGCCCTGCGCAACGAGATCAAAGGTCGCGCGGTGCAGACCTATTTGCGCGCTGACCGCAAGTGGATCCGCGGGCTGGGCTCCTGGATCTATTACTACAAGTATCTGGATCCGATTGAGAAGGTGATGGCGGGCGTGAATGTTTACGAGTTGGATCCGGGGGATTTTCATCTAACACGGCAGATCTCGGCGGAGCGGGCGCGATGGGAGCCGCGCTTGGGAAAATGGATTTTTGAGAATGGATGGGCTCGCGATTTTACGCGCAAAGGCGAGAAGGTCCAGTATTTCACCGGGCAGACGGCCACCTTCTCGGAGCTGACGGAGCGTCCCGATTACTTCATCAAGGAAGTGCTGCAGGATAAGCAAATGAACTTCGAGCAGCTCTCCAGCTATATTCGCGAGTTGCAGCAGAGCGGGTTCGATACGATCGCGTTGCAAGTGCAGTTTTACAGGAAATTCGCGGTGCCGTTGTTTGCCGCGATCATGGCGCTGCTCTCCATTCCATTTTCATTCGCGATGGGCAATCGCGGGGCAATGGCGGGCGTGGCCGTCAGCTTAGGGATCGGCATTGCATATATTGCGGTGAACATGTTATCGGAGCAGGTGGGGAATGTGAATTTGCTGCCTGCGGCTCTAGCCGCCTGGTCCCCGGACGCGCTGTTTACGCTGGCGGGTTTGTATTTCTTTTCCCGCATGCGGACGTAAACGGCCTTTTGGCCCGCATCCACACCCATCAAGATTACCTTCGGCGAATGTGCCAGCTAGTCGACTTGGTAATTAAGTCAAAGCAGTCCGATCTTTCTCGGTGGAGGTCGTTGGCACTGGCTTGTGCAGTAGATCAATCACGCACTGGTAAAGCCGGTTTCTCATTTCGAAGCGCTCGGGAGCGCGGGTAACGTATCGGGCCACCACCGCGATTCCTGAGGCGCTGGGCCGCAACTCCACTGCAGGACACGCAGTAAACTGGCTCTGGTTGTGTCGGTTCTGCCGGGCAACGCGGTTCCATTCCCCCTCGGCTAACCGCGCATCTTTTTCGGTCGCCTTCAGAACGGCTTTGCGGATAAGTTCGATTACCTCATAAGTATCTTCTCCGGCGGGTATCGTGACCGCAATTTCATCCCACATCCATTGGCCGGTGGTGGAAAAATTAAAGTACTGGCCTTTTATCGCGAAGCTATTAATGAAGGTCACACGGCGGCCGGTGGGGTGACCGCTATCCGTCCAGTTGCCCGTTTCGAGCATTGCAGTGCGGAACAAGCCGATCTCAACGACTTCACCTCCCACCCCATTGATCTCCACCCAGTCGCCCACCCGTATGCCG
Organism: Bryobacterales bacterium; assembly: GCA_038225555.1. Classification (GTDB taxonomy): domain Bacteria; phylum Acidobacteriota; class Terriglobia; order Bryobacterales; family Bryobacteraceae; genus JANXQZ01. The sequence goes on from JBBRRB010000004.1 coordinate 32,547, forward strand.
TTCTTGCTCATGAGAACAAACCATCCGAAGAAGGCAATGATGAAGTCCTGCAGCACCACCGTTAGACCTGCCGTAGTCAGGCCGAGAATCGTGGGCATCTCTCTGGGAAACCCGAAAATTACAAACAGAACAAGTAGTGCTCCGGCGAACTGGATGCCCAGGACCGAGATGACACGAAGAGTTTGCATGCGACGGCGATCAAGCGTGGGCCGGTCCAAGAGATGTCGCACGAGCCCGTCGAAGAAGAGGACGCAAAGGAGGATAAAGGCTATCAAAGCCACGGACCGCAGCAGCAGACCCAGCACGCCAGCATGTTCGCGTTCCACCAGAGCAGCCCAATTACGGTAAACGCTGGCGAGCTGTTGTTGAGTCTGGATGCGATCGTCGTAAATTCCGAGAAGCTGGCGCTCAGCGCTTCGGCCTTTCAGACTGGCCAGTTCAGTGCTTCGATCCCGCGAGGCCGGTGCTTTGACCCGCGCAGATGCCGCGGCATTGGCTTGTGCCTCGAGCTGATTATGCCTGGTCGTGAGTGCGGCAACATCCGTTTGCGCCTGCTGCAGTCCCTGTTGAATCAACTGGCGCCGGGAGCGTTGATCCATCCAGGCGGCAAGAAGGCTCGCGAGGGTGCCATAGTGTTGATTGCCAACCAGGGCTGGCTGGTTGCCGCCGTGTAGCTGAGCATCGTAGGCACGCATGGCGGCCTCGTGAGCGGCAAGTTCCAGCTGAATTTTACTGCGCTCATCGCCAGCCGTCCGGGCAAGGTCCTGCTGCGCTTCGGCCAGTTGATCCGAGTCGAGCGCCAGCTGTGCTTTGGCGATGTCGAGATCGCTTGCCGTATCGACGGGGGTACTTGGACTGGCCGCTCGGGTGAGGCTCTGTACACTTGCCTGGTCGTCTTTAACTGTGTCTTGAAGCTCTGAAATCCTTTGCAAGAGAGCGCGGGCATCGCCGGTGAGCGCATGGCTCTGTGTACTCGCCTGGCGCAAGGCTGCGGAAAATGCCTGGTCTCCGTCGTGATCGGCCAGTCGTTGGGCCTCACGAGCATACTCAGCTTCTTCATTGGTGACGGCCAGAGATGCGAGAGCCTGAGCTGTATGCCACGAATGCAGATCGACCAGAGCCTGGCTTTGAAGGGACGGCAGTTGGGCCATCGAGCCGCGCGTCATCCAGGTGAAGACGACGCAAACGACCAGCAATAAGAACAGGCCCAAAGCGAATAGGAAACGCAGTCCAGTGAAGAGGCGGCGGCGCGGCAAGACGAGCGCGGATTCGCCGGAAGGGTTGGTTCCCATACCCGATTGTCACAGGTTATACATCCCGAGCGGCAATAATCGCTTCGCTGACCAGGCCCATCTCGGTAAAAAAATATGGAACCGATGTGTGTTATTTGCGTACCGATCAGCAGCAAGAATTCAATTCAATGTTAGGAGGACGCATGGAATCCGTTATCGACCTTAACCGCTCATTAGCGGTTGAATGTACTTCCCTCTCACCCAGTGCTTCGATTTGGCAGGACGTCCTGGCACAGGCGATGACTGGCGAACTAGTCGCCGCGATGAACTACACCTCCTTGTCGAAGATATGCGAGGACCCCGAAGAAGTAGCCGATGCCCTGGAGCACGCGGCGGGCGAACAGGCCCATGCTGCTGCGTTCGCTGCCGAGGGCCGCAAAATTGGAGTGGACGTTCCCAGCAACGTCGATGCAAAGCATTGGAAACGGCTCCGCGAAGCCTTCATGCGCTGCATCGCAGAGCGTGACTTTATTGGCTGCCTGATCGTCCAGGAGATCATGCTGGAATCGTTTGCAGTCGCAAGCTATGCACGTGTCGGGAAGGTGGGGCCGGGAAGTCTTGGCAGAACCTTCGCCGCCATCGCAGCAGAAGAACAAGAGCACATCGATCATGCAATGGCGATTCTCAGGACGGAGCGCGCCTTAGACGAGCAGCGGTTCGACGACAAGGTGCACCGGCTGCATCTGGATGTGATGACCACCCTCGCCGAGATGCTGGCGAGGGAGTGCAAGCATGGGCATTGCGAAGTGTGCCACGGCACCTGTGTGAAGCCGTCGCTGCCCGAGGTCAGTTTGACGGCGGCCGAGCTTCGCGGAGCATCGCTGCAACAGTACCTTAGGACTCTCGACAGGCTGGGGCTGCCCGGTGAGGTAACACTTGCATGGATGGCTCAGTTGCCAGTGTAGCCAGCCGACAGCGGTCTGTCGAAGTCGATTTCGCCTTGATAGGGCATCAGGAGAGTTGGAGAGCGGCTGCGGACGTGCTCGCTGTCCTGCGCGGACCGCAGCATGCGCCTTTGCCGGACGACGAGATCAGAGACATTTTCCCATGGATTCCGCCCAGGGCAGTCTGCCATGTCGACGTCGGATCAATCGCGGGCACGAGCGCGCACGGCCTTTACATCGACTCCTTTATTCCCCCTGACCGTCTGGACGGCGCTTACATGCACGACAACGTCTCCCGCGTTCGAGGGGCAGCCGCCTATGCGATCAAGGCCGGAGCGAAGATCGTGAGTCTCGGCGGATTCAGTTCCATTTTGCTCGAGGGCAACCTTGATCTACTTAAGATGGATCAGATTCCAGAAAGACGCGATACGATCTTCACCACAGGCAATACCCTGACAGTTGGTTTCATCGTACAGGGCGTTAAGAGGATGTGTGCGCTGGAGGGTCGGACCATTCGAAGGTCAACGCTGCTCATCGTGGGAGCAACAGGAGATGTAGGTTCGGGCTGCGCCCGTTGTCTGGCCCCTCTTGTGAGGCGCGTGCAGCTCAGCGCACGCAACGCGGAGCGACTTCGCAGACTCGCTACCGAATTGCAAGCCGATGGAGTTGAGGTGGAGATCGCAACGGATTTATCGCAATTGTCCACAGAGGCAGAGATCGTAATCTGCGCGGCGAGTTTGGCTTCTCCTTCACTTCTGTTGGGCCGCATCGCGCCCGACGCAATCGTTTGCGATGCGGGATACCCGAAGAACCTCTCCCCAGGGGCGCCGATGCGCGGAGCCAAGGTGTTCTTCGGAGGCTTGGGGCAGATCACCGGCGGATTGAAATTCGCGCATGGTTTTCATGGAATCCTGAATCGGCATCCATTCCCCGATGTGGTCCATGGATGTCTACTCGAGGGCATCGCTCTTGCCTTGGAGGCCCGGTTCGAGCCTTTCTCTCTGGGAAGAGGTTTCATCACTCAGGCACGGGTTGAAGAAATCGAGATAATTGCGGCACGGCATGGAATCCATCTTGCACCGCTCTACAATGCTGACGGACCAGTGGAGAGTGGACTTTCGTCTAGACTCTCTCTCAGTCCGTGCCCCGCGAGATATTCTGCCCCACCCACTCGAGGATAGTGCCATCCAACCAAAAACGTGGCTTGCCTTTGGAGATGAAGCCCAAGTGCCCGCCATGCTCAAGAGATATAAGTTTGATCCAAGGATTGCGCGAGAACGCGGCATGGTTGTACACTTCAGCGGGAATCAGCGGATCATCTTTGGCATGGATGATGAGGGCAGGCACTCGAATACGGTCCAGGTACTGGTTGCTCGATTGAGTGGCGTAGTAGTTGTCAGCCGTGCCGAATCCAAAGGACCGCGCCGTAAAGAGATCGTCGAAATCGTAGACCGTCTTTACCCGATCCAGATCGGCCAGCTCGAACGATCCCGGAGTCAGCCGCTCCTTCGATTTTATCCGCGCTTTCAGGCGGCGCACGAAACGATCCGAGTAAACATAGTTGGACTTCTTCCTGAGCATGCGAACGCACGCAGCCAAGTCTATAGGAGTGGAAACCGCGCAAATCCCGGCGATCAACTCACGAGCGTCATCGCCTAATTCGCCACCTAGTTTCAGGACCACGTTGCCGCCCAGCGAGAAGCCGGCCAAATGGACACGTCGAGCTCCTTCCTGAACAAGCTGACGAGCCACGGCAAGCACATCGCTGGTCTGCCCGGAATGATAGAGCGTCCGTCCGCAAACTGCTTCCGTCCCGCCGCAGCTCCGCATGTTGAAGCGATGTACGGCATACCCTGCCTCAAGCGCCGCTTGCGTCAAACTTCGCGCGTACCCGGCTTGACTGGAGCCCTCCAGTCCATGAACGAGAATTAACTCCGCCTTGGGCAAGCCTTCGGGTTGCTGTGAATGAACCAGAACCTGCACGTCGGGCTCGGTTAGAAAAAACCGCTCGCGCACCGGAAACCGGATCTCGTCCAGATTCCGGCACCAGAAATTTCCCGCCATGGTGGCCAGATGCGGGTTAGAGAAGAGGGGGACAAACGGCTGCAACCTAAAAGTTGTCATTTTGTTCTTCGACGATCCGGGTAGGCTCCTATCCGTGACACAAGGGAGAAGTGCTCAACTCAATACTTCTGCCCTGGATTGAGCCTCGTCCCCCAGGGAGCGCCCCGCCTGATCCATTCAATCAGCGTCTCTACATCTTCGGCAGCGAGCTTGTTGCCTGGCGGCATCTGTATGTCGCCATCGCGACGAATCGCGCGAACCAAAGTGCTCTTCTCCGGTTCGCCCGGAACCACGGCGGCGCCTCGATTGGTGCGCAGCTTCACAAGAGTTTCGCGCTCTTCAAAGGAAATGTCGCCGTCATCAAGCTCGTGGTTGTGGCAGGCCAGACAGCTCTTCGTGAGAATTGGCGCGACACGATCATCGAAGAATCGAGACTGAGCCGCCAGGAACACAGACACCAGCAGCGGAATCACCTCAGCTTCTGTCCGACCCCGAACTGATTGCCTGCACTGACCACCTTGCCGCCGGCGATCTCCAGGTCGAGCACCTTCTCACTCTGTACCAAGTGCCCGGCTTCATCTTTGAGCGTGGCCACGATCTTCTTGGTCGAGGCGTCGATAATGTCCCCAGTCGACGAGTACGCATAACGTCCGTCCGTGCTGAAGCTGATCCAGCCAGGAAACACGCTGAGCTGAATGGTTTGACCCTGTTTGGGCGGCATCGCGGTGGCGTCGAAGATATGCAGCGCGTTGTTTGGTCCATCCACCAGCCATAATTCCTTTTCATCGGGAGTCAGCGCGATCCCGTGACTTGGGCAGGAGTGCCGAGCCACCGGTCCGGGATTGAATCCTTGCACCTCCACGCGGTACAGCTTCTTCCCCGTCTTGACGTCCCCGACTTCGAACCCAAGCAATTCGTTGACGTTTACAAACACTAATGTATTCTTTCCATTCACCGTGAATGGTCGGATCCCCGCCGAAAAAGGTCCCACCGTTCCGGCGATCATGTTCGTTTTAGGATCCGCGATCCGCAGCAGCGGCGACTTCAATCCCGCCAAATACACGCGCGATCCATCAGGAGCCCAGATCGTGTTGTGCGATCCGGACTTCGGCTCCACCGTCGCAATCACGTCGCCCGTCTCCGCATTTACCGCATGCCACGCGGGCCCTTCCAGTTGCGGCACGTAGAGCGTCTTCCCGTCCGGCGAGAGCGCCATGCGATCGCAACCGCCTTCGTAAGCCTTGTCCCAGAGCTTCTTGCCCGTGACGATATCCATGGCGAGCATCCGGTTGATGTTGCTCACGTACATCTTTCCGGTCGCTGCGCTGGCGGCGAAGCCCTTCACATTCTCGACCTTCTCGCCCGCTTTGTACTCCCAAGTTGGGAATCGCTTGATCAGCTTGTAGCCTTGGTCTATATCGAACACCAGGACGCCAACGCCGCCCCATTCGACATAGTTGCGGATTCCCGGACTTGCAACATAGAGCAAGTGCTGCGGTTTGGCGGGCTGTTCGGAGAAAAGCGGGAGCGCGAAAAACAGCGCACTGGCAACTTGCCTAAAACCTGGATTGAACATGGTGGTGACCGAATGCGAACACGATTTTACAACAAGCCCGGAGGTCGGCGTTGGCGTGAAATTTTGGGTCGGGTATGACAACAGGCGAGAAGATGGCGGGTCCGAAGCTGGCCATACAAGACGTGCATGCGGCGGTGTCGAGCGGCTTGCGGTACGTCGATCTGAACCGTCGCGTGAATCACGACTATGACCCCGTTTGACCCGAATCCGAACGAGCCGTTTTAGGACGCGCTGATAATGGAAGAGCCTGCCCCGCAGCAGCCTGACGTAACCTTGGGAGTGCTGCCGTCACAACAGCGAGATTGAGCGGGTGGGGATTTGATGTTCCGTGCCCCGGTCTGCTCATCCTCTCCCTCGGACGCCACGTTGTCGTCTAATATGTTTTCTGCTATAGTTTTTGAACATGATCTCTACTAGTATGCGTCTGACGAGCTGGTTAGCCATATTTCTTGTAACAGCAGGCTCTGCAGCATCCCAGGACAAGTGCAGTGACATATTGAAAGGTGGTATATGGGATTATCAAAAATCTAGTCAGACAAATACCGACTCCGCTTCGTTTCTCAGCTGGTTCTGCACGAAACAGTTTGAAAGCTACACAGCTGTTTCCGATGCTGGCGGCACACTTGGCATTCCCATTGATGGCTTACCGCTTTCCATAGGTGGCTATGATAGGAATAGTCAATGGTCAAGCTATCGAAACGAAGCCTGTTCTCAATCTCTGGCCAGTATAAGCATTCGGCCGAGTTCAACACGTTCTCGCGGTCAGCAAGTAAAGTTGTTGCAGATGCATGGGAGCACTGCATCAATGCTTACGGCACGAAAGCATATGCCCTAATCGAGGGACCAACGATCTTCATCTTAGCAATCCGCCGGACAGTTGATTCTGGATCTCCCCAATTCCAAATGGACGAAATTACGATGGCAGGCTCACCAATTAATTGTGATCCCCCACTTAGCACGGCAGCGGGACACACTTATGATGATGGCTTGGCACAATTCACGTGTACTCGATCAGATCCGACTAAGGACGTAGTAATCACACCTAAGGTGAAGGGTCTTAATAACCTTCTGATCGTATCACTTCCTGGTAATAAACCGATACAGGAAATGGACCGTAAGATCTACAACACTAATGCCCTAGAGTGTCCCTCAAGTGGGGTCTGTACGCACAAGAGCCTCTGTAGACAAGTGCCGGATGGATGGACATTTGATCTTTCGACTGCTGTCGTTGTGATTGAGGAATCCCAAGGTGCATCTAAAGCGGGACTCGATCCTGGAACTGGTCCACAGACACTTTGTTGGTACGTGGAAGGTCCCGAAGGTTCAGTGATGAAGGCGCACGCCTCCATCTACATGTTTAGACCGAAGGTCGCACAGTAACTACGCACCCCGGTCCGTCCTCACCCCTTGCCTGCCATGAAGCCGGAAACGGCTTCCCGCTGCGTATCCATACTAAGACCCTTGCCTTGATGCCCCGCTTGTCGTTAGTGGTGGAATAAGGGGCATGAGATTCGTCGGCTTCCTGTTCTGTTCCGCCTTGCTTGCCGCCACCGACGGCGAGACCCAATTCCGAACCCGTTGCGCTTTCTGTCATGGTGCCGAGGGCGGAGGCGGAGAGCGGGGACCTTCCATTCGGTCGCGAATCGCTCTGCGAGACGACAGAGAACTGGCCGAACTGATCCATAACGGTCTTCCAGGCGCGGGCATGCCGGGCGTTAGCATCGCACAGCCCGACTTGCAGGCGCTGATCACCCACCTGAGGACCTTTCGAGCCCGGCACGTCAGAGAACGCACCACATCAGCCGGCATTCCCGGCGATGTTCTCAGCAAGAGCGCCTACGACATGCAAGTGCAGGGCGATGACGGCAAGCTACACCTTCTCCGCCGCAGTAACAATGACTGGAGAGAAGTGCGTCCAGGACGCGATTGGCTCACCTACAACGGCGATCCGGGAGGCAACCGCCATAGCTCGCTCAATCGAATTACCCGCGAAAATGTTAAGCACCTGCGGGTCGAATGGGTTTATGAAGTTCCCGGTGCGCAGCATCTTGAAGGCACGCCCGTGGTGGTGGATGGAGTAATGTACGTCACCAATGTCAACGAAGTGCACGCCCTCGACTCGGGCACGGGACGGCGCATCTGGCAATATAAGCGGCCTCGAACCAAGGGCCTCGCCGGTGATGCCGCTGGCGGAATCAACCGAGGGGTCGGAGTGCTAGGTGATCGGCTTTTTCTGGCCACCGATCACGCGCATTTGATCGCGCTCAACCGGGTGACAGGCTCGCTTTTGTGGGATGTCGAAATGGCGGACCATCGCCAAAATTACGGTGCAACCTCGGCCCCCCTCATCGTAGGCGACCTCGTCATCTCCGGAACTTCGGGTGGCGATGAAGGAGTTCGAGGATTTTTGGCCGCCTACAAAGCGTCCACTGGCGAGCGTGTTTGGAAGTTTTGGACCGTGCCTGCCCCTGGAGAACCGTTGGCTTCCAGTTGGCGAGGCAAGGCCCTCGAGCACGGCTGCGCGACGACCTGGATGACCGGCACATACGATCCGCAACTCGATCTGCTCTACTGGACCACGGGCAATCCCTGTCCCGACTACAACGGCGATGATCGTCAGGGCGATAACCTCTACTCCGATTCCGTGCTGGCCTTGCGGCCTAAAACCGGGGAGTTGGCCTGGTTTTTTCAATACACTCCGCACGATCTCCACGATTGGGATGCTCAACAGACGCCGATGCTGGTGGACGCCGACTGGGAAGGCCAGCCGCGAAAATTGCTACTGCAAGGTAATCGAAACGGGTTCTTCTATGTGCTGGACAGAACGAATGGAAAGTTTCTCCACGCCACGCCGTTCGTGAAAAAACTCACGTGGGCCAAGCACATCGGCTCGGATGGACGCCCGGTGGGGAACCCCGAAGCGGTTCCGACATTGGCGGGAGTTACTGCCTGTCCCGCGGTCGAGGGTGCGACCAACTGGTTCTCCTCGGCCTTTCATCCTGGCCTTGGCCTGTTCTATTTGCAGGCTCTCGAAAAATGCAACTTCTACAAGAAGGCCCCAGGCACGTGGCGGGCTGGCGAATCCTACTACGACGGTTCCACCCAGGATCTAAAGTCTGAGCCCGGAACCAAGGTGCTGTTGGCTTTGAATTTTCAAACTGGCAAAATAGTATGGCAACGGGAACAGGTCGGCCCGGCAGACTCCTGGGGAGGAGTGCTTTCCACCGGCGGGGGCGTCCTGTTTTTTGGAGAAGATGGCGGTTATTTTGCCGCAGTGGATGGGGCTACTGGCGACCTTCTATGGCGCTTCCCCGCTGGCCAAACCTGGAAAGCGTCTCCCATGACTTATGAGATTGACGGTCGGCAGCACGTGGCCGTGGCCGCTGGAGGCAGCATCCTGTCGTTTGCCTTGCCGGAGTAATAACCATGCAAAGAACAAATCTTCTGATCGTGTTCCTAATCTCCCTTGGCAGTTCCGTGCAATCGTTTGGAGCGAGCGGCCAGGACCTGCTCGTTCGCTCTCGCGACGCCTTCGCAAAGGTCAAGAGCCTCGATGTTCAAGCCGAGTTCACCGCTGAAACGAAAGGTCAAGGGTTCGAGCATAGATCAACCTCGAAGCATCGCATAGCGCTCGAAAAGCCGCGTCGCCTCCACATTGAATCCAAGGGCTTCCGCGCGATCTCTTACATCTCCGATGGACAAAGCACTTGGCTCTACCATCCATTCACAAACGAGCACAAGAAGACCTCCGGGGAAGATTTCATGAACGCGTTGTCCACAGGCATTGCCGATTTCATGAATTACACTGTGATCGCGGCGGGCGTGAAGTCGGCCCGCGTCGTAGGCGATGGCAATATCGATATTGACGGCGCGAGCCGCCCCTGCTCCATTGTCGACGTCGAATATGACCGAGTTACAAACACGCCCGGAATTGTTGGTCTGCACACCGAATCCACCGTCGGCGCTCAAGGGCCCTTCGACTACTCGGTTACGAACACGGTAACGCCCGTCAAAATCGATCAGCCTCTAGCGAGCAAACTCTTCGTTTTCCATCCTCCCGCCGCAGCGAAGCGGGTCGATGAATTCAACACGCCCAAATCGGCGCCGCCCTTCGTAAGCCTCACTGGCAAGATTGCCAGCGAGTGCAAAGACGTAGTTAACCTCGACGTAAACGTCGGCGAAGACCCCGATGTGGCCGGAAAATTCGTCAAGGAGCTTAGCATCAGTTATCCCACGCTGGTCGCGGGTCACGCGAAAGTAGTGGATAGCTCCGGCGCCCAGTCGCTCCCGACTACCGTGGTCGTTGATCGGGAGTGCAAGGTAGTGCTCCATCGGGTCGGCTTGGGCCCGGAACTGGAGCCCCAAATCCGCGCGGCGCTGGCAGGCAAGCCAGCTCCTGCTCAGGCTCCTTCCACCGGCGCTGGCGTGTACCGAGTTGGCGGTGACGTAACTGCTCCCTCGATTATTTCGAAGCGCGAACCCGGGTATACGGAAGAGGCGCGACGTCTGCATATGAACTCGACAGTCGTTCTCTTCCTGATTGTGGGCGAGGATGGCCTTGCTCGAGATATTAAAGTATTGCGGGCGGCTGGAGCCGGGCTCGACGAGCAAGCTATCGAGAGCGTCAAGAAGTGGCGCTTCAAGCCTGGACAACGCGAGGGCAAGCCCGTCAGCGTGCAGGCGACCATCGAAGTAAACTTCCGGCTGCTTGATGACAATACATGGCTAATCAGTCGCGTCGTGTTCGATGGCAAGGATCGCGTGCCGCATGCGCTGAATACTCCGCTTCCAGACCGTCCAATTCCGAATGTTGGTGCTCGTGTCACCTTCCATGTAGTTGTGGACGCGTCCGGCCATGTCAACTTAGAGAAGATCGACGGAGCCGATGCTCTGGGCCCTGCCATAACCGGATCCCTGGAACAGTCTGTCCAAAAATGGAAGTTCAAACCCGCCGAGAGAAATGGAGAAAAAGTGGAAGCGAAAGGAGAGATCGAGTTGATTCACGGAACCCCTCCGCCGCCTCGAAACTCGACGACGGCACCTGCCGTCCCAGTGACTCACTTGGATCCGAAGGACGCCGACGAAGCTTATCGGGAAGGTTCTCAAACGATGCGAACACGCCAGTTCGCCGAGGCTGTGCGGCTGCTCACCAAGGCCCTGGAGTTCAAAGCGGATTGGCCCCAGGCACTGGCTTTGCGAGCTCAGGCGCAGTTTGCCCAGCAGCATTACCCTGAAGCGATTCGGGACCTTAATGAAGCCATCAAGCTCAATCCCAATCAAGCCTCTCTGTATGACCGAAGAGGGACCGCCTACTCCTACTCCGGCCAGCACGAGAAAGCTCTATCCGACCACACGCGCGCAATCGAGTTGAACCAGAACCCTTCCGCTTCCTATTATGCGAATCGAGGTTGGGACAACCTCCAACTGGGCGATGCGGACAAAGCCGTAATCGATCTCACCAAGGCCATCGAGATCACGCCGGACTTCGCGCGCGCCTATGCAAACCGGGCCTCGGCCTATCTCAAGCTGGCCGACTACGCAAAGTCCATCGCCGATTACAGCGCGGCGATTCAGCTAACGCTAACCCCTGCTTACTACGAAGGACGATCCGAAGCGAAACGCGCCAGCGGCGATTTTAACGGCGCGGAGGAGGACCAAAAGCGAGCCCGCGAATTGCCTACGCCTCAGCGCTAGGATTCAGGGCCACTCGTTCAATCCTCACCTGAGCGATGCGATTCCTCTCCATGGTCAAGACAGTAAACCGCCGACCGTCGGAATCGACTGACTGCCCCTCTTTAGGGATATCGCCCAACTGATGCAGAATGAACCCGGCCAGAGTTTCGAACCCTGCGTCGCCGGGCAGTTCGATCCCATACTGATTGTCCAGATCCCGAATGCTGGTGCTTCCGTCCAGCTCCACCATCAGCGCTTCCGTCTTGGGGGCGGGACGCTTCTCGTCATGCTCGTCGCCTATCTCGCCGAAGATTTGCTCCAGAATGTCCTCGAGCGTCACCAGTCCGACTATGGTTCCGAACTCATCCACCACTAGAGCCATGTGCCTGTGGGTGTTTCGGAATTCGTCGATCAAGTCGGTGAGAACTTTCGTCTCGGGGACAATCGGAAGGCGGCGCATGATCTGCCGGATCCGAAACGTCCGAGGCAGCTTGCGCTTCTCCTGAGCGATCCTGCGTTCCTGCCAAACTGCCATCAGATCCTTGTAGTGCACGTATCCGACGATCTGTTCGCGGCGTGCCTCGAACACCGGCAAGCGCGAGAATTCGTGCTCGTGCATCACCCGCAGAGTCTCGTCCAAGCCCGCGTCGATCGAGACGGACACGATTGCGTTCCTCGGCACCATGATGGTGCGGACGTTATATTCTTGCAGATCGAGAAGCGCCTGAATCGCCTCTTGTTCGAAGCGGCGCAGATGTCCTTCTCTGCCGCTGGAAGCCACGACAAACTTCAGTTCTTCGGCGGAGTGCCCGCCTCCAGAATGCTGGCCGGTCAGCCCCAGCAGCCGGGAAGCCGCCGATGCCGATTTCTCCGCAACGTAAACGAAGGGAGCCGAAATCCGCCCAAAAATAAGCAGCGCGGGAGCCACCAGCAGAGCGAGCCTGTCAGCTTTCTCGATCGCCAAATTCTTCGGCACCACTTCGCCGATCACCACGTGGGCATAGCTCATCAACAGGAACGCCACCGCGATGCACGCCACGTGGATTACCGTTTCGGTCTGCTTGCTGACTGCCGGATGCACCAGCCCCATGATGAGATCGTAGATTGTGCCCTCGCCTGCCCATCCGAGCCCGAGACTCGCGAGCGTCACGCCCACCTGAGTCACTGAAAGCAGCCGAGCCGGATTCGCCAGCAGGTTTAACGCTGCCTGGGCGGCAACTTGGCCCTGGTCTGCCAGCGAACGAAGTTTGCTCTGCCTTACGGAAACCAGCGAGACTTCCGCCGCCGCGAAGAATGCATTGAGAGCCAGAATAACAATGAGGATGAGAATGCGGTAAGCCATCATGCGGGAGCGCCGGCCCGCGCTGATAAAATCTTCCCAGTGCCCAGAGTTCTTCGGTTCATCAATTTGAGCATAGCGGCTTTGGCTGCCTTGCTCGTCGCGGCTGTGTATTGGTTTGCTTACCGTCCGCTGCCGAAGACCTCAGGTGAGATTCACCTGGCCGTGGCGATGAAAGCCTCGATTCAGCGCGATGCCTTAGGTGTCCCGCACATCAGCGCAGGCACTTGGGAAGACGCAATTTTCCTGCAGGGATTCGCGACCGCGCAGGATCGGCTCTGGCAGATGGACGCGCTCCGGCGTCTGGCCGCGGGCGATCTAGCTGAGATCGTGGGTGCGGTCGCCCTGGATGCCGATCGCGAAGCACGCATGCTTCGAATGCGCCGCGTCGCCGAGGATCACTTCCGCACTATGCCCGCGGCCGACCGAGCCGTGCTGGCGGCCTACGCCAAAGGCGTGAACGCGTTCATTGAATCGCACCTCAACCAACTGCCGCTGGAGTTCACCATTCTGCGCTATGATCCGCGTCCTTGGAGCGCGGTCGATTCTATCCTCGCCGGCATGCAGATGTTCCGGAATTTGACCACCACCTATCGGGAGGAAGTTGAAAAAGCAACCATGCTGCAGTCCGGAGACGCTGCTAAGGTCAACTTGCTGTTCCCCTCTCGAAGCGGTCGTGAAGTGCAGCCCGGGTCGAATGCATGGGCCATCGCCGGCGCACATACCGCGACCGGCAAACCGTTGCTCGCCAATGATCCACACCTGGAGTTTTCGCTTCCCTCCACCTGGTATCAGGTCCATTTGCAAGCCCCTGGGTTGAATGTTACCGGCGTCTCGCTGCCTGGCGTGCCCTGCATCATCGTGGGCCATAATGATCGGATCGCGTGGGGCGTCACGAATCTCGGCTACGACGTTCAAGATTTCTACATTGAAAAATTGGACCCGAACACCGGGCGTTACCTCTTTCGCGGGCAGCAGGAGCAGGCCCGTTTGGAGCGCGAATGGATCCCCGTGAAAGGCGGCAAGCCGGTCGAGTTTTCTCAATGGGTGACGCGGCACGGTCCAGTGAGTCCGCATGGAAACCAGATGCTGGCGCTGCGCTGGACGGCGACAGAACCGGGCGCGTTTCAATTCCCGTTCTTCGATCTGAATCGCGCCGGGAATTGGCAGGAGTTCACAAGTGCACTGGCGCGTTTTCCAGGACCGGGTCAGAACTTTGTGTACGCGGATGTCGACGGCAACATCGGGTACCACGCCACGGGATTGTTGCCGATCCGCTCGGGCTACGATGGCGACATCCCCATCGACGGCAGTTCAGGCCAGTATGAGTGGACGGGCTTCATTCCTTTCGAAGAGATCCCGTCGTTCTTTAATCCGCCGTCAGGCGTAATTGTCACCGCCAATCAGAACCCGTTCCCCAAGGACTACAAATATGCGGTGCACGGCGAGTTTGCTCCGGAGTATCGTTCGAATCAAATCCGCAGCTTGCTGAAGGCGCGAAATGGCTTCAGGCCGGAAGACATGCTCGTAGTGCAGAAGGACGTGTACTCAGGTTTTATGCAGTTCCTGGCGCGCGCGGTTGTAGCCGCGTGCGATCGCCGCAAACCATCGGGTCCTGCGGTGAACGATGCGGTTGGGCTGCTCCGAAACTGGAACGGGCAGATGGAGAAGGGCACTCCCGCGCCGCTTCTAATTACCTTGGTGTACCAGCATCTGCGCGAAAAGATCGCGGGCAGCGCTTCTTACAGTTACCAGATGGCTCCCTCGGTGGTGCAATCGATTGTAGAAACGGGGGGGAAGGGCTGGTTTGCGAGCCTCGATGAGGCGCTTGTCAAGTCTCTCACGGATGGCCTCGACGAAGGCGCGAAGCTGCAGGGCAGTTCGGTGAACCGGTGGGATTATGGGACCTACAATGAGCTGAACATCCGGCATCCGGTGGGCAACCAGCTCCCGGTGGTATCGGGGTACTTCAACATCGGTCCCATACCGATGAGCGGCTCGTCCACCAGCGTAAAGCAGACGACGAGAAGATTGGGGCCTTCCATGCGTTTCGTCGCGGACCTGTCGGATTGGGACAAATCGTTGAACAATCTGACGGTGGGGGAATCGGGCGAGATACTATCGGCGCATTACAAGGATCAGTGGGAGGCTTACTACTCGGCGCATAGCTTCCCCATGAACTATCGGAAAATCAATTTGAAGTCCACCTTGGCAATTCTTCCGTAACTGTGGGGCAGCCAATCCTGGCTGCAGCCGCCTTTCCAGGCGGCTCTCTAGCAGGACCGGCTGAAAGTCTAGCTAAGGCTCGTCGTAAGGCCTTAACCGCCGGATCCAAATATTTCGATACCGAACCGTCTGCCCATGATCCTGCAAGCTGAGCGGCTCTTCAGCCGCATGCGGCTTGTATGTCGCCACCTTGCGATGAATGGTCGAGCCGATAATCTGCTGATGGTTATGAACCAGAATGCCGTTGTGGACCAGCGTAAGATAACCGGGCTGAAGCAACTTGTCGCCATCGAACTTCGGAGCTTCGAAGTAAATATCGTAGACGTTCCATTCGCCTTGCGGTCGTGTCGCATTAACGAGTGGAGGCCACACTCCGTACATCGACGCGGCTTGTCCATCCGCATAAGTAAGGTTCTGATAGGACTCAAGCACCTGCACCTCATAATGGGTCATGAGTTCCACGCCGCTATTGCCGCGGCTTTGTCCGGCGCCTTCCACGCCCTGCGGAATCATCCATTCCACGTGCAACTGGCAATCTCCGAACTTCTCTTTGGTCAGCAATCGACCGGAGCGCGGAACGATTTCGACGTAGCCGTTCTCAACCTTCCAGTGAGGATTCACCCACTGCGACAGATCCTTGCCATCGAAAAGCACCAGCGCGTCGGATGGCGGCGCTTCGTTCAGCAGAGGCAAGCCTGGATTCACCTTGCGCGGATGCGGACGTTCGGCATCGTGCACCTTCCACTTCTGGCCAGGCAACTGCGGCGTGTCCGTGTATCCGCGCTTATCGTCGCCTTTCTCGGGAGTCTGTCCCGCCAGCAGACCGATGGATGCTAGGAAAAGGAGAAACTTCATGAAAGCTACTCGACTGTGAAAGGAACCGATGCCACCGTATTTTCCCAAGCGAGCGTCAACGTTCCTTTCTTGCCGCCGGTGCTTGCCAACGTGATCTTGAACGTTTCGATCGGGTCCGCCGATTTGCTCATTTTCATCTTCACGCGGCCTAGATCCTGACCCTTGTCGTAATCCAGTCCGCTCTGCCCGGTCTGCTTATTGACGATCAGTTCCCACTGTGCCGCATTGATGAAGGTGAAAAGCGAGTACATTCCCTTGGGAACTTTCACTCCCGAAATGTTCAGATCGGCTTCGGTGTTGAGCGTGGTCGCATTATTCGCTCCTGTGCGCCATACGCGCCCGTATGCTTCCAGTTCTCCGAAAATTTTCCGCCCTCGCATAGAAGGCGCAGAGTAATTAACCGTGATCTTCTTTCCGTCAATCGTGACCGAAGTCTCGACCGCCGGGCTCAGCGGCTTCCCGCCCTGTGCTTGCGCGGTTGACGTCATCAGGCTCAGGCCCACCAGCGCGAATCCAATTCCTGCCATTTTCGTTTTGAACATATGTTCCTTAGTATAGGTTGATCGTGACCGTCTTGCTCACGTAACCTTCGCCTGCAGGCATTTCGATCATGAGCGCTCCGGAATCCAGCTTGCCGCCATTTATCCCTGAAATGCGTTTGGCTCCCACGACAGACATGCGGTAAGTGCGCCCTCCCCGCCCCGACACTCCAATCTCCACGCTCTTGTTTGTGTTTGCCCAATGCTCGGATACTATCTTGAGGTTTACGCTTTGAGCGCCCAACTGCGGCGGCTCATAGGGAAGGCTGTAGCCGAAAATTCCTTGATGCGGAATGGTGAGCGTGTGTTGTCCAGGTCCGACTTGGAGATCGAAGTCGGGATGCTGGTCAGTCTCGAAACGCCGAACGACGGCTCGCACCGATCCTCCGTCGAAAGTGCCCTGCCAAAAATCATTGGCTCGCGAATAAGCTGGCGAAAAAAGGACACGAATCGGGTTGGACCCATGGTTGAAAATCTTGAGTTGCTGCGATTGCTCGTCCCGCTTGATGATGAAGTCAAGCAGCCCGCGACCCGAGTTCACATGCTCAATGGAGATGCCCGACCAATCGGCGGGCAGATGCGGAGCAAGGGTTACCCGTGCTGGACCGAGCCCCACCTCGAGTCCGCACAGACCCCGAAGAAGAGGAGACACTACCATCGCGGCGGACCAGATCTGATGCGGAGACGCGGTCGAGAGCGGCGAATACGTCATGCCCGACAGCACCTCCGTGGCGTTGCCACCGGCTCCGTCGAGCGCCAGCCAGGCGTTCGCGCGCAGGTTCGCGTATGCGGAGGGTTCGGCATGGTAACGATATTCAGCCACTGACGCCCACCCGGTAAACAGCGGCCAAACAGATCCATAATGATACCCATCAGGCCCGTACAGCGGGTTGCGAGAGGAGATGATCCGCATGCCCCAATCGGTTTCGTGCTCTTCTTCCGAGAGGCGATTGATCATCGCGAGCGAACGATCCTGATCCAACACTCCAAACCACATCGGCACGGTGGAAAGAACGGAAGGCTGATCCACAGGTTTGCCCTCAGTATCCAGCGCGAACGCGTACCTCTTGGCTTGCGGCAGCCAGAACAAATCCTCCATCAACTTCTTTTTGTCGCGAAACTCCTGATCGAACTTGTTGCGATCGCCGATGTCAGGAGCCATCGCGGACATCCCTCGCAGCGCCGCCACATAGCATCCTGCCTGATAAAGCTCCAATTGAACAGGTAGCAGCGGTCCGCCTTCTACCCATCCATGACCAACCTTTAAATTCTTCGGGAAACCGTGCGATTCGAAGTTCGCGCGCATGAATTCGAACGCCTTCTGAAGTTTCGGCCATTGCTCTCGCGCGAACTTCTGGTCCCCGGTAGCCTGGACGTAGTTATGCACCGCAATCACGTATAAAGGCGTGGCGTCAGCGGAGGCGTAGCCATATGGATAGGTTTCAAACCACGGCACCAGACTCGCGCTTTGAGAGATCTCATGAGGAATCTTGCCGTCGGCGCGCTGATACTTGGCGATGAAAGCGATGGCCGTCCGAGCGGACTCGAGGTCGCCGACCGATGTCAGCGCAAACGAAGTCCAAAACGTATCGCGGCCGAAGAACCAGGCGAAGCCCGGACGGTACACACCCTTGGATGGCCCGTAGCCCGCTACCAGTCCGGTGCCGAGCAGCGGGTTCTCCACCATGCCCTTCATCATGCTGATCCTCGACCAGTCATAAGCGGCCTGCAGTTGCTTGTCGGGCAGAGTAAGCGAGACGGTGCGAGCCAGGTATTCGCGATCATGGGCTTCCGCTGAGGCAATTACGCCAGCGGGATTCGAGAGCAGCTTGCGATAAGTGGCGAGCGCTTCCTCGCGCGATTTCACCGCTCCGGCGAACACCACTGTGCGCTCGGCTCGTCCTTTAATCGTTCCTAAACTAAAGGAGTTGGCGGTGCCGAGCGAATAGTTGGTGCCATACTCGCGTTCCACCAGGGTCGCGTCGGGTGAGCCCAGCACAGCGGCGAATGGCTGGCCGTCAGCGCCGAAGAACCATGCCTTTTGCTGGTCGTTCCATTCGGTGTAAGAAGTCCCAATCGAGGCGGGCCACATCAATTGGAAGTCGCGCGTGAACTCGACGTCAACCCGAACGGGCGAATGCGCCGTCACCTGAAGACGAATTACGCCGCCGGATTGGTCCGGCGAGACCGCGAATGTTTCGACTACCTCATACTCATCGCCGCTGTAAACGATGCTATACGAACCGAGCCTCGAGACGATCCGCCGCGCGACCGACTCGGCCGGGATTACGCGACCGTCCAGCCGAAAACGCAAGCGGAGGTCTTTAACGATCTTCAGCGGGTAAACGTAGGCCTCTACCGTGCCGTCCTCACGTCCCAGCACACCGGCCTTCGGACCAAGCGCATCGAAAAACTCCCAGGTGCGAACGGGCCTCGAGATTTCAAGATCCGCTGAGAGCAGGGGAAGCGAAAAAAGAAACAGGAGCGGAAGGCGAAACGCGGCCATGTGGTTCATTAGAACAAATTTCAGAGCACGCATCGAATAAGATGGAGCTTGTCCCAACCTGCAATCCCAGGCAAATACCTGAGTCACCTGCGCTGGTATATCTGCGGGTTGTTATTCTTTGCCACCACGGTCAACTACATGGATCGCCAGGTGCTTGGCATACTCAAGCCCACGCTCGAGCGCGAGATGGGATGGCACGAATCCGACTACGGCTGGGTAGTATTCGCTTTTCAATGCGCCTATGCGATCATGATGCCTATTGCCGGCCGCATTCTCGACTGGCTTGGCACGCGGTTTGGATATGCCTTGGCGGTTGTGGCCTGGAGCTTGGCCTCCATGTCGCATGCCCTGGCCGGAAGCGCCGTGCAATTCGCCGCAGCTCGATTTGCGTTAGGCATTGGCGAAGCGGCCAACTTTCCCGCCGCCATCAAAGCCGTTGCGGATTGGTTTCCTAAACGAGAACGCTCGCTCGCCACTGGCATCTTCAACAGCGGCTCCAATGTGGGTGCCATCGCCGCTCCCCTTCTGGTGCCATTCTTCGCCTCGCACTTCGGCTGGCGCTCGGCATTTCTGGCCACTGGAGGGCTCGACCTTGTCTGGCTCGTGTTTTGGCTGGCATTTTTCAGGTCCCCGCGCGAACATCCCTGGCTCGCCCCGAAGGAGCTCGCCGTAATTGAATCGGACTCCGATCAAGAACCGCCGCGCAAGATTCCCTATGCCGTTCTACTGACCAAGCGGGCGGCTTGGGCATTCGTCCTCGGTAAATTTCTAACGGACCCGGTGTGGTGGTTTTATCTGTTTTGGCTTCCCGGTTTTCTGAACCGGAATTACGGCCTCAATTTGACGCAACTCGGACCGCCCCTGATCGTCATCTACGTGGCGGCGGACTTCGGATCTGTGGGCGGGGGCTGGCTTTCCTCGACGCTGCTGAAACGCGGCTGGACCCTCGGTCGCGCCCGCAAGACCGCCATGCTGGTCTGCGCGCTCACGGTGCTTCCTGTCATTGGCGTCATGTGGGCCGGCAGCAACCTCTGGCTCGCAGTCACATTGATCGCATTTGCAGCAGCCGCACATCAGGGCTGGTCGGCCAATTTGTTCACGGTGGCGTCCGATGTTTTCCCGCGCTCAGCCGTGGGTTCGGTGGTAGGCTTGGGCGGACTCGGCGGAGCCATCGGCGGCATGCTGGTAGCGCCTGCCGTCGGCTATTGGCTGGATTTCTCTCACGGCTCTTACGGTCCGCTATTCTTAGTGGCGGGCACGATGTATCTGCTGGCGCTTATCCTCATCCATGCCCTTCTGCCGAAGCTCGATCCCATCCGCCTCGATTCAGCGGAAGGAGTCAACGTTGTTTAACCGGCGAGCGGTTTCGTCCGACAGCTTCTGCAACGCCTGATTGCGCAGTTCCATCTGATGCCGCGCCTGCTTGGCGAGGCCGAGTTTCTGATAGATCAATCCAAGCCGGTAATGGTTTGGCGGGGATGGGTCAAGCCCGATGCATGCCTCCATCTGAACGCGGGCTTCGTGCCAGCGGCTGGTCCACTCATAAGCTCGGCCCAGTTCGCAACGGGCTACCGAATTGTTAGCCGGGGCGTGTTGAAGGGCAAGCATTGCTTCGGCCAGCAAGGTCGGGTCGTTCTTTTCGCGAGCCAGCCGGACCTTGAGCGCGTCGCAGACGATTGGGTCCCATCCGCACAGGGAGGTCACCGTTGTTGGCGAGGGTGCAGCGGATAACCCCAATACGATCCGTGCGAGATAGACGCGGGCTGGCTCGAGTTTCGGATCGAGTGCAATGGCCTCGTTGAGCCAGGAGATTGCAGCATCGAGGTCGTCGGTAGCGTAGCGCGTTACACCCAGCAAGGCCCTGATCTTCGCCGAACGAGGAAAGGCCGCAGCAGCGGGCTCCAGCACCGCAATCGCTTGTTGGAAATTTTGATGCTCAACGAACTCGAGAGCGAGCGCGATGCGGTACTGTTCGCGCTCGGGAGCAAGCTTCACCGCCTCCTGATAAGCTCGCGCGGCTTCGACGAATTCGCCTCGCTTCTCTTGAATGTCTCCAATCAGAGCCGCCCTCGTAGCCGATTTGCTGGCCGCCGTCGCGTGCTCAAGCGCATTCTCGAATCGCCCTGCCTGCAACTCGGCCACTGCAGTTCCGAGCAGCAGCGATGCATCCCCTGGAGCAAGTCTGAGGGCGGAGGACATCTCGTTAGCAGCCGCAGCTCCATCGCCGAGTCCTGACGCAATGGCGGCCTTCAGCCGATGAAACGCAATGCTCCGCGCGGGTTCGGGGGGCTCCGTCACGCCTTCCAATAATTTGCGCGCTGCCGCGTACTGCTTCTGTCGCGTGAGTTGAACGGCTTGCTCCAGCGGCGACTGCGCCAGAGCGCACGTAGCAACCAGCGCCAGAACAAGACGACTCAAGGCATCCACATGATACTCTATGCCATTGCGATCCGGCGACTCTCCTCATCTAGTCCGCGGCATCGGAATGTTCGGCGCGACGGCGGCGAACATGTTGGAGATGATCGGCGTGGGACCGTTCCTCACAATTCCGATTCTGCTGGGCAAGATGAACGGCCCGCAAGCAATCCTTGGGTGGATCTTGGGTGCCATCGTGGCTCTCTGCGACGGAATGGTTTGGGCCGAACTTGGCGCGGCCATGCCTGGGACGGGTGGTCCCTATGTGTACCTCTCGGAAGCCTACGGGCCCAAAGGCGTAGGCCGACTGATGAGCTTCCTGTTCATCTGGCAAACAATCTGTCTGACTCCGATCTCGATCGGCGCGGGCGCTGTGGGGTTCGCTCAATACGCGAAATTTCTGGCGAGGGACATGTCGTGGTGGCAAGAGAAACTGATCGCCATGGCCATCTGCCTGGCCATCACCGCGTTGCTCTATCGCGACATTCGCTTCGTCGGGCGAATCACGATCGCCATGTGGATCGTGGTGCTGGGGACAGTGGCATGGATCACTCTGGCCGGGCTTCTCAACTTCGATTCGCACCGCGTGCTCGATTTTCCTCATGATGCATTCACGCCTTCGAAAGGGTTCTTCTTTGGCTTGGGGGGTGCGACGTTGATAGCCATGTACGACTACGGCGGCTACAACAACGTCTGCTTCTTTGCCGGCGAGGTGCGCAATCCAGAGCGGGTGATTCCTCGCTCGATCATGTACTCCATCATTGTCGTTGCGGTGCTTTACCTCACGATGAACGTCGCCATCATCGGCGTGGTGCCATGGCGCGAAGCGATCCATTCCCAGTCAATCGTCTCCGATTTCATGGAACGCCTCTATGGCATCGTTGCCGCGCGATTCGTAACGGGCCTGGTGTTGTTCACCACCTTCGCTTCCATCTTCGCGATCTTGCTGGGATGTTCGCGAGTGCCGTACGCAGCCGCATGCGATGGCCGCTTCTTCCGTCCCTTCGCGCGCCTGCATCCCACCAGACACTTTCCAACCTTCTCGGTTCTGTTCCTGGGCATCACGTCGGCGTTGGCGTGTGTCTTGACGCTCGATGTGCTGATTAACGCGTTGATCGTCATTCAGGTGATGGTGCAATTTATTGCACAGGTGGTTGCTGTCACTTTAATTCGGAGAAATCGTCCGGATATTCATCGTCCATTTAAAATGCCTCTATATCCTTTCACCAGCATCGTGGCCGTTCTTGGCTGGCTGTACATTCTGGTGGCGAGCGGCACACTGTATATACTTGCGGGCCTCTCGCTGTTGGCTTGCGGCATCGCGGCTTACTACATCCAAACCGGACGGCGCGCTCGTAGTCTCTAGTGAATCCCGAGAATTAGCGGGAGCACAAAAGAGGACAAAATAAATCAAATGAATAGACGTTTTGTATTAACCCTAATGGGCGCGGCGATGCTGACTTCGGTGGCTTTCGCGAAGAATCCCATGGTCGGCGGCAAGGAGATGTATCCGAGCAAGAACATTATCGAGAATGCAGTCAATTCCGCTGACCACACAACTCTGGTTGCGGCAGTCAAGGCCGCGGGATTGGTTGAGACTTTGGAAGGCCCGGGACCGTTCACCGTTTTCGCGCCAGTGAATGCCGCTTTTGCGAAGCTTCCCGCCGGTACGGTGGATACTCTGCTCAAGCCTGAGAATAAGGATACTCTGGTCAAGATCCTGACCTATCACGTTGTGTCCGGCAGGTTGTCCAGCTCGGATCTAAAGAAGCAGATCAAAGCGGGTGGCGGCAAAGCGATGCTCAAGACAGTCCAGGGTGGCACCCTCACGGCGATGATGGACGGCCACGACATCGTACTGAAGGATGAGAAGGGCGGAACGTCGCGCATCACTCAGGCTAATGTATTTCAGTCGAACGGCGTGATTCACGTGATCGATACCGTAGTGATGCCGAACTAGCTCTCTGCCCGCAGGGTCCGTTCGTTATTAGTGGGGCAGAATCTGCCCCACTAACCCTGGTTCAAGGATCTAGCTGGCTTGCTGCGTGATGGTGCGAAGATCGTTGAAGCTGTAGCCAAACCCCCGGACCGACCGGATCAACTGCGGGTTACCCGGCTCCGCTTCCAACTTCTGCCGAAGGCGCAGCACGTAAACGTCGACGGTTCGGTCCGTCACAGCTCGATCATTCCCCCAAACGGCATCCAGCAACTGTTCCCGGCTGAACACCACGCCCGCCCGTCCCATCAAGTATTCCAACAGTCGGAACTCGGTGGCGGTGAGCGATAGTTCCTGGCCGTTCAAACGAACCTGGCAGCGCGCACGGTCGAGTTCGAGCGCGCCAGCCTTGAGCACGGAAGTTGCGTCCGTCGGCCTGCGAAGTTGAACCTTGATGCGCGCGATCACTTCACGCACGAAGAACGGTTTGACGATATAGTCGTTAGCGCCTAGTTCCAGGCCGACGATCCGGTCCGTTTCGGACGCGCGGGCGGTGATGAATATGATGGGCGTTGGCGCGAGCTCGGCGTGGCTGCGCAGGCGCTTGCAAATATCGAGTCCGTCGGAATCGGGCAGCATAATGTCGAGAACGATCAAGTCCGGCCGCTCCCTGACACAGAGGTCGATGGCACCTCTGCCCGTGTTCGCGCCGACCATTTGGAAGCCCTCGCGTTCGAGGTTGTATTTAAACAGATCGTAAAGATCCAGATCATCTTCAATCAGAAGGTTTTTCTTCATTTGGCCAATCCACTTTGAACATATCCTGTTATCAATTACGTTCCGATTACAAACATGTGAAAAAGTGTTTCAAAGCCGGATAAGCTTCTCGATACACTGGTTATGTCCATGGCAACATTAGTGACCGCAACCAGCAGCGTGCAATCGCTTGATGATCCCAGTCTGTATCTTAATCGGGAGCTAAGCCTGCTGGCGTTTCAGCGGCGTGTCCTGGAAGAGGCGCAGGATCCACTGCATCCTCTGTTGGAACGCGTAAAGTTCCTCTCGATTCTCTTCTCCAATCTAGACGAATTCTTCATGGTGCGCGTGGCTGGCCTGATGCAGAAGATAGAGACAGGCAAGCCGGAACCCAGCATTGATGGAACGCCGGTTACGGCACAATTGGAGGCGATCCGGACCGAGATCTCGTCACTCACCGATGCGGCCTATGACTTCTTTCAAAACGAGTTGGCGCCGGCCTTGGAACAAGCTCGAATTTATATAGTCGAGTACGCTTCTCTCAGCGCAGAACAACGGAACGGAATGGAGAACTACTTCCTGGAGACAGTCTTCCCGGTGCTCACTCCTCTCGCATTTGACCCGGGACGCCCCTTTCCGCACATGTCGAACCTCAGCCTGAATATAGCCGTCGTGGTGAAGGACGATGTAGGCGAGCACTTCGCTCGCGTGAAAGTTCCAGACACGCTGGCCCAACTCGTGCGAGTGAGTCCGTCGGTTCACGTTGACGAAGAAGCAGGATCGAAGCCCGCCGAGTTTGCATTCCTCTGGCTGGAACAGCTAATCATCGCCAATTTGAAATACCTGTTTCCTGGTCTGCTGATTGTTGAGGCGCATCCTTTCCACATTACCCGGGACGCGGAAGTAGCGATTCAGGAAGTGGAAAGCGACGACATGCTGGAGACCGTGGAAGAGGCGGTTTGGCGACGCCGGTTTCGAGACGTCGTGCGCCTGCAAGTGAACGCGCGCATGCGTCCTAAGATCCTCGAAATTTTGATCAGCAATCTGGAGTTGGACCAGAACGACATTTATCGGGTAGTTGGCCCGATCGATCTGGGCAGAATCCGGCACCTGTTGAGTATCGACCGGCCCGATCTTAAAGACAAGCCGTTCACGCCTGTGACGCCTCCAGGCCTGCAGACCAAGCCCGACGACGATCTGTTCGCGCGCATCCGGCAGTCCGACATGCTGCTGCACAACCCGTTCGAATCGTTTCAGCCCGTGATCGAATTCTTGAGAAGAGCCGCACGCGATCCGGATGTCCTGGCGATCAAGATGACGCTGTACCGTACGGGCCGGAACTCGCCGATTGTCGCGGCGCTGGTGGATGCGATCGAGAACGGAAAGCAGGTAGCCGTGTTGGTAGAACTGAAGGCGCGCTTCGACGAAGAGAGCAACATCGAATGGGCTCGAGCGCTGGAACGCGAAGGCGTGCACGTCGTCTACGGCTTGGTGGGACTGAAGGTGCACGCAAAAGTCGCGATGGTGGTGCGCCGGGAAGGGGAGCACATCCGCCGCTACATCCACTTGGCCACGGGGAACTACAACGCGATTACGGCTCGTGCTTACACCGATATTGGGTTCTTCACGGCAAACGAACAGATCGCGGCCGACGTGACGGATTTGTTCAACTACCTCACAGGCTACTCGGCCAAGAGCCACTACCGAAAGCTGCTGGTCGCGCCGATCAACCTGCGGCAGGGGCTGCTGGATCTGATTGACAACGAAATCGAGCATCAGGAAGCGGGCGAGCGAGGGCATCTGATTCTGAAGATGAACGCGCTGGAAGACCCGCCCATCATCAAGCGGCTCTATCGTGCTTCTCAGGCAGGGGTGACGGTGGATTTGCTCGTGCGCGGCATTTGTTGTCTGCGTCCAGGCGTTCCGGGGATCAGTGAAAATATCCGCGTGATCAGCATTCTAGGCCGCTTTCTAGAGCACAGCAGGATCTACTATTTCCGGAACGGCGGGGCCGAAAAAATCTATCTGGGCAGTGCGGATTTGATGCCGCGCAATTTGAATCGACGCGTGGAGATTCTCTTCCCCATCGAGGACTCTCGCTTGGCGAAGCGTCTTAGGGATGAGATACTGGCAACCTACCTTGCCGATACGACGCGAGCCAGGCTGATGCACCCCGACGGATCGTACACCAAAGCGGAGCATGCCGACGACGGTCTCGACAGCCAGGCTTGGCTGCTAAATTTGACTACTCGGAGCTGACATGTATTTGTCGATGAATGGCGTGCCGATTGGCGGCAAACTGGCGTGGCGGGAATTTGCGCAGCTCGCCTCGACCACTGGTTTCAAAGGAGTCGACGTCAATTTGGAGGCTGCGATGACCGATGGTGTGGAGGGTACCCGGCAACTCATGTCAGAACTGCACCTCCGCCCGGCATACGTCAATCTACCCGTCGAGTTTCGCAAGGACGATGCGGCATTTCGGGGCACGCTGGCCAAGCTGGAGGATGCAGCCCCTTTTGCAGCGGCGATCGGGTGCCCGCGCATGATGACGTGGATTATGTCATCGAGCGATCAGCCCAAGGATGAGTTGCGCCGAATCTACAAACGGCGCTTTACGGAATGCGCGAGTATTCTGGCGCGTTCGCACTGCCGGCTCGGACTGGAATTTTTGGGTCCGCTGCATATCCGCAAGCAGTTTCCGAACGAGTTTATTTGGAAGATGAATGAGATGCTGGATTTCGCGAAGGAGTGCGGTCCGAACGTGGGGCTCACTCTCGACGCTTGGCATTGGCATCACGCGGGCGGCACTCCGGCCGACATCGTGAAAGCCGGCAAGGACCGGATCGTGGTAGTGCACTTCGATGATGCCGCGAAGCTTCCACCCGACGAGGTTCGCGATAATCAGCGATTGCTGCCGGGTGAGGGAGCGATCGATCTGAACGGATTTCTGCACGCATTGCGGACGATTGGTTATGAAGATTCGCTCAGCGTGGAGGTGTTCGGACGGGGTTTGAAAGAGATGCCTCCTGAGAACAGCGCGAAACTCTGCCTGGATTACGGGCGGGCAGCGCTTCAGAAAGCTGGGGTAGCTGAGAGCTGAAGGGCGGGTCCGACATTGGGAATGAAACTCAATGCGGTGTTTCCTGAGCCGTCTCGATCAGGGGACGCAAGATCGCGAGCGTCCTCCGGGCCGCCCGCAGTCTGCCGAGAGATGGCAAGGGCTCGGTGGTAGTCGCGGTCTTCAGGTAACACGCACAGTTGGGTAACCTCACTCCGATGACAAACGCACACAGGGCGCCCGCGCCGCACAGGCCCGAAAATATCAAATGCCAAGAATAGCCCAGCAGAAGGAACATGAGAAACAGGAAAGCCGCGCTTGCCAGCAGATAATACGACCATCCGCTGCCTCCTTCCGATAGCACGATAGCCTGAATGTCGCGGAAATAGAATCGGCGGTACTCCTCCATATATGCCGACGACCGCACTGACAGCACGTGATCCGGACCCGCATACAGCGAGCGCCGACGAAATGGCGCGCTTGCGAAACCGGGCAGCTTCTTGTAAGCAATCCGGTCCGTCATCGCCTGGACACCGCAAACGCGATCAGCCAAAGCCAGCATCCTGACTGAACGACAGAGAGAACCAACGCGATGTAGAAGCGGGCACGTGTGCGCGGCACCAAGCTCCCTGGCGCACGCCAGTACCGGAACACCACGTACAACGCTGAAGGAGCCGTAATCAAAGTGAAGGGCCACAACAGGAGCGGGAGGGTTGCCAGTTGCAGAGCCATCGTGTCGTAGAGCGTGCGGCGGGTCTCCAGCTTTCCGCCCACGCGTCGGCTTTCGATGCAAACTGGACACCAGTTCTGTCCGAGAAAATCAACTTGGCAAAGTGAGCACAGGAATCGCCCGCACTGGTCGCATACGGCGGCCGCGCTCTTCCTCGCGTGATAGAAGCAGCTCGCATCCCCTTCTTGAACCAGTGCCGCCGCCTCGACGCGCGGAACCCTAAAGAACGCCGGGAACACCATCGCAGCAAGCGGGGCGCGGCACTTGGCGCATATGGCGGACTGCGAGTTCCATCGGTCTGCCGGAATCGGTGCCGCACATAGCGCGCAGGGCAGGTCGGTCATTTGCGAATAACGCGAGTGTCGCAAATACGGTCGTGCAGCGCGCGCTTTTCGATATCGAACGCAGCCATCAAATACCCTATTAGAAACGTCATGGTGCTGATGAACTTGGCCCCGCACCTGGCCATCGCACGCTGGTAAGAAATCTTAGTTCCCTCGGCGCTGACAACGGTTAAACCAAAAGCTAGTTTTCCTGGAGTAGCGCCCAGTTTCCCGATGAACCAGACTTCGTATGAGAAGCCAAGCAGCAACTGCACCAGGAACAAAACGCCCTCCGCGAACAGCACTGCAGGCACATTATTGAAATCCATGCCAGCGATGCCGAACGCCAGCCCTCCCACCATGAGGAGAATCACGTACTCGATAATTCCGTCGATCACCACAGCCCAGAATCGTATCCAAAAACCTGCGTACTTTAGGTGCCCGGCCTGCAGCACGCCTTCTCTCAGCTTCTGGGCGTAAGCAGGCTTGCAGGCTCCGCAGACCAGCACGCTTCCGAATGCCGCTAGTTCATCGGGCGGGAACGCTCCTCCGCATTCGGCACAGTTCCGAATGGGTGCATTGAGATCTCGATAGGGAACCCACGCGGACATTCCCGCCTGCCAGACCAGCGTTTCCTCGCGGATGGTCCCCGCCGCTGACAGTTGGCGGAACGCGGCATCGTCAATGGGCCCGACCTGTCGGCCAGCGTCTGCGTAATACCAATCCATATTTCTAGACGCTTGCGACCTTTTCGAAGTGATCCCTGATCTTTCGGGTTGCAGCCGGTCCCACCAGTCTCATGAGATCGCTGTCGCTGGCCTCCCGTACCCGCTCCGCGCTCCCGAACTCGCGCAGGAGTTTCTCTACTGTCCTCTTGCCAACTCCGTCCACATCAGCCAATTCCGACGTTAGCCGCGCGGCGTTGCGGCGCGTGCGGTGGAACGTAACGGCAAAGCGGTGCGCTTCATCCCGAATCATCTGCACCACGTGCAGCACCGGATTGTGGTGCTCCAGGACCACCGGCTCATCCTCCTGCCCATAAACGTAAATGATCTCTTCCCGCTTGGCGATGGAAGCGAGTGGCTGGTTAATGATTCCGAGCGCATCCAAAGCCTCGGCCGCGGCATGCAACTGACCCAAGCCGCCGTCGATTAGAATGAGGCTCGGCATGGGCGCGTTCTCCCCCTGCAAACGCGAATAGCGGCGAGTCACCACCTCGCGCATCGACGCGAAATCATCGTTGCCAATCACCGTTCGAATGATAAATTTCCGGTAGTCGGCCTTTTTCATCTTGCCGTCTTCCCAGACCACCATGCTCGCCACCTTATCGGTCCCTTGTATGTGCGAAATGTCGAAGCACTCAATGCGTTTGGGGGGATCGGCCAGGTTTAGCGCGTCCTGCAGAGCGTCCTGGGTGGCTTTCGAGGACGGCCGCATCACGCGGAACCGAGCATGGAAGCTGTGTTTGGCGTTGGTCTCCACAAGCCCCAGCATGGCTTTTTTCTGTCCTCGCTGAGGAGTGAGAATCTCCACCTTGTGCCCGCGCTTCTCGCTAAGATAAGCTTCGAGTTCGTCGCGATCCTCGAAGTCCGCGGGAACGTGGATCAGGCCCGGAATGTATTGCTGATCCAAATAGATCTGCTTCAGCAGCGAAGAGAAAAACTCCGAAGGCTCGAACTCGGGCTGATCTTCCCAGAAGAACTCCCGGCGATCCACGATCTGCCCATTGCGAAGGTGGAATAGATTGATGGCCACCAGCGGGGGTTCGGCGTAGTGGGCAAAGATGTCGATGTTCTCGCCTTCGGCTGCCGCGATCTTCTGCTTCTGCTCCATCTCTTCGACTGTATGGATAAGATCCCGCAGGCTGCCGGCCTCTTCGAACCGCGTGTCCGTCGACGCAAGGTCCATGCGCCCTCGCAGTTCGTCGCTCAGATCGCGCAGCCGACCTTCCAGAAATAGGCGCACGTTGCGGACCCCGGCTGCATAGGCGTCGTCCGTGGTAAGCCCCTTTACGCAAGGTCCCAGGCAGCGGTGAATGTGATATTGCAGGCAAGGGTGAGTATGATTCCGATTGAAATCTACCTTGCAAGAGGGAATCAGAAAATGACGATGGATGAAACTGACGAGCCTGTGAGCCAGGTTGCCCGGAAAGTACGGGCCATAGTAAGTGGATCCGTCCTTAAGGAGGCGGCGAGTGACGTAGACGCGCGGGAACTTCTCGCCGGTCAGCTTGATGTATGGATAAGTCTTATCGTCCCGGAGGAGGATATTAAAGCGCGGCTGATATCGCTTAATGAGATTGTTCTCAAGCGCGAGCGCTTCCTTGTTGTTGTCGACGGTGATGCAATCGATGCCGCGCGCTTCGGAAATCAGCGTGCCGGTCTTGGCATCGGCGAGGCGTTCGTCGGAGAAGTAGCTGCGAACACGAGCCCTGAGGTTCTTGGCCTTGCCGACATATATGACAGCGTCGTGCCTGTCTTTATAAAGGTAGACGCCCGGAAGCAGTGGCAACTGCGCTGCAATTTCGCGGAGGTCCATGGATCTATTTTTATTGTAAATTGTCCTCTACGGGGAGGCCAACAGCGGCAGCAAGAGTTATATTGCGCCGCTCGTCAGCACGTTTCCCGTGCCGCTACAGTTCGGGTCAGAATCGCATAGGTTCCAAACAAAGCGGCAGTGAAAAACACGTCGCTCATCAGAGTTCGCTCGAAGAACGGGATCGCTGCGGCATAACACGCACCCAAACCAGCCAGCGTATGCGGGTAGTCAAACAGCCAGCTTCCAAGGTTTGAAATAAGAAAAAATTGGACGCTCGACGCCAGCATCGCGCCGCCAATTCGCCAACCGCTCTCCGTTGTTCGCAAGCGTCTTCCGATCCAAACGCTGATCAGGAAGCTGAAATAAGTGAACGCTTGATACCACGTGAATGCAGGATAGCCGCGCATGGCGTTCAGAATCGGATCAGTCACAAACATTAGCGAAAACGGCACCGCGTAAGCTTGCCACATCGGCAGGCGTGCCCCGGCGAATAAGCTGACCGCGCCCACGGGGGCGAAATTTGGTGCGTGCGGAAGCAAGCGCGCTACTACGCCGATAACAGTAAGAGATAACGCCACTGGCCGCCAATTCGATTTGTTCATCAACTAGATTATAGACCGATGCCGAACCAGGGTTTGACGCCACGCTGGTACCGGGCATACAATCAGGACTCCTGTTTCAAAGCTGTTAAATTTGACCGTGCCTTGGCTTGTCGAAGGAGCAGTCGGCTCCAGACCGTCAGGTTTGAGAGGATTGTATGACCTGGAACCACGTTGTTCGCCTCGCTTTTTTCATGATGGGACTATTAATTTGTTCCGTCGCTTTCTGTCAATCTCAAACCGGGTCGCTTTCGGGGACCGTGCTAGACTCTGCCGGGGCGGGAATTCCGGGCGCCGCGATCGCTGCGCGCGAGGACGCCACGGGCGTGACTCTTCACACGGTTTCATCCGAAGCTGGACTGTACGTCTTTCCAAGCTTGCCGCCAGGGATCTGGACGGTAAGCGCCGAAAAATTGGGCTTCAAGAAATTGGTCCGGACCGGAATCGAGATCTTCATCGCACAGCGGCAGCCGCTCGATTTACCGCTCGAGGTGGGTGACGTCAAGCAGAGTATCCAGGTCAGTGCTACTCAGTCGTTGTTGGAGGCGGATACCAGCGAGAAGGGCCAGACGCTGACGCCCAGAATGTATCAGACCCTGCCGCTTTGGTCCTCGGGCCTTCAGAGCCCTTCAGCGTTTCTCGGTTACATGGCGGGCGTGAACAACGCCGCGGAGACCAGCATCGCTGGATCCACCGGGCGCGCTCGGGAACAGTTGATTGACGGTACCAGCAACGTGATTCCAGAGTCGGGCGGGACGGTTTTCAATCCGCCCTCCGCCGAGGCGTTCAGCGAGGTCAAGCTGCTGAGCGGAACGTACACGGCCGAGTACGGGCGGGTAGGCGGCGGAATCGAAATCTTCACCACCCGGTCCGGTGCCAATGATTTTCATGGAACCGCGGCCTACAATATGCGCCGGGACATTTGGAACGCGGCGGGCTGGAGCATTAATCAGAACCGCAACAACCCGCCGGGATTTCGGCCCAAAGAGCGCTACAACGCTGCCAGTGGAGGAGTCGGCGGTCCCGTGTGGATTCCCAAGATCTACAATGGCCGCAACAAGACCTTCTTCTATTTTTCCGACGATAACGATCTGCGGCCCGCCGCCCCGACATCCATCGTGAACACCGTCCCGACGGCACTGGAGCTGCAGGGGAACTTCAGCCAGATTCCGCAGTTGATTTACGACCCGAATCAAAACCCTCGCGCACCGTTCCCGAACAACATCATTCCGCCCAATCGGTTCAGCAAGATTTCCGCGAATATCTTGCCCTTCATTCCTGCGGCGAATGGCAGCGCTTTGTCCAACAACCACTTCTTCACCAACAGCCAGCAGGTAACCGACCACGTCTGGGCTCTCAAGATCGATCACGTCTTTAGCGACAAGAACCGGATCGCGTACTTCCAATCGCTGGATTCCAACGATACCCGCATGGCTTCGGACTTCACCGGTCCGCTGGGCACCGGGCTAGGCGACAGCTTTAACAAGCCCCGGATCTTCAGGGTCAACCATGATTACACGTTCTCGCCAACTGTGCTGCTCCACACTACATATGGGTACTCCAGAACCTGGAATACGTGGTTCGTTCCCGCTCAGAAGGGATTCGCTTCGAAAGTGGGGTTCCCGGGGCTTACCGGAGATTCCGATGCAACGCCGGTGATCCAGTTCGCGGCCGCCGACGCCTACACCAACTGGGGCATGCAACAGACGAAAGTGAACAACGGCGGACAAAATAATTACACGACCGAGATTTTACAAGGTCTGACGTGGATCAAAGGAAAGCACGAGTTCAAGGTGGGCTGGGACCTGCGTCGCCTGGAGACGCTGGCACATGACTTGGCCAACACCAACGGCACTTACATCTTCGCCCGCAACGAAACAGCGCTTCCAGGGGCCACCGGCACTACAGGAAACTCCTTCGCGAGTTTCCTGCTGGGCTTGCCCGATTCGGCGAACGCCACTGCAACTCCCGTGCAAAATGCCGAGATTCGCTATCAATACTACGGTTTCTACTTTCAGGACAATTGGAAGGTCAGCCCGAAGTTGACGTTGAATCTGGGCATGCGCTACGACGTCCCGGTTAACTGGTACGCGCCCACCATGGGCTCCGTCTCTTTAAACGCTCCCAACCCCGCCGCAAATAATGCTCCCGGCGCTTATATCTCCGCGGGCAGCGGTCCGAACCGTCAGGGAGTAACACGTTTTTGGCCGACCGACTTTTCGGATTTTGGTCCCCGAGCCGGTTTCGCATATCAGATCACTCCCAAGACTGTGCTGCGCGGCGGCTTCGGCATCTTCTATGAGGCCACCAGCAACGGTGGCTGCGGCTGTACGCTAGGCGCCAACGGAACGTTTAACCAGGTTTCCGACGGCCTGAATGCCCCGTTCCAATGGGATGGCGGAATTCCCAAGCCTGCCGGATATCAGCCGCCACCGTTCTTGAGTCCCAGCGTTGGCAATGGTCAATCGGTGGATTTCATGGGTCCCACGTTTGGCAAGGCACCCCGCATCTATAACTGGAGTATCAACATTCAGCGCGAAATTAAAGGCTTCCTGATCGAAGCGGATTATGCCGGGAATCGCGGTTACAGGTTGAATTCGACGATCGATCTGAATCAGGTGAACCCCTCCTTTCTGTATCTGGGATCGTTGCTCGGCCAACCGATTACATCTCCGGCTGTAGTGGCGCAAGGCTTCAAGAAACCCTATCCAAACTTCCCCGACAACGGCTCTCTCGCGCAGTCCTTACGTCCCTTCCCTCAGTTCCTAAACGTTTTCTCGCGCAATAGCGGACAGGGGCGAACGTGGTACGACGCGGCCACATTCAAGATCCACCGCCGTTTCGGCAACTGGCAGTTCACTGCATCCTACGTCCGGTCGAAATCGCTTGGCTTGTTGACCTACCGCCAGATCTTCTCGCAAAACCAAGTCTATCCTCAGGACGTGTACAACATTCCGCAAGCGAAATCGTACTTGCCGGAAGACCAGCCAAACGTTTTTGACTTCCTGAGCACTTACGATCTTCCCGTTGGAACCGGAAAGCAGTTCATGAGCCACTCCAACCGCTTGGTGGACGCATTTGTCGGGGGCTGGACGATCTCCAATACGGAAAATTATCGCAGCGGCAACCTGATTGCGCTTACGTGTCCCAACACGCTGGGCAACGGCGTGCTGTTTACCGATGCTCGATTGTGCAACGCCAACGGCGGCCCGGTCCGGACGGACCAGAGCCGCACATCTCTCGATCCCAACAATCCGGCGAGCCTGTATTTCAACGTCGCTGCATTTTCCATCCCGGGGCAATACTCGTTCGGAACGGCATCGCAATACAACAGCAAATTCCGCCAGCCCCCGGTTCTGTTGGACAATATCTCGCTGCTCAAGCAAGTGCACGTGTGGCCGACCGGGGATGGAAGCCGGATGAGGCTTCAGTTCGCCGCAACTGCTTTCAATGCTTTCAACAGGACGAATTTCGGAGTGAACGGGACGGTTGGCAATCCCAACTTCGGACGCGCAACTGGCCCACAGTACGGTAACCGCTTTATCACGATGGGCCTGCGGCTTTACTTCTAATGCCCTTGTGGGGCGGGCAGTCTTGCCCGCAGCCGCCTTTCTAGGCGGCTTTGCCCGAGCGAGAGCCGACTGAAAGTCGGCTGCAGGCAAAGATTGCCTGCCCCACTTGGAACTCATCACGATGGGTGGACCGAAGGCCCATTCCGGGCCGCCCAGAAATCCCTTAGTTACTTCGCCACGTCGGCGACGCAAGTTAACTGAGCCAAATACCCTTTCTGGAAAATCGGCGGCGCGCCATTCATATCCAGCAGGAATCTCGCGCTCAGCGGGCTGCCATTCGCTATCGTCACTACGTGCTGATCCTGGCCAGTCCGGTTGTACCACTCCAACCTGTAACCGCCGCCTTCCGGCTGCATCCGATCTGCCTGCCCAAACAGCCTGAAAATAGCCCAAAGCCCATCCTGCGTGGACCACGCCGTCTCGCCCGATCCCTGATCCACAAACAGCTTGGCTTCATGAGCTCCAGAACCCTGCCAGACGAGAGGTTTCGCCACTCCGTCCTTGCCCGATGACGTAACTGGCTGACCGTCCAATTGGAGCCGGATCGCCTTAATCCCCTCCGTGGAAAGAGGCTTCAGTGAGTAACCAACATGCGGGTCTGGCGTGTTGCCTGCGTAGATCGCATCAGTAAATGCTGCAGACCTGTTAAAGAATCGCACGAAACCGTCACTGAGCGTCACCGGGCTGCCCGAGACGGCTACATACTGAGCGCCCTGCTTCACCAGATACTTCTGCAGGTTGGCGTCGTAAAAAGTCCACAGTGCGCCGTCTGGTTTATGAAAAATGCCGTTCACGTCCGCCATGGACGCGTCCACCTTCGAGTTCGGGTTGAAAGGATATTTGCCCAGCAGCGTGCGCCATTGCGCGCACAGCGCCTTGCCCTTGCCGTTCAACTCAGCCGGTCCCAATCCCTTGAGAAAAGCTTGTACGTAGGTGATCGGATCTTCCAACAACTGCTGCACCTTGCGATCTACCTTCGATCCCGCATCGGCCGCGTTCTTGTCTGGAGTGAAGTTCTGCGCCATCTGCCCGGTAGTAGTTTTCGCATCCAAAGCGGCACTTAGCGTGGGAGCTGCGGTGGCGTCCGTCAGCGGCTGGGCACTGGCTGCCTGCTCCACCGAACTCTGTAATTTCAGCAGCGCACTCATATACGGCTGGTTGGAGGGCGCAATATATCGATCCGCATTCGCGGGCGGCACTACCGACTGCACCGGCTGAAACAGGCTCTTCACATCCGCCGAGTCCACGTCAGTATTCTGGGAAGCGAGTGAAACCAAGGCAAGCAAAGGCGACGTGTTTGCCGAGAGCGTGCTCAGCTTCTTGCCCGCGTCCTGCAGATTTGCATACCTTCCCACAGAAGCCGCTTTCAGGTAAGCCCGCCATTGCGCTTTGTAATCGGAATAATACCGATCCGCCAACTGTTGGCCAAGCCCGCCCATCGATCCTTGCGTGGGGGCAGAAGGCCCTAGAACCCATTCCTCACCGCTGAAATACTGGCTCGGATTTTTCAGCGCCGTCTTCATGAAGTCGAAACCCTTCTTTGTAAAGGGTCCGGCTACTTCATAACTGTCGCTCACCACCGATACCGCATCGGGAAACTGCTTGTTGAAGTTAACGGGCTGACTCTTCTTGGCTGCGTCGGCGATCATCGCTGCGTACACTCGCTCGATCCCTTCGAACCCGTGCAGATAATCGCGAGCCTTCTTTACGGCGTCTC
Source organism: Bryobacterales bacterium (assembly GCA_038225555.1). Classification (GTDB taxonomy): domain Bacteria; phylum Acidobacteriota; class Terriglobia; order Bryobacterales; family Bryobacteraceae; genus JANXQZ01. The sequence goes on from JBBRRB010000004.1 coordinate 69,145, forward strand.
CGTCGTTTGCCGGCTCATAGGGATTCTCTACTTTCAACTCGCCGCTGTAGAAATCAAACTGCCTTTGAGCGAGACTCACACGGTCCGCGTCCACGTTCTTGTTGGCGCTCCAGCGGTTCAGCAGCACCGGGGACAGGAACTCGCGAGTGCTCTTATCGTGGTTCGAGGTGGTAATGAGATAAGCTTTTAAAGTTTCGTAAGTGGGTTGATAACCGGGTCCAGGTGTGGGCGGCAGCGTGCGCAACGTTTCGAGCAATGCCGCCTGAGTCTGCCCGAAGAGCACCCGCTTGAAGCAGTCGAAGTAAAGGCGTCGCACCTCTGGATAGAGGGTGTCGCCAATGTACAGTCCCCATCGATAGCCAAGGGGCGCTCCGTCGCGATCATAGCCTGTCAAGACCACGAGGGACTGGCGCAGTGTTTCCAGCCGCTGCAAGGAATCGAGAGACGCCACCTTCTGACTAGTACCGGAATTCACCGCATCGATGCCCCGAGCCGCGTCCCGTGCTTCGGTTTCCAGCGCCCGGTTCTTGGAATATGAAACGATCAGCGCGATGCTATACAGCAGGCACAACGCGGCCGCTGAGGCGAGCAAGACCCGGCGCAGCATGCTGGTCTTGGTGCTAGACTGGCTGGCACCCATTGCGACCTGATCCGCCAGAAGCAACTTGTGGAAGAAGTGAGTCAGGAACAACCACTGCGGAACCTTGCGTGTCCCCACCACCTGTTGCGGAGCCGCCGTCACTCCGCGAGCATCGGGCCGGAAAATCCCGGTCGCTCCAAACGATACTTCCTGTTCGCGAGACTGCTGCCGAACCGGCGAGGGAGCAACCTCGTTGACTACAATGGGCCGCACTCCCGAAAAATAGAAGCCTCGCAGAAACGGGCTGACTGTCAACTGGCTGGGACGGCAGAGATCTACGAGAAACTGCACCAGAGTCGGGCGCAACTTCCGGAACTCGCGAGGGAATTCATAGACGGGCGGGAGATTCGCCGGCTCATGTTCGCGGGCGAGAAACTGTGGACGCGCATTGGCGAGAGATCGGACCAACTGCTCGAACGATCCATTGAGCCGAGCTGTTTCCTGCTCCGCGTAAACACCTCCGCCGATCAAAGCGACGGGCACGGTAACGCCAAGCACCTGCGCCGACTCCTCATTCGTGAGGTTGCGAACATACTCCGGGAAAAAGGCCACCCGGTCCATTTTGGTGACTAGGACATAAACCGGAAGGTTAATCCCAAGGGCTTGCGAAATCTCTCCCAAGCGCGATCTTAATGCGCGAGCCGTGGCCGCAAGCGCATCGCTCGCGCCCGGTCGCATCAAGCTTTCCGCTTCAATCGTGACCAGCGCGGCGCGGGGTGCTTGCCCTTGAGCGACCACGGAGCCCAGTCTGCCGGGCTGCAGTTTCTTTGCGATCTTCGTCCAGATTGACGGGTCGGAAACGGATCTGCCTCCCGCTTCAACGAAGACCGCCCTTTTGGCATACCAGAGGTTCGCCGCCCGCGTCGGGACCAGATTCGTGTCCTGATAAACCTGCCCTGCGAGCAGTTCCGCATCCAGGCCGGAGTTCACGATCGTGGTCGTTTTCGCCGTGCCCGTTTCGCCGATGAGGAAAATTGCCGGGAGACTGCCGAGCTTCACGCCCTTCTGCACCTGAGCGGTTGCAAGCTTCGCTTCGGCGTCGCGGATCAGGCTGTCGATATCGTCAGATGATTCGCCCGCCTGTGCTGGATTCGTGGCGGCGTTCGCGGCTTCCTCCTGTTTTTTCCTATTGTGTTTGAACCAGAGAAAGACACCTACCCCGGCTAGCCCCACCAGCATCAGCAGACCGCGAAACACCCAAAGCTTCGTTCCATGCAGTCCGAGCGCGGTTCCCGCCCACCAGGAAACCAGCATGTGGGCCGACAAGTAAATGGGGACGCCTGGAATTTTTATGGAACGCATCGTACGCCTCCTAAGCCTTTCCTTGCGTGGAAATCGTGCCTAATTTTGAGGCACCCGAGCTAAGCACGACCTTGAACGTGACAAAGAGGACCAGCATGATCACCAGGCACGCCGCCGCACCGATCACCAGACGTTTGACCCACGGATCCGCCGAGTTCTGAATCACCTGACCTTCAGGTGCCCAAGCGGGCGATAAGCCTCCGAACGCGCCCCGAATTCTGCGGATCTTATCGCCGGTGGCTGTTATGATCGCCTGCAGTTCGCCGGTTCGACTGCCGCTATAACGGCCCGCGAACCCAAGCAGCATGCAGAGGTAGTGGACTTCCAGGAGATCGGCTGAATCGGCCGAATCGGTGCGCGCCAGCAACTGCTCCAGATTTTGGAAGAACACCTGCCCAGCCATGTGGATCCCGAATAGCTCTTCCTGCAAGGGCTTGCGGGGCCAATCCACAAACAGCGGATTGCGAGCGTTGAGAATAGACTCGTCCAGAAATCCGACGACGGCGAGGGTAGCCATACGTATGTCCTCCCCGTTGTAACCGGCTCGATTGCGGGCTTCCTGCGCCGCCGTTTTCAGAGCCTCCCGCATATGGTAGCGAAAGGATTCCGCATCGCTCAAGGCTTGGCGGTTTGCGCGCAATCGAACGATGGCGGTAAACACTTCCTGAAAAATAAGCGCCAGGTTATCCGGACGTGCAGCAGGGGAAGCAGTGCCAGTGATAGGTGTCATAACAGGAGCCTTTTACCGCTCGAGGATTACCAGAAGTTCCAGCTCCGCACCGGGCAGATCGCCCGGCACGTAGATTCCAACTTTCTTGGTTTGAACGATATTATCCCAGAATGGACCATCTTTCGAAATGCCGAAGTACTGATTTTCAACCTTGGCGGAAATGGCTGCGGGTGGAACCGGCAGATGCGTCAGCGCCAAGCCGGCCATCGCGCGCCTGACGAGCTCGCCGACAAACTTGGCCGAGCAGATTTTCACCAGTTGCGGAGTCCGCGTGATCAGTTCGGCCTCTCCGATCTCCGAATGGATTCCAAATACCCAACGGGAGCGGCCCAGGCAGCGTGTGTCGTCGATTTGGCCTTCGTAGAAATAGTCGGCCACCTTTTTCAACTCGATGGTCACGCAGTTGGTGGGAACGATGGTTTCCAGATGAACGCGGATGTGCCGGTCAAGGGCATCGAAACATTCGCCCAGGTGCATGTGATCGTACACGGGCATTCCATTCGGATGCGAATCCAAAGCGAAGGTGCATAGCGCGCCGCCCAGGCGGGACATCTCGACAAATAGCTCTTCAGGGTGGCCGCGCTTGGAGATCCACAGATGGCGCAAGGGGGCCAGTGCGGAATTCACGGAGTGCAGCAGCCAGAAGTTTGCGATCTCGCGGGTCGAGAAGTCGCCCGAGGCGCTGCGGCCCGCGGTAGTGCGCCCCAGCGTGTCGCTCTTGGTCTCCAGGATTTCTATGAGACGGCGCAGGAGAAGCATCAGCCGTTCGCTGGCGCTAATCTGGACGCAGGGAGGCACGAAATCCGGATCGTAGACAAAATGACCGGAGCCATCCCTCATGACTCGCGCGACGGCGATGGAAACGAAGCCATCCAGCGGTTCGATGTCAAGAAGGAGCCTCAGATTCTTGCGGCCCATGCGCACCGGACGCTCATCTCCGCCAGTATTTTCGTCCGGAAAATTCCGCATTTCGGCGGCGTACCTGCTTCCTTGGGAGATCGGCGAAAGGTCGCAGTTGGGGCCTTGGGGCAATCGGCCGGGGAGGCCAAGACGAATCGTCAGGCTGTCGGCAGTAGGTGGAAATAGTTCTGAGATCGCGCGCGGAGGCGGAAGGGCGTCCGATTGAGGCATGTGAAACGGCATTCCATCGGGCAAAATGCCACGCGCATGGACGAGCGAAACGGTGCCATTGCGGAGTGCCTCCACATCCAACTCCAAGCCGGTCAGCCCAAATCCGCGAAACCACAATGAGGAGGTTGTAAAATCAATCGAATCTTCGAAGTAGCGGCCTTGGACTTGGAATTGATGCGGCCCAAGATACATGCCTTCAGACCACACCACTCTGGACAAAAATCTCATCAGCCTGCCGTTCAGCGCTCCAGTATTGCATACTGTATCATGCTGTACATGGCTGGCCTTCCATGAGCTTCGATCAAAAGTACAGACTGCTTGAACCGATTCCCGAATTAGGCAAGGAACTGGGCCTCCTGGGCCGCGAGATGGCATCCGGCCAACCGGTTATGGTGCACTTCCTGGCGGGAGGACACGGCGCGGAGAACGCTGAACTCCAGCAGAGGGCGAAAGCGGTCGTACTCGAGGTGGGGGACTACCAAGGGACGCCTTACGTGGTGACACGGGTGCTTCCTGACAATGTGCCGCTTCGAGAGTGGCTGGCTGAAGTGGCTCCGCCGATGAGTGGTCCGCCCGCAGATGTGAAAATCGAACCGGGCGAGTTCACGCGAATGTTTCAGGCACCGGTACTGCCGGGCGCGCAAACAAAGACCGAGCCAGCGCAGCCTAGCCAGGAGGCCGGTGAGTTTACTCGGATGTTCCAGGCTCCGATGTTAGCTCAGGAAAAATCGAAGCCAGAACACGCGGCACCCGTTCCAGAGGCCCTGGAGTTTGCGAGGACCGTTGAGATGCCGGTGGTGCCGAGAGCAAAAGCGAAGCCACCCGAGCCGGGCGCGAAAACGAAGCCGGAGCCAGCGCAGCCTGGCCCGGAGGCAGGTGAGTTTACGCGGATGTTCCAGGCTCCGATGTTGGCTCAGGAAAAACCGAAGCCAGAAACGACCTCTTCAGCGCCGGAAGCAAAAGCGAAGCCACAATCGTCCGAGTCGGCTCCGGAAGCTGGCGAATTCACTCGAATGTTCCAAGCTCCGGTGGCGGCTCAAGAAAAAACGAAGCCAGAACACGCGGCACCCGTTCCAGAGGCCCTGGAGTTTGCGAGGACCGTTGAGATGCCGGTGGTGCCCAGAGCAAAAACGAAGCCACCTGAGTCCACACCCAAGCCAGCGATTACTCCAGAGGCGAGGGGAATTTTCCAGGCGCCCGTGTTGGCCGACGTGAAGCCCCAGCCAGAAGCGAGCGAGTTCACGCGGATGTTTCAGTCGCCGAATCCGGCGGAAGGCAAACCAAAGCCAAGTGCGATCCCAGCGCCTCCTCAGGACGCGGATGCCACTCGCCTATTCCAACGTTCGCCGACGGCAGAAAAGTCCGCTCAACCCGTAGCACCTGCGCCACCAGCCGCGCCATCTCCGCTGAACGCTGCAGCTCCTGGAGAATTTACGCGCATGTTCCAGTCGCCAGCCGTCAGCGGATCGCAAGGAGCACAGTACACGCCACCTCCTGGACCCGCGCCGCCTGGAGAATTCACGCGCATGTTCGAGCAGCCTTTCGGGTCGTCTAGAGCTTCTGCGCCCAAGCCCACGGCTGCGCCTTTGTTCCCGCCATCTCCACCCGTGCCGCAAGCGCCAGCTGGGGGGGAATTTACCAGGATGTTTGGAGTTCAAGGCGGAGCAGTCCCCATGGAGCAATCACCTCCCGCAGCTCCGGTACCCCCGCCACCAATCGCTTCGCCCGCCTACGGGCAGCCCAGACCAGGGACGAATGCGGGCGAGGCCACCAGGATTTTTCAGGCTCCGCCAACTCAGCCGACAGCACCTGCCGCCCCCACTGGACCGAGCGAATTTACACGGATGTTCTCGGCTCCTGCTGCATCGCCACCTGTCGAGCCCCCGGTTAAGGCTGAGCCCCCACCCGCGCCGACTGCGCCCAATCATCTGAAACTGGTGATCATTCTGGGAGTCGTGTTTCTGGTTGCGGTTGGGATCGTAATGTTCATCCTGTTGCGCAGCTAGCGTTTATTCCGCAGGGTTATTCTGAAAGAGAATGACGCTCACGACTTCCAGCCCCGCGATCGCGCCCTCAGCGCTGCGCATCCCTCACTCTCGCATCCGTGAACTGGCCGAAGTCGCTATGGGAATGGAGGGCGTCCTGAAATTATACTTCGGCGAATCGAGCCTTCCCACACCCGAATATATCAAGCAGGCCGCGCATAAGGCGATGGCCGACGGCTTCACATTTTACACCGAAAACGCTGGGCTTCCGTCGCTTCGCCATGCCTTGGCTAGGTACTACCAGGAGATGCACGAAGTAGCTTTGGATCCCGCCTCCGAGATTGTGGTCACTGCGTCGGGTGTGCAAGCACTTAACTTGGCTATTCGCTGCGTACTCGATCCCGGAGACGAAGCAATCGTGTTGACGCCGGCCTGGCCGAATGGGTCATCCAACGTGGCGATGGCAAACGCCAAGGCGATTGAGATTCCTCAGCCGTTGCAAGGGGATCGCTACACCATCGATTTCACTGCATTGGAAGCCGCGATCAGTCCGCGCACCCGGCTTTTGATTTATACCTCACCTTCGAATCCGCTCGGCTGGGTGGCCACGGTCGCGGAGCAACAGAAGCTGCTCGATTTCGCTCGCCGCCATGATTTATGGTTGATGGCGGATGAAGTGTACGAGCGGCTCAACTACACCGGCGGGAAACCAACCACTCCGGCCCCTTCGATCCTCAAACTGGCCACGCGCGATGATGCAGTGATCGTTGTGCAGTCGTTCTCCAAGACTTATTGCATGACGGGTTGGCGCCTGGGTTGGATTGTCGCCCGCCGGGATTTGGGCGCGCGTGCGACTCAGTTGAACGAGTTCGTGGTTTCCCATGCTCCCACTTTCACGCAGAAGGCAGCGGAGACGGCCCTGCTGTGCGGCGAACAGCCCCTTGGCGAAATGCTCGTGAAGCTGAAACAAAATCGCGATTTCTGCATGGAAGCGTTAAAGGGCATACCTGGAGTCACCATGCCCAAACCGGACGGTGCGTTCTACCTGTTCCCAAAGGTGGAGGGCGCGGAAGACTCCTTCGATTTTTGCATGCGCGTGCTGAAGGAGACCAAGGTCGGACTCGCTCCAGGGGTTGCGTTCGGCGCTGGCGGCGAGGGGTCGATCCGAATCTGTTATGCAGCGGAACGGCCGATCCTGGAAGAGGCGATGGGTCGGTTATCTTTCTTTTTACGAGGGTAGGAGTATTTGCAAATTGGTGGGAATCGGTTATGATCGTAAGGGATTGGAGCAGTGGAAGCTGCTCCAATCCTGCGGCATATCACCGACCCTTGCGGATGGTGATCACTACCGTAAACGTGCCAACTTTAAGAGTCAGCACGAACTTAGCGATAAGGTCCATAAGGATACCTCCTTTTCGCTTCGTGTAGAAGGCCCGGGCGTTTACCCCGGGCTTTCCCGTTTGAAGCTCTAGTGCTCCATTCGAAAAGTTTCCCATCCATCACTCAGTGAAAAGCTATCAGCGTAGTGGGGATCAGCGGCCAATGTTCTCATACCATTTCAGGTTTTGTGTCGCCGATCCGATGCAGGCAATATCCGGTTTCCCATCGCCGTTCAGGTCCGCGACGGCACAGGCGGCAGCCGAAACACCTCCATCGTCAAGAGTCTGACGGTTCCACTTCTTACCGTCGAAACGATAGATGTAAACGCGGCGCGGCTGGCCTCGGAAGCCGACGACGATTTCGTCGTTTCCGTCGCCATCGAGATCGGCCGCAACGATGGTGTGGCCATCCATGAGGCTGTCATCGATCACTTCGCGTATCCACTTCTTCCCTTTCTCGCGGTACACCGTCACCTGATTGCCGTGCCACGGTTCGATCGCCGCAATAAACCGCTTCTTCCCGTTTTTTCCAACGGCGGTATCGCTCGACCCGCTCTTAGGCCACGGTGCCGGATCCCCTTTTGTAATTTCGGTTCGGCTCCACTGGCCGCTTCGTCCTAGCTTGAACAGGTCGATGCCCGTGAAACTCGACGTCAAAATCTGGTCGCGTCCATTGCGATCCCAATCTACTATGGTGATGCCGTGTACGACCCCCTCATTCTGTTCACCGATCAGTTCGCGCTTCCAATCGCCCGGACGATAGAAGACCAAGGGGACCTGCTCGCGATAGTCCGGCGGGGTTGAGTGCGGGCCGGTCAAAGGCGCGTTGATGACAACTTTTTTGCCCGACCCGTCGATGTCGGCCCAGCGCAGGCGGTGAGAGGTGGGGATGCGATCAATCTCGCGCACTTTCCAGGGCTGGCGGGGGTCGCCGTCATGCTGAAGCAGGGCGACAATTCCGATGCTGTTCTTCGCCAGATTCGAAAATTCGTAGGCCACGACGATTTCTGGAATGCCATCTCCATCGGTGTCCCAGGCCGCCAGATTGATCATGCGAGGCAGATTGCTGGCGATTACGTGCCGCTCCCAGGTTGGATTTTCAAACCAGACTAAGTCGGTCATCCCGCTTGCGAGAGCGATGAGATCGATCTTGCCGTCGTGATTCACGTCGATGGGAACTACTTGATAACCGCCTTTCAAATCAGTGGCGATTGTGTGCTCGCGAAACTGCAGGGAAGGCTGGGCGCTAAAGAGCGCGAGTGGGAACAAGAGGGCGGCAGGAATTATCGTTAGATGCATCCTGCTAAGTTTGACACTCCGCCGCCCCAGCCTTATACTGAAGATTAGGTTTTTAGTGGGTAGCGCGAATCGATTCGCTTGCCCGAATCGAGCGGGAAGATGCCAAAGAGAACATTTCAGCCAAACAATCGAAAACGGGCAAAGACGCACGGTTTTCGTGCACGCATGAAGAGTAAAGACGGTCGTGCGGTACTTTCGCGCCGCCGTGCAAAGGGTCGCCACAAGCTGACCGTCAGTGACGAGAGAGTCGTCAGGTACGCCGAGTAATTTCCCATTTCCAAAAACTGTTCGCCTCCTGAAGTCCTCCGAATTCCGTAAGGTCTATAACGAGGGGTCGCGGATCTCCGGCCCGTATTTTGCCGCATTCCGTCTCGCGGTGATTCGCTCGGAACAAGTAGGACCGCGGATCGGCTTCACGGTTCCTCGCGCGTTTGGGAAATCAGTGAAGCGCAATCTCGCCAAGCGCCGCATTCGGGAAATGTTGCGCCTGCGCCTCCCCCAAATCGATGCCAAGTGGGATTTGGTTGTGAACCCAAGGCGTCAGGTTTTAGAAGCTTCGCCCCAAGAGCTTCAACGCGAAGTGGAGCGGCTCATCTCGCGATGCGGAAAAGCGTGATCGCCAGCCTGCATTTTTACAAACGTTGGATCTCTCCAATGTTGCCGAGCGCTTGCCGTTTCCATCCCACTTGTTCCGAGTACATGCGCGACGCAGTCATTCAATATGGCGCGGGCCCCGGAGTTTGGATGGGCGTAAAGCGAATCCTTCGCTGCCATCCATTTTGCCCCGGCGGTTTTGATCCAGTCCGATAATTTACATCCCATGGCCGACTTGTCAACCATTCCAAACCAACCCAGTCCGCCAAAAAAAGAGCTGTCGATGGAGATGCGTCTCCTGCTGGCTTTTTTGCTGATGGGCTTGGTCCTTTTCGTAACGCCCTATCTTTATAAGCCAGCACCCGGACCGAAGCCCACCGCTCCGATAACGCCCAACCAAGCTGCCCAGGTCACGCAAAAGACCGCCGAAACTCCAGCTAAGCCTGAGGCAACCCAAGCTGCAACAGAGGCTGCTGGCCGCATTGCCGCGGATCGAGAACGCGAGTTCGTTGTGGATACCGACCTGTATAGAATCCGGTTCAGCAACCGCGGCGGAGTGGTACACAGTTGGCTGCTGAAGAAGTTCACCGATCAAAAGGGTAAGCCCCTTGAATTGGTGAATCAAGCGAGCTTGGCGAAGGTGCCCGGGCCTTTCTCGGTCTCCATGAAAGACGACAAGATCGCGTCCGAGCTTAACTTCGCCTACTTCGTCGAGAAACCTGCGGAAGACCATTTGGGAGTGGATTACGAGTTCTCGGATGGAAAGACCGTCTGCAGAAAGTCCTTCCACTTCAGCAAGAACAGCTATCTCTCGCAGGTCAGCACGGAAGTAATTCAGAACGGCGCTCCGGTGGCTCATAGGATCGATTGGCGCGGCGGTTTTGGCGACCCGACGGTGCAAAATCGCTCGCAGGCCCAGCACTCGGTATCGTACGACGTCGCCCAATCAAAGCTGACCACCAAGGACGCGAAGGCGGCCAAGGACGGCGCGGTCATGGCAAGCGGCAACTATTCGTTTGCCGGGCTGGACGACATGTTCTTTGCGTTTGTCGTGCTGCCCAAGGACAACGTTTCCACCCAGTTGATTACGGTCAAGGATGAGGTTGCCCCGACACCCGGAGGCAAGGAAGAGCTTCACGTGGGCGTTGAAGTTGGAGGGGATTCGCAGAACCGCTTTCCGATATTCGTCGGCCCTAAAGACGTCGACATCCTCAAAAACGTGGATCCGAAGCTTCAGCAGTTGATTGACTGGGGCTGGTTTTGGTTCATCGCCAAACCTCTCTTCCAGGCGCTCCATTTCTTGAACGACAGACTGGTTCACAACTACGGCTGGGCGATTGTCCTCATAACGATCATCATCAACTTGCTCCTGCTACCCCTGCGGCTCACGAGCATGAAATCTGCTCGAAAGATGCAAGGGCTGCAGCCGCAGATTGCCGCCATCAATGCCAAGTACAAGAACCTGAGCCTGCGCGATCCGAAAAAGGCCGAACAGAATCAGGAAGTGATGGACCTGTACAAAAAGCACGGGGCCAATCCACTGGGCGGATGTCTGCCAATGGTGTTTCAGCTTCCCATTCTCTACGCTTTCTACAGGGTGCTTACCGTGACGATCGAGATGCGCGGAGCGAACTGGCTGTGGGTGACGGATCTGTCTCAGGCGGAGACTCTGCCGATTCATCTCCTGCCCATCATCATGATCGCTACTCAGTTCATCATGCAGAAAATTACGCCGAATCCGACTATGGACCCGTCCCAAGCCAAGATGATGCAGTTCATGCCGCTGATGTTCGGATTCTTCTTTTACAGCATGTCCAGCGGCCTGGTGTTATACTGGCTCACTGGCAATCTGGTCGGCATCGCGCAGCAGTTTTTAATCAATAAGTACACCCCCGCGCCGGTGATAGAAGCGCCGAAGATCCAGCAAAAGAAAATTTCAAAGAGGTAGGGGTTGGCTGAGGATGTCCGACGAGAAAAAGTACAAGGTTGCCAGCATAGGGCCGCGCATCGAGAGCTTTCTGAGGATGGTTCTTCAGGATGCAGGCTTCCGGCTGACGTTCGACATCTCGGAAGGGGAGCACATTCACCCCGATCTCGAGGACCCGGAAGTGGTGGTGAAGTTTCAGGGTCCCGATACCGAGCTTCTGCTTGAGAATCGGGCAGAACTGCTGGTCGCTCTCGAGCATCTTGTCATGGAAGTTCTGGCCATGCCCGCTGAAGATCATTCGAAAGTCCGCTTTGATGCAAACGATTACCGGGTTTTGCGGATCGAGGAACTTCGGCTGACGGCGTCCACCGCCGCCGAGAAAGTTAGGAAGACCGGGGCACCGTTCCATTTTAATCCCATGAGCAGCCGTGAACGCCGGATCGTTCATTTGAGCTTGCGGAACGAGACGGACCTCCGAAGTGAAAGCACCGGCACGGGACCGTACCGACAGGTTGTAATTCTGCCGCTGAACATGCCGTTGCCTGAGCCGATCCGTCCTCCCCGCCCGCGTCCGGAAGAGGATTCCAGGTCCGGTCAAGGCCGTCGGTCAGGTCCGCCGCGCCGCGGCAGGTAGACTCTTTCAACCTCCGTACTTTTGGTAAGCTTCGTCCAAAATTTCCACCACGTGCACAACTCTCTGACCTCTGCCGAAACGCTCCGCGCCAGCTTTTAGCTGCAGCATGCAGCCTGGATTTGCGGTCGCGATCACCTCGGCGCGGGTTCCGTTTACACTGGCCATTTTCTTTTCCAGCAGCGCCATCGCCATGTCCGTGTGGATGATGTTATAGATGCCCGCGCTGCCGCAGCAAATGTCAGAGAGCGGCATTTCTCGAAAGGTCAATCCGGGGATGGACCTCAACAGCTTGCGAGGGGCGCTTCGTATTTTCTGTCCGTGAGCGAGGTGGCAGGAGTCCTGATAAGTTACCGTTGCCGACACAGGACCCATGCGAGGATTGAGTTCGAGCGATGCCAGGAACTCGGTTACGTCCTTTACCAGCGCGGAAAACTTTCGAGATTTTTCTTCGTAGGCCGGATCGTGCTCGAACAGCTCGTGATATTCCTTCAGCGTGGATCCGCAACCGGCCGCATTCGTAATGATCGCGTCGTAGTTGCCAGCCAGCAGAACGTCGATGTTCTGCCGAGCCTGCACTCTCGCCTGGTCCCGAATCCCTGCGTGGACATGCAGCGCTCCGCAGCAGGTCTGATGCTCCGGAACTTCCACATCGCAGCCATTCTTTTGCAGCACTCGGATGGTGGCTTCGTTGAGCCGGGCGAAGCTGAGATTTGCGATGCAGCCGCCTAACAGCGCTACGCGGTGTTTGCGCCCGCCCTGTGCGGGAAACGTCCGACCGTAATTGCTGAAGAAGAACGGGGTTTCAATCGCGGGCGCAAGCGCCTCAAGATCGCCCGTTTTTCCAAAGAGCTTCAGCACGCCCGAAGCGCGGACGAGTTTCTGCATACCTGAGGTTTGATACAGCCAGAGCAGCCTTCCTGCAATTTGAAGGTTGGTTCTAGAAGGAAGCAGCCGCTTGAAAACTACGTCCCGAATGAAGCGTTCATTCCAAGGCCGCTGGATGGTGTTCTCGATCTCGGCACGTGCCGCTTCCACCAACCGGCCATAATTCACGCCCGACGGACATGCTGTCTCGCAGCCCCTGCAAGCCAGGCAGAGATCGATGTGCTCGATATAGGTTGCGTCAATGGGGGCCGCTCCCGTCGAGACTTGTATCATTTGATAGATCCGCCCGCGCGGCGAATCCATTTCGAGGTGCAGCTCGCGGTAAGTGGGACAAGCGTTCAGACATAGGCCGCAGTGGACGCACTTATCGAGATCGGATTGCTGGGGTTTGTCGAACGCTGCGAGGTTAGAGGCGGCCATACAATCTGCCCCGGTTGAGCAGGCTTTCCGGGTCAAACATGTGCTTCAACTTCTTCATCATCGCAAACTCATTCCCGGGGGGCTCCTGGCCGATCAAGCTGCCGAACTCCAACACTCCATTGCCGTGGGCTACAGCTTCGCGGGCCTGCGCGAAATAACCGTAGACCACTCCCGATCCGGCGCGTGCAATGGCCGGTGCGGGCAGTTTTTCCAGCACGCTGCCGACCTCGGACAGCTTGCAGGAGATCCTGACTACAGCACCCTCTGGATGGTTGGCAAGAAAAGCCGGCGTGAATTCGCGGATCTCATGCCACAGGCTTTCCTCTTCATTGCCCTCGAGAATTTCGGATCCTGCGAGTTCGCGCGAGTACCGCTCGAGCACGGCGCGGTTTCCACCAGCCTGAATGAGCAGCCGATACCCCTCAATCGTTTTCTCAATGTCAATGGCCGCAGGCTGCAGCACGCTTTTCAAGACGGCATCCCGCGCGGCGATAGCATCGCCGATTCGCCCGAACCTCCGAACGAAAGTGCGCGTGGCGGACGACATCGGATGCACCTTGAAGTTGACCACGGCCATAGCAGCCAGGGTTCCAAATGACCCGATCATCAGCTTCGCCATGTCCAGGCCGGCGACGTTTTTCACCACCATCCCGCCGCTCTGCACCAACTTGCCTTCCATCGTGGCGAAGGTCATGCCGATCACCATGTCGCGCGCGGTGCCATACAGGCGTCGTCGCGGACCGCTCTGGTTAGTTGCAAGCACACCGCCGATTGTGGCTTGCGCGGCGAACGGAGGGTCCAGCGGGATCATCTGATTGTGCCCGGCCAACACGCGGCTCAACTCGCTGTAGGTCACGCCCGCTTCCATGCTGATGGTCAGATCGCGCGGTTCGTACTGAATGACGCGATTGAGATTGCGGGTGGACAGTTGGATGTCAGCGGGCGCTATCGGACCGCCCATCTGTCGCTTGCTGGAATTTCCAGACAAGGCAATGGAGCGACGCTTGGAACCCGCTTCCGCAAGGGTCTGAGCAAGTTCCTGTGGGGAAGTGGGTTCGATCAGGCTGATGAAGCTAGTTTATCGCGAGTCATCGTGGCCGCATGGTCGGATATGGCCGGAGCGTCCGCCGCATTCTCGATCACATACGCATCGGGCGCATACCACTGATCGGGACCTTTCGGCAGGCCCATCATCCAGAGCATGTCGCCTACGCCTCCCAATTCTTCTATCAAAGCCAGCCATTTGGCAAACACCGCGTTCCGATCCGGGTACGGCGCCATCAACCCGTACTCTTCTACCAACATCGGCTTGTTGGCCCGCTGTCCTGCCTCAAGATGCTCGCGTATCCACATTAAGCCGAACTCGACCGGGTCTTGATCCTTCGCCATGCTTTGCGGATACATATGCAGGGTGCCGAAGTCTATCGCGGGCAATCCGAGCAGTTCCTCGCAGCTCACTCCGTACTGCCCGTTGTAGAGAGGATTGCCCCACGCTTGATGACGCTTGAAGTAGCCTTCGTCACCGACCGTGATCAGGTGGTTCGGGTCAAGCTGACGGATAAACGCGCTCATCTCATCCGCCCAGGCAAGCAGCGTCTCTCTTCCCCCACGTCCTTCGCAGCGCGGCTCGTTCGCGAGCTCCCAAGCGAGAATCGCAGGCTCGTCGCGATAACGAGTGACGATCTGCCGCACCCAATTCTTATACAGCTCCTTGCAGGCTGGGTCACTGTAGAAGCGATTCTTTTGCTTGGCGTCTAGGCCGAGCCATTGGACATATTGTGGCATGCCGCCGAAATCCGGCCAATTGTTGGTGAGCGTCAGGATGAGACGGATTCCGCGTTCACGAGCGGAAGACACCGCCCGATCCAGCCGCTGCAATCCGTTCGGGCCCTCGTTGGCTACCGGTTCACGCTTGGCTGCATCCCAGTATTGGAAGGACACGTCCCACGGGCCTGGCGGCTGAGCGCTATCGAGAAACGCCCAAATGCGAATCGAGTTCATACCGAAGCTTTGCGCGAGATCCAGCGCTGCGTTCAGAGTGGGTTCGATCACATAGCCTAGATAGTAGGTATTGCCGCCGACTATGTGATAGGGCTCGCCCGCTAGAAGGAGTTGAGAACCCGATCGTTGCACGAAGCCGGAGGTGGAGGTCACTCGAACGATTATATGGGAACGAGATGATTGGAACTTTCCGGCCAGCACTTGGGAATACCTGATAGACGCTGCATGCAAACGGATTCGCCTCAAAACGATCACGATCTCCTGACCCGCATGTGGGCGGGTGACGAGGATGCGTTTACGGTGCTGTATCGGCGTCACCAGGGCGCGGTCTACCGCTTTGCACTCCAAATGAGCGGCAAGACGGATATCGCGGAAGAAGTAACTCAGGATAGTTTCATGCTGCTGATGCGAGGACGAAATCAATACGATCCGAGTCGTGGGAGCGTAAGCGCGTACCTCTACGGAGTCGCCCGGAACCATGTTTTACGGGCGCTTGAGCGGGAGCGTCCTTACGCTCCCAGCGAAGATGGAGACATCCCGATCGACTCGGGCGACGTGCTCGGAGATCTCACCCGGAGCGAGCGAATCGAATCAGTCAGGCAGGCAATTCTGAGTTTGCCTCAGCCGTATCGCGAAGTCGTGGTTCTCTGCGAGTTGCATGAGCTCGATTACGCGGAGGTAGCGGCGATGCTTCAGTGTCCGGTTGGAACGGTCCGCTCCCGGTTGCATCGGGGGCGAGCCTTGCTGGTGTGGAAGCTGCGAGCTTCAGAGAGGTGTTCTGTATGACCCCGAATGACCAAAGGCTGGATGAGGCGTTTCGGGCCGTGGCGGCGAGCGGCCCTCAAGGCGCGCCAATGGCGATCGAGGCGGCGCTTCGGCAAGAGTTTCGTCAAATGCAGCGCTGGCGGAAGTTTAGGATCGGCGCTTCATGGGCAGGTCTGACCGCGGCTGCCGCGGCTGGAATTCTCACGCTCATGCTGGCTCGTCGTCCTGAAATTCCGCCGCCAAGTCCGTTCGTGGCCCGAATCGAAGTACCGGTAACTCCCGTGACTCAGCCGACTCGGGCGATCGCGCGAAAGCCGGTTAGACCGCGACGGGAAAAGCCTCAGGCGGCTGAAGTTGCAACCAGCTTCTACTCGCTGCCGGAGGCGAGCAGCATGCTGCCGCTGGAGTACGGGTCAGTGGTGCGCGTGCAATTGCCGCGCTCAGCCATGCGCATAGTAGGCCTGCCCGTGAATCAGGATCGTGTTTTTGAGCGCATTCAAGCCGACGTGCTGCTCGGTCAGGACGGCTTGGCTCGCGCTATTCGCTTTGTTCAGTAGTCTAATTTTCAACCTAAGGAGAGACAACATGTCAAGCTTCAAATATTTCGCGCTTGGTTTTTTCGCCAGCGCTTGCTTTGC
Organism: Bryobacterales bacterium; assembly: GCA_038225555.1. Classification (GTDB taxonomy): domain Bacteria; phylum Acidobacteriota; class Terriglobia; order Bryobacterales; family Bryobacteraceae; genus JANXQZ01. Next base: position 85,475 of record JBBRRB010000004.1, read on the forward strand.
CCAGATTGTTCCTGCCCCGCCGCCTGCGGGCGAGTACAGGATGTCGGAGGACATGCATTTCATGTCGGCGGAATTCGGCGTGGAGGGCAAAACCGTAAAGGGAGCGCCTTATTCCGCTCAGGCCGTTACCGAAACAACCCAGAAATTGGCGGACGGCAATCGGATTGTCAACAAATCCAGCATCTCAATCGCCCGCGATGGAGAGGGCCGGACGCGGCGCGAGCAGAGCCTGAAGGCCGTGGGTCCGTGGGCCACCGGCGATGGCGCTTCCTCGCTGGTTTTCATTAACGACCCAACAGCCCAGGTGAGCTATGCGCTCGAAACCAACACGCATACGGCCCACAAGACCGCTCTGTTGAACTCCGATGCCGGCGAGGCTCGGCATAGGAAGATGAAGGCGGAAGCGGAGAGCGGCGGAGCGGTACCCACGAGCGTCAGCAGGTCGGAGACGATTGTGATGCATAAAACGGTAGGCGATGGGGAGACTGCCAACATCCAGTTTCACGTCCGCAAGTCCGCTGACGAAGCCATGGCAATGGAGTCTCTCGGATCCAAAATGATCGAAGGGGTCCGGACCGATGGAAAACGATTTACCCGCACGGTTCCGGTCGGAGAAATGGGGAACGAAAAGCCCATGGCGTTCGTAAATGAGGTTTGGACTTCGCCCGAGCTGCAGGTAACCGTAATGAGCAGGCACGTCGATCCGCAGGCGGGCGAAACCGTGTACACGTTGACCAACATCCAGCGCTCGGAACCCGATCCCGCGCTGTTCAGCGTACCGGCCGATTACAAATTTACGGACGGGCCCAGGCAGTTCATTTTCCAGAAACAGGTAAAGTAGCGCCGAGCGGCTGGTCCACCCCGGAAAGGCGAGCGAGAACGCGCCTTTCTGGGGTTAAATAAGACTTATGCTTCGAAGTTGCCTGATTGCCTTTTGCGTTGCGCTGACCTTATCCGCTCAGACCCCGGAGATCAGCGGTGGTTCCGGCGGTTTCATCCGCACGCTGACGAAACCGTATCGGCCGCGCTTGGTCGCGGAGGTAAGTTTCGCGGACTCGCCCAGGCTGGAAAAGCTGATTCGAGCCGGCACAATTTATCTTTCCCTCCGAGATGCAATCGCGCTCGCCCTCGAGAACAACCTAGACATCGAGTACGCCCGAATCAGTCCGAGATTGTCAGATGCCAATTCCTTGCGAGCGGCGGCCGGAACGCTGCTGCGCAATGTCAGCACGAATATCAGCGCAGGACCATCGTCGGCTTCACTCGGTATTCTGGGCGGAGCCAACTCGCTCGGCTCGGGCGGAACCGGGGGCAGCAGCAACCAGGGGGGCGTGCTCTCCGGTTTGAGCGTTCAATTGGCGGGTACCGCAATTCCGAATCTGGACCCCACGCTTTTCGTCAACTATCAAGCAGCCCACACTACTAATCCCCAAAGCAGCACGTTTTTTACGGGCACCAATTTCCTGGTAACCCAATATCAGAGCCTTGTGACCGGCGTGCAGCAAGGCTTTTTAACCGGGACTACGGTTTCCCTGGGTCTGACGAATACGATCGGATTGCACCAGAATTCCCCCAACAACGACTTTAATCCGTTGACGTCCGCCGGGCTCCAGTTGCAAATTACGCAAAATTTCTTGCAGGGATTTGGAATTTCGGTCAATAACCGAGCGATCCGCGTGGCCAAGAACCAGCGGCATACATCCGATCTCGGCTTTCAGCAGCAGATCATCGCCACGGTCACAAATGTGGTGAACCTTTACTGGGATTTGGTCTCCTTTGACGAGAGCCTGCAGGTGAAACAGCAAGCGCTCGAGTTGAACCAAACATTATTCAGCGACAACAAGCGGCGAGCGGAACTGGGCGTGATTGCGGGAATCGACGTAATCCAGTCCGAAGCCGAGTTGAAGACGTCGCAGCAAGACGTGACGAACGCGGAGACCCAAGTCCGGCAGCAGGAGACAATTCTGAAAAATGTGCTAACCCGAAACGGATTGGATAACCTTGCAATCGTTACCGCCCGCATTGTGCCGACGGATCACGTCATGGTTCCCGCCACTGAGCCTGTGGTTCCGATTCAGGATCTGGTGAGCGAAGCAATCGGACATCGCCCGGAAGTGGAAACCAGCAAGGTGAATCTGGAAAACTCGCGAATCAACATGCTCGGTACCAGGAGCGCCCTACGGCCAACGCTGCAAGGAGTGGCCACTCTGCAGAACAACGGGCAAGCGGGGAGCGTCAACGATATTCCTGTTCCAGTGACGATCAACGGGGTTACTACGCTTGTGACGCGCACTCCCGCCCAGGTCAATTCGTTCTTCCTGGGAGGGTATGGCACGGTGCTGGGGCAATTATTTGGAAGAAACTTCCCGAACTATACAGTGGGGCTCGCCCTCAATATCCCCTTGCGGAACCGTTCCGCGCAGGCCGATTTTATTACCGACGAGCTCAACTACCGCCAAGCGCAGATTCAGGACCGCCAGCTCGTCAACAATATCAAAGTGAACGTGGTGAATAACTGGGTTGCCGTATCGCAGGCGCGCGCGGCGTACGATACCAGCGTGGCGGCGAGCCAGTTGCAAGACCAGACTCTCAACGGCACCAAGCGGAAATATGAGTTGGGGACTACGACGTTCCTGGATGTGTTGATCTCTCAGCGCGATGCCGTAACTCGCAAGCTCTCGGAAATCGACGCCCGCAACCAGTACGTGCGGGCCCGGACGACTCTACAGCAGGCTACCGGAAGAATCCTGAGCGACTACGACGTGGATATGCAGGACGCCATGTCGGGTGTGGTGAGGCGCGAGCCGGATTTGATTCCGGTGATCGATCAGCCCGGGCGAAAGAATTAAGCGGTAAAAAAAAAGCCGGACCCGAAGGTCCGGCTTTTTCACAGGAAGGAGAGAACTACCTGGCTGCCAGCAACGCTCTTAGATGACGCGCTCGCTCCGGAGAACGCAGCTGACGCAAAGCCTTGGCTTCGATTTGCCGGATCCGCTCGCGTGTCACGTCGAATTCCTGGCCAATTTCCTCAAGAGTGTGCTCGCGCTCGCAGCCGATGCCGAAACGAAGACGAATCACCTTTTCTTCCTTTGGCGATAACGTCTTCAGAATATTCGCGGTCTCGTCCCGAACATTCGAGTCGATCACCGCATCCACCGGCGATCCTACCCAGCGATCCTCGATTAGATCGCCCAGCGCTGATTCGCCGTCACGACCGACCGGGGTCTCGAGCGAAACAGGATCCCGGGAGATGGTCTTTAACTTTTGAACTTTCTCAACAGGAATATCCATCCTGCGGCTGATTTCGTCGTTGGTCGGCGCGCGCCCCAGTTCCTTCTCTAATTCGCGAGTGGCACGAAGAAACTTGTTCATGCTCTCGTTCATGTGCACTGGAATGCGAATGGTGCGAGACTGATCGGCAATCGCGCGCGTGATGGCTTGGCGAATCCACCACGTGGCGTAAGTGGAAAACTTGTAGCCGCGGCGGTATTCGAACTTATCGGCAGCGCGCATCAAGCCGATGTTGCCTTCCTGAATCAAATCGAGTAGGTGAAGACCGCGGTTCACATACTTTTTGGCGACCGAAACGACCAAACGAAGGTTAGCCTCGACCAAGTCTTTCTTAGCCCGCTCGGCTTCCAGTTCGCCATGGCGGATGACCGCTAGAGTATGTCGAAGATCGGTGAGCGGAGCTCCCGCAGTCAGCTCTCGTTTACGAATCTCCCGTCGCAATTCACGAACGCGAGGTTGTGCGGCAGGGCCGCCGCGCTCTTCCAGCCTGCGCTGCTCATTGTCGAGAATGAGAATTTCGTCGACTGCCCGATCGATTTCTTTGCTGAACTGCTTCCAGCGGCTTGTAAACCACGGAATGCGTCGAATCGCACGGGACATTTCCACTTTGTTGCGAGCCAGCTTGCCCTGCCAGCGGCGGCGGATCTTTTTGTTGCTGAGAGCGATTGAATTTACTTTCTCCTGCAACTGCTGAAGCTTTTTCTGCAACGACAGAATCTCGTTGAACTCGATGCGAACTTCCGACTGCTTTTTGGTGTCAGCCGGGCTGCCTTCTTCAACGTCGCCAAGATCGGCGTAGTTTTCAAGCTCCTCGTCGCTGAGCTTCACCTTTTCCGAAATCTCGATGACTAGTAGTTGTACTAGCGCCGAACGGCTGATGGATTTCTGCATCCGGAGTTTGCCGCGCTCCATGCGTCTTGCGAGATTGACCTCGCCCTCGCGAGTCAACAAAGGTACCGCGCCCATTTCGCGGAGATACACACGCACGGGGTCGTCAGTATAAATCGACTCTTCTACTTGTTGGGCTGCCGGAAATTCTTCACCTTCCTGCGCCTCTTCCGGATGGAAGAAATTAGCTTCTTCATCGAAAGGGATGCCGAGAGGCTCGTGACTTTCCGTCAAAAATTGATCTTCAAATTGGTCCACTAAAACTCACCTCCCGCAAACCGACAACGCCGAAATTGTGCAAATCAGGGTGTAATATTAAAGACGTGATAGACTACTCCATTGGATGTGCCGGACGACACTCGACTGAAGTTGGGTAGCAATCGATTATAGCACCGTACCCGCCTGAAGTTAAATATCTATTTAAAAGATGTTTCCATTCGGCTTTGGTTACAGGAATCTTGTTCGCTGGACCCATGCCACACGCTTGCGCCTAGTACTTTTACGGTCGTTTTTGCATTACTAAGTGCTTCAATTCATTCAGAAAAGCTTCGACATCCTGGAAGTCCCGATAGACGGAAGCGAAGCGCACATAGGCGATCTTGTCCAGGGCTTGCAACCTGTCCATCAGCATCTCCCCAACCTCCGTTGTCGAAAGCTCCCGATCTTGACTGTCAGCCAACCTACTTTCCACTTCATCAACCAGCGCAGCCAAGCGACCCATGGCAACGGGCCGCTTCTCGCACGCTTTCAGAAGTCCGTTGAGAACCTTTTGGCGATCGAACTTCTCGCGCCTGCCGTCTTTCTTGACCACCATGTAGGGAATTTCGTCGGTTCGTTCGTAGGTGGTGAAGCGCCGTTCGCAACCTAAGCACTGGCGTCGTCGTCGAATGGAATCTCCTTCCTTGCTCTCCCTGGAGTCGATCACGCGATCTTCCTTGTGGCTGCAGAAGGGGCAAATCATCTGGGCTTAGGACAGCTAGGCTGGGACATCTTCGGGCAAGTGCTTGAATTTATTCCAGTTTATACCTTCGTGAAAAGCCGACAACAAGCCGAATGGCACAACAATGACGAAACTCAGCACCCAGATCAGCAGAGCCAAGCCTGAAGAGGCTTCCAGAGAGAGCCCGAATATTTCAGTCAGAACCACCACGGTAGCGACTTGGACGCCCCCTCCGATCCCCGGAATCTGCACGATGCTCCCCAGCGAAACGAACCCAACGAAAATGAGAGTGTCGATCAAACCGAGGCTTGAGGTCGCAGAAAACGCCTGAAACAGAGCGTAATATGCCGCGATGATCACCGACCACTCCAGCAACGTATAGAGGATTAGAAGCAGAAGAAAACCGTGGTTTCGCGTGGATTGCATGCCTTGGGAGAAAGCGGTCAGAGTCTTTTCCACCTTCCTGAAGGAACTCTCCGGGAGGAACGTGAGAGCGCCCAGAATCCGGCTTTGCGCGGCCTCGGAAAAGTTCCGGAACACCACGAGAAACACCCCGCAGATGCCGCAAATGGACGCGATGATGTAGCCGCCCGCTCGGACAAACCACTCCAAGCCGGGGCTAAGATGCAGACCTCGGTCTGGAATTTTGGTGAGACCGACTCCGAAGATGAGGAGCACGATGATGGTGTCCAAAATGCGCTCAAGCAGCCAAGACGCCATCTGAGAGGAGAAGGAGACACGTTCCTTGAGCGCAATCAGGTACGGCCGGACCAGCTCACCGGCCCGCCCCAAGAGTACGACCGCCGTAAATCCGATCACGGTGGCCGAGCAGAGCCCCTTGAAGCTGGATTTGGGCCGCAAAGGCCGGAGCATCACCTCCCAACGCAGCGCCCGGCCTATATATGTCAGCAACATCAAGACGATTGAGGCCGCCAGCCAGTGCCAATCCACCGCCGTAAGGGTGGCGAAGAATTTATGCCACTGAAAAGGCGTGCTTCGCCAGCGGTAAAGAACCACGCCAGTCAACAGGGCGAGTGCCACGGCGAGGGCTAGGCCTGCCTTCTTCCAGGTGCTCGCTCGGGCGGACGTGGCCATGTAGGTAGGTGTTGGATTCAAGCGAACTTCCTATCTTATAGTCTTTGCTCTAGTCTTGGAAATGCGAGCGACTCCGCGCGATAAGAGCTCGGTCTCCTTCGCGGAGGTCGATACAACAGGTTGGATCGAATGCTAGTCGAGGAATGCCGCCAAACCGCACAAAATTCAGAAGCGCGAAAAACGGGCTCAGAGCGGCCGCACTACTCCCGGCGCTGGCGTTTAGACAACGCACGTCGGCATTGCCCGTTTTTCCATTGCTTCCACTCGTTCGCTTGGCGGAGCCGCTAGAATGTAGGTCTGGATTCAACCGAACTTCTTATCTTAAGTCTTCGTTCTATATATTGGATACCGGCGAAGGAGTTCGGCGGGAATTTTGGACGGGAGATAGGACGTAAAGATGGCCTCGGCCGCACAAATTGCAGTTTATTCCCAGACGCAGTGGAACTGGGCGCAATCTGACCGTGCGCGTGGCGAGTACAGGATGACGGGACCCTCCTTAGACGCGGACGCCGAGCTTGTGGAGAGATGTCTCAGCGGTCACGAGACTGCTTGGGAGGATCTCGTGAAAGCGAACACGCGTCGCGTGTATTCCATCTGCTATCGCTTCACCAGCAGCGATTCGGAAGCTCAGGACCTGACGCAGGAAGTATTTCTCCGGGTTTTCAAGAACTTGAAAAGCTTTCGGGCAGGCGAGGGTTCGTTTATTGTGTGGCTGAGCCGCCTCACGCGGAATCTATTGATTGACCATTACAGGCGGACCCGGCTGGACCGGGTGACGGATTCCATCGAGGATCAGGCGCCCATGCTGGAAGAAAAGACTGCCATGATGTCGCGCACCGACGGAATGCTGGCGGGTCGCGAAGCGAGTGAATTGCTGCAGAAGGCTCTGCAAAAGCTGTCCCCGGAACTGCGGGAGACGGTGATTCTCCGGGATCTGGAGGAGTTGGAGTATCGAGAAGTCGCCCAGGTTTTAAACGTTCCAGAAGGTACGGTGAAATCGCGGCTGAACCGAGGGCGGGCAGAATTGGCCCGAGTGCTCAAGCGTCAGAATCTACGACCATGACTTGCGCGGAATTGGAACCTCTACTTTGCGACTACGTGGACGGCACGCTCCACGGCTCGGCGAAGTCTGCGCTCGAAGAGCACTTGGCGGGTTGTTTGGCTTGTTCCGAACTGGTTCACGACATTTCGGGAGCCATGGCATTTATGGACCGGGCAGCCGAGGTGGAGCCTCCCCCCGAGCTGCTGACGCGCATCCTGCATGAGATACCGTATGTCCGCCAACCCAGGTGGAAAAGGATGTTCGGGGGCTGGTTTGAATCGATTCTTCAGCCCCGGTACGTGATGGGCATGGCCATGACGCTGGTGTCGTTTTCGATGATCGCCCGGTATTCGCCGATTACCGTACGCCAGTTGCGGCCGGCTGATTTGGACCCGGTCAAGATTTGGGTGTCGGTGGACGACCGTGCGCATCGAAGCTGGGACCGGGCGGTGAAGTACTACGAAAATCTCCGGTGGGTGCTCGAGTTGCAATCGCGATTGAAAGAGTTGACGGACCAGGAACAGGAACTGCAAAAGAACGCTCCGGCAGCGGATCGGAGCAACAAGAAGTAGCGCCAGACTTTAATCAGGCGCACCAAAGGGAAGAATCATGAATTGTATTAATCATCCAGATACTCCGGCCGCTGCATTTTGCCGGACTTGCGGCAAGGCTCTCTGTCCGGCATGCGAACGGCCTGCACAGGGCTCGATCTTTTGCGCGGAGCACGTTCCTGTAACGCCCGTACCGCCTCCGGTGGGCGCACAGCCAGGCTTTCAACCGGGCTATGCGGGCGCTTCGCCCTACACGGCGCCTGCCGGCGTGCCAACCGGAGTGGTTCCCGATCCAGGAGCCTCGCCCGGACTCGCTTTTGTACTCGGCCTGGTTCCAGGCGTGGGGGCCATCTACAACGGCCAGTATGTGAAGGGCTTGGTGCATGTCGTGATTCTGGGCGTGCTGATCAGCGTTGTCAGTTCGGACTCCGTGCATGACGTGGCGCCGCTGTTCGGAATGTTGATTGGCGTGTTTGTGTTCTACATGGCGTTTGAGGCGTATCATACGGCTCGCAGGCGCCAGATGGGTCAGGCCGTGGATGAATTTTCCAGCATCGTTCCTTTGCGAGGTCGGCCTTCCCGCTTTCCCGTTGGACCGGTGGTTTTGATCGCAATCGGTGTTCTTTTCTTATTGAATACGCTGGAACTCGTGAGATTTTCGCAGTTGATCCGTTATTGGCCGGTGGCTCTGATCGCGCTCGGCGCGTACATGTTGTACGAACGCGTCTCGCCCTCTGGGAGCGTGGCGCCTCACGGCACTCCCGTTTATCCGGAGGGCAGCCATGAACGTGGTCAGCTCTGATCTTATCCAGGCAATTCGAGGACCCGTCATGCTCATTACCCTCGGCGTGCTTATGGTGTTCGATTACTTCCAGGGTGTCAGCTTCGCCAACCGCACTTGGCCTATCCTGCTGATCGTTTTTGGCTTGCTGAAATTGGCGGAGAAGTCGGTGACCAGGGTACCCCTTGAACCGGGTTACTATCCCAGAACCGATGCCGGCAGGCCTGGATCCTATCCTGGACCGGGACCGGGAGGGCTGCCGCAATGAGAAGAGCTTCTGTTATTGCGCCGCTGCTGTTAATCCTTTTGGGATTGGCGTTTCTGGTCCACAATGTTTGGCCCGAAATCCCGGTAACTGAAATGGTGGCCCGCTATTGGCCGTTCCTGCTGATAGCATGGGGCGGACTTCGGCTCCTTGAAATTCTGGTTTGGGCGGCGACATCGAAACCGCTTCCAAGAAGCGGCATCTCAGGCGGCGAATGGGTGCTGGTGATCCTCCTGTGCCTGTTTGGATCGGGAATCCACGCGGCGCGACATTACTCGCCTTGGTTTACGAACGGACGATCGCTGCGAAGCTTGGTGGTCAACATGGGCGAATCCTATGATTACCCGGTAGCCTCCGTATCCCGAACCACGGAAAAGCCTCCGCGGGTGGTGATCGAGAACTTCTGGGGCAACGCCAGAATCACAGGCTCCGAGGGGGACAAGGTTGTTGTGAGCGGAACGAAAAGGATTCGCGCCTTTCAACGGGCCGATGCCGACAGGGCCGATAAGCAAACGCAAGTGGAGCTGGTAAACCAAGGCGACCAGGTTATCATTCGGACCAACCAGGACCGGGTGAATGACGATATGCGCGCTTCTTCGGATCTGGAGATTTTCGTGCCGCGGGGCTCCAGCGTCGAAGCGCACGGTAGGAACGGGGATTTCGACATTCGCGAAATCACTGGCAACGTCGATATTAACAGCGACAACGCGGGCGTCAGGCTTGACAGCATCGGCGGGAATGTCCGGATAGAAGTGCGCAAGAGCGATATCGTGAGGGTATCCGCAATCAAAGGCTCAGTGGATCTGAAGGGCCGCGGTCAGGCTGTAGAGCTTCAGAATGTCGAGGGTGCTGTGAATATCAGCGGCGACTTCCTGGGCCAAATCCAACTGCGCAATCTCTCGCAGCCGCTTCGCTGGGAGGGGGCGCACACAGATCTGCAGTTTGAAAAGCTGGGCGGACAATTGCATATGGGGCCTGGCGAGTTTACCGCAAATAATATCAGCGGTCCGATTCGGCTGATCTCCAGGGCTCGTGACGTGCAGATCACGGACTTTACGCAATCGCTCGAAATGGAGCTGGATCGAGGGGACATCGAATTGCGCCCGGGCAGGGCTGCGCTGCCGAAAATCGAGGTGCGCACTAAATCGGGCGACATCGATCTTGCCATTCCGCCCGGGTCGAGGTTCGAGCTGAGGTTATCGACGAGCAAGGGCCAAGTTCATAACGAGTATGGCGAGCCGCTGCGAGTGGACGAGGAACACCGGGGCGGGCTGATTAGCGGTTCGGTGGGGACAGGGCCTCAACTGCGGCTGGAGACGGGGCGCGGGTCGGTGACGGCTCGGAAGGCTTCCGGTACGGAGACGGAGAGCGAGTTGAAAGTAGAGAAGCAATGACAGCGACTACTCCGCTTTGTTGCGGTCAGATCGACTAATCAAATCAATTCTTCGTCCCCGCTATGGGGTAACCCTGCCATACATACTCCAGAGCCTCGGGCAGGGTTTGTTGCTTCACGGTACGGTCGGTGTGTCCGGCGTTGCGCGCAAATACAAACTGATAGTGATAGCCTTTGGCGGCCAGCACTTTGGCCATGTTCTCATTGGCCACCACCCAGTCGTGCATGTTGTCGGTCATGACATTCGCATTGAGATTGTCGCGGTCGCCGACCTCCATCCAAATGCGCAGCGGCTTGGCCGGGGTGTTGGGGATCAGGTGTTCATGAAATTCCCACGCGCCATGCGGAGTCTGGGAGTTCGACGGCCACTGCTGGTTGACGTAGGTGCCTGAGTAAGTGAGAACGCGGTGGTATAGCTCCGGATGATACCAAGCCATAATCAAGGCGCACGAGCCGCCGGAGCTTCCACCCATGGTGGCCCGTCCCTCCGGATCTTTGGTTAGTTTCACGTTGTACTGCTTCTCGACGAGAGGCAGCACTTCTTTCTCAACGAACTCTGCGTATAGGCCCGACATCGTGTCGTATTCCAGGCCGCGTTCGCTGCCCTGTGCGTCGCCGCTGCCGTTGCTTATGGAGATCGCAATCATTACGGGCACCCGTTTTTGCGCGATCAGGTTGTCTAAGGCGGTGAACAATGCTTTGTCTGGCCCATCCGCACCGATGATGAATGGCGCTGTCGTGCCGGGGACGTATTGTTTAGGGACATAGACGGAAACCTTGCGAGTGTAAGAAGCGGGGTGGCTCGTCGTTACCATCATCTTGGCTGGGTCAGTTGGATCCGCCTTGCCGTAGGTGTTGGGCTCCCGAGCGATGCCGGGATAGATCTTGCTGTCGGTCGATTCCATGGTGAACGTGGAGACCGTTCCCTGGGGCACGCCTTCCTGCACGGTCATCTCCGGCGCGGGGTTGTGCGTGGGGCCAAGGATGAAGTTGCCGTCGACTTTTGCGGGAGCGTTTTCGCCATCAGGCAAGTCCTTTGCGGTGACGTAGCCAGGCGTCTTGGGATCGCGGGTGGGCGGAGTCGGGCGGGGTGGGCGTGCGACCGGAGGCGGAGTTTGGGCCGTTGCCGGGTCTAAGCCGGTCATCAGGCTTACTACGAACGCGATGCTTAAGAGACGGAACATAGGGGTCCTTTTTCTTGGCGATGCCAATTCACGCATCACCAAGCTTATCTCAACTTCGCTTTGGCTCGGGAGCAAAGTATGCAAAGACGCTGATTGATCCGTTGCTGCCAACCGGCACAATGGCGGCATTGACAACGCCGAACACAGCATGGGCCTTGGCCGTAGAAGGTAATCGGGGAATCCCACGTCCTGCCTACGCTCAGTGCCGGAGGACCAAAAGCCCCGCTAGTGCTTTGGCCTCCCCGCGTATCCACCGCACGGCAGGGCGTGACCGGATAGAAGTTCAGTGCGGCGCAGCCGATCCCGTGGTATCAAAGTAGCCGTTAGCGTCCAGGAGCAGATCGGTCGTGTTCGTGACAAATCTCAACCGACGCCGCCTTCCGGGAGCAGTTCCTGGCCGCGTATTCCCTTTGGGAAAAGTCCGGATCCCGTCAGCCAGTGATCCTCATTCTGGACGAAGCGGAACGCCTCTTCCCCGATCGCACCAACCCCGCTAAGGAGCCCGCGCTCATCGAGACCGCGCGCTTTTTCCGGGTGCTCCGAGCGCTCGCCCAGGAACGAAACTGCTTGACCCTGTGTGTCACCGCCTACCGGCCCAACTTGAACCGCTGGAATCAACTCACTCCCAACGCCGGGGAAAACGCCATGTTCCAGCAATTCCGCGAGTGTTATCTCGGGCCGCTGGAGCGTGCGGACATGGAAGCGATGGTTCGTGAAATCGGCTTGTGGAAGGACATTCAATGGGAGCCCGAGGCGCTCAGCGCGGTGTATCATTACACGGGTGGCCATCCGCAACTGACGCTGTTTTTTGCCAGCGATACCTGCCAGCACGGAGCCTTGAAGAACATCACGGCGGCGGAAGTTCATCAGATGGCAACTCAGGTCAGCTCGCATTTCCACACGCATAGAATAACGGCCCTGTTCAAGGAGTCCGTGTGGGACGTGCTGCAGGAGGAAGAACGGAACGTGCTGCTGAATATCGTCCAGAAGAAAGATGCAGCCTTCACGCCTGAGCAATCCACCGCGCTCGGAAGCCTCGATCATTTCGGCGTCATTCGCCAGGAAGATGGCCGGTTCATGGTGGGCTCGGCCTTGTTCGAGACTTGGTTGAAGACCTATGTCGGATGATTTGAATCCGTATAGCTGCGTCCGGCCCGGCAACTTGTTCACGGGCTATGACAAGATACGCCGGTCTATTGTCGCGGGCGTGCTGAATGAGCGATCTTACGCCGTGATTGGCGGGCACCGCTGCGGAAAGACGTCCCTGCTGCTGCAACTCTGCGAAGATCTGAGCCATGCTCAACATGAGCACTTCCGAATCTTGCCCAAGCTGCTCAACATCAAAGATCTCAAGCCCCGGTCCGAGCAGGATTTCTTCTAGGCGATCCACACCCAGGTAACAGATGGTTTGCCGGGATGGAAGCCACTGCCCCCAGATCCGGATTTTTATCATAATCAATTCCTTCCAGCGTTGAAGCGGGCCAGTCCCGCGATGCAGAAAAAGCATGGACCCAATTGGCTGGTGGTGCTCCTGATCGATGAGCTGGATGCCGCCACCACAACATTGCCCGACAGCCGATCATTCGAACTGCTCCGCAGTCTGGTGATGACCAGCGCCTACGCGCCGCACTTCCGCGTGGTGGCAACGGGGGTGGCGGGGCTCACGCGACTGACGGCCGGCGAGGGGTCGGTTCTCAGCAATCTGGAAGGCCATTATTTGAGGGTGCTCTCCCCTGACCAGGCGCGCAAACTCATTTCGGCGAACTTGGAGCTTGCGCCTGCCCTCGAAGCCCGGGTCTTGGAACTGACTGGCGGACATCCCTATCTGCTGCAAGCGCTTTTGGGAGCATTGTGGGACCTGCGCGAGGATCCACTGACCGAAGTGCATGTGATGCGCGCCGCGCAGAAAGTGATTAGCGATCGCTTTGGCACCTTCCGGCAATGGCTGACCGGTTTTGGAGAGAGCGGATGTGCTGTGTATCAGGCGCTCGCGGAAGCCGGAGACACACTGGCGGTGGAGGCGCTTCAGCGCAAGCTGCGACTGGGCCCCGGTGTGGTCCCGGAGGCTTTGCATGTTCTGAGATTTCACGGCGCTGTCGACGATGACAATCCCGCCCAGCCGCGCATCGTCGCCCGGATGTTCCGGGAATGGTTTCAGGCGGAATATAGCAATGAAAAGAGGGCGCTGCCTGAAGAGAACCCGGCTAAGGATCGTTCCAAGAGCGTCTTTGTCGTGCATGGCCGCAATAGCAAGATCCGAACGTCGATGTTCACTTTTCTTCGGTCCATTGGATTGAAACCTCTCGAATGGACGGAAATCAAAGAAAAAGCGGAGAGCCTGAACCCATATATAGGCGCCATACTGGAAGCGGGTTTCGCAGAGGCGCAAGCCGTGGTGGTTCTTTTAACCGGGGACGACGAGGCGCGTTTGCGCGCGGAATTCCGCAGCACTCACGATACCCGCGACGAGGTGGAATTGAGACCGCAGCCGCGGCCCAATGTGCTGTTTGAAGCCGGGATGGCGATGGCGAAGTTCCCCAAAGCTACTGTGCTTGTGCAAGTAGGAGAGATTCGGGGAATGAGCGACATTTTCGGGCGACATCTCTTGCGCATGGATGATTCACTTGCTCGGAGGACGGAGCTCGCTAAGAGTCTGAAGAGGGCTGGCTGCGCGGTGGATATCGAGAGCCAGACGGATTGGCAGACGGCTGGAACCTTCAGTACTTCACGGGTCTAACTAACTATGGCTATGGGGAAACGCAGGGTGTTGGCGAACTTGGTCGGCCTGCCACAAGTGACGTCGATCGTGAGCCGTCAGCAAGGAGAAGCGAGCGCCAAGAGGCATTTTGACGAAAGCTCTCAGAATCGCAGGCAGCGCGGGCATGCTGATTTTCACCTTGGTCAGATCCAGCCCGGCTGACGCCTCCGCAAGCTGCCTCACTTCCTCGCTGATTCGACGATATTCCCCAATCGTCCGAGCCAGGTCCGCTTCGGGCGGAGGCACGTACGCTGCCGGGGCCTTGAACTTGCGCGTCACCGGCGGCTCCATGCTCGCTACAAATTTCCGGCTGATCAATCCGTAGGTGAAAGGACCCGGCCCGGTCAGGTTTCGAGCCCGTCCGGCGCGAATGCCTTCCCGCAGCGGTGTGAGATCAAGCCCGTTTATAACGTTCAGGTGACTTAAGCACTGAGCAATGGACCAGCGGCCAGGCTCGGCTCGCCAGTTGAACTGCTGGTTCGACAAGCCGAGAACGAGCGCTTCGGCGCGGCTTTCATTGGCTTCGATCTCGGCGATTGTACCCATCATGGTGTTAGAAACTTGCCCGCCATCTTTTCCCACAAAGGCCAATCGTGGTAAGCGCCCTCCCCCCAAACGTCCAGCCAGTGCGGAATATTCTTCCCGTTCATGATGCCGTCCATCTGGAGATTCGCGCCCAGGCAGATGTCATGTTCGCCTGTGGCAAGCACGATCCTCTGGCGACGGATCCGGTCAAGAAGCCAGGAATCGCTCATGTGCGGCAGAAAATCAGGCGGACAGTTGAAATAGCAATTGTCGTCATAGTAGCCGTTCACGAATTGGTGAATGTCGAACGCGCCGCTCATGCTGACAACGTCGGTCACTATATCGGGATGGCGCAGCGCAAAGTTCAACGTATGGTATCCGCCAAAGCTGCATCCGGTGGCAATCAGCTTTGGCGACCAGTTCCGCCACTTGATCATCGGCACCACTTCTTCGGTCAGATACCGGTCGTAGTCGTTGTGCCGCATGGCACGATGCTTCGGGTGAATCCTGCGGTTATACCAGCTCTCGCTATCGATGCTATCCACGCAATAGGCTTGCAGTTGGCCGCCTTCCAAACGCCCCTCGATGGCCCGGATCATCCCGCGATCCTCGTATTCGAAAAAGCGACCCATAGAGGTCGGAAACACGATCATCGGCGTCCCGCCGTGCCCGAAAATCTTCAATTCCATGTCGCGTTGCAGGGCAGGGCTGTACCACTTATGATATTCGCGATGCATTGTAAACGTTCAGTATATGACGGGCGGTCAGATCGGGCGCTTCCATCGGGATGAAGTGAGAAACGCCGGTGAGTCGCTCATCCGTCGCGTGCTTGAAATGGGACGCGAGGTCGTCAGCGGTGGGCGATCCGTCAAATCGTCCGTACGTGTATGGCGAGGCGGACCTGACGATGCGGACCGGCATGTCAATGCTTGCGATCTCGGGATATATGTTTGCGTCGAGCGCTGTGCTGTTTCCGTAGATTGCTGCCTCGATCTCGGGAGGGCAGGCGAGGGCCGATCCTGAAAGCGCATGATCGCAGTAGTCTCGAAGAACCGCGCGGTCCCAACTTTGGAAGGGCGGACGATCCTTAAAACGCTCATACATCTCAACGGGCGATGCCCATTCGTTGCGCCGCCGGGCCACGAAATCGAGCGGGGCACCGGGCTGGCCATAGGCGTCTTGGGGAAGCATCACAGGATCGAGCAACAGCAGCGCTGAAAATGCGTCGGGGTTCAAGGCTGCGGCGAGCGTGACGGCGTGGCCTCCCATGGAGTGGCCCACTCCGACGGCATTCCGCAGTCCCAGCTGGCGCGTAAGCTCGGCAAGATCCTCGCCGAATCGCCGCCACGAGTAAGGGGGCGCGGGCTGGGCGCTTCGACCGTGCCAGCGAAAATCCAAAGCCACACAATGGACGCCCTGCAGCCGATTGACGATCTGGTCCCAACAGCGCGCGTGGAACCCGGTTGCGTGGCAAAGCAGAACCGCCGGGTCCGATCCTGGCCAATCGATGACGGCTAATTCAACTCCGTTAACCCGGTGGGTGTTCAAGCACGTTTGCCTGCGCTGGCCGGTTTTGGCGAATTGGCGGCGGCCTCCATGGCAATTGGTGCCACCGCCGGGGCGACGACGTCCTCGCTCTGTTTCCCAAGGCTTAGCGCCTTTCGGACCGCCTTGTCGATGTGGTCGCGCACATCCGGATGGTCTTTTAGAAACTGGCGCGCATTCTCCCGTCCTTGGCCGATGCGTTCGCCGTTATAGCTGTACCAGGAGCCGCTCTTATCCACGATGTTCTGCGCTGCACCCAAATCGATCAGGTCGCCTTCTTTCGAGATTCCCTCGCCGTAGATGATATCGAACTCGGCTTCGCGGAAAGGAGCGGCCACCTTGTTCTTTACGATCTTGACCTTGGTACGGCTGCCCGTGACAACATCCCCGTCCTTGATGGCGGCCACGCGGCGAATGTCTGCCCGGATCGTTGAGTAAAATTTCAGGGCCCTGCCGCCAGTGGTGGTTTCGGGATTGCCGAACATGATGCCGATCTTCTCGCGAATCTGGTTGATGAAGATCAGGCAGGTATTCGATTTCGAGACGTTGCCGGTCAGCTTGCGCATGGCTTGCGACATCAGGCGGGCCTGCACGCCCATGTGGCTGTCGCCCATTTCGCCGTCGAGTTCGGCTTTGGGAACGAGTGCCGCCACCGAATCGACTACCAGCACGTCGATGGATCCAGACAGAATGAGAGCTCCGGTGATCTCCAAGGCTTGCTCCGCATAGTCGGGCTGAGAGACCAGCAGGTTGTCTACATCCACCCCGAGTTTCCGGGCGTAGAGAGGGTCGAGCGCATGCTCCACGTCGATAAAGGCCGCCATGCCGCCCATCTTTTGGGCTTCGGCGATCACCTGCAAAGCGACCGTGGTTTTGCCGGAAGATTCAGGTCCAAAGATCTCGCAAATGCGCCCGCGCGGGAATCCGCCGACTCCGAGGGCGTAATCGAGCGAGATCGAACCGCTAGGGATCACGAGGACTGGAACCATCGCGTCCTTCGATCCGAGGCGCACGATGGAGCCTTTTCCAAACTGCTTTTCAATCTGGCCCAGGGTGAGGCCGAGAGCACGAGTGCGTTCTTTTTCGTCCATGGAAACTAGACTAGTATAACAGGCGAACAAGGGGCGAAGAAAAGATTCTTGCAGGACGAGCAATTAGAGCCGCAGAGCGAGATCATGCACTTTCAAAGTCGCTCCAATCGATACCCAGTTGCCGGACTGCGGCTCGAACCGTACCCAGCTTAAGATCCCGCCCGCCCCAGTCCGGAACCACTGTGGCCCGCCCAGTCTTCAGGTTAAACCATTTTCTATGGAACCCTCCCGAGCGGCGAGCTAATTCCTTGCAGTTCAGAGCGGTTAACTTACGGGCGACATGGCGATAGTTCACTCAAGTAGCCACCACAGTTTCGAGCCATACCGGACCATCCTCATCCACAAGCTGCGTGTTCGGGGGCAGCCTGCGGCCAAGATCTTCATATACTTCAACGACAGCAGCCACAGCGTCTTGAACATTGGCTAAGGCCGCCTCAACCGTGTCGCCTTCCGTAACCAACTCGGGCAAGAGCGGCGACGTTACTGTGCAACCGCCCTCGGGCTGTCGCGTAAGGATCAGTGGAATCTTATAAAGCATGCTTCCTCGCGTCCAACACCATTTTACCGTCGATGGCAAGAAGTTATGGAAGCCGCGAGGGATGCCCAACATGTGACCATCGGCCAGATGATGACACGTGTTGCCTCGGGTGATCGCGGCTCCCAAGATTCTTATCGGCGCTTGTCTCGTTTTAAGATAGGTTGAGGAATCATTGTCCATCGAAGACGAATTGTACGAACAGCGACTCGCGAAGATCCAAGAGATTGAGGCGCTTGGATTTAAGCCCTACGGACATCGGTTCGACTTCTCCCATTCGATTCCGCAAATACTCGCCGAGTACTCGAACAAGACTATTGAAGAGCTTGACGCCCCTAGGGTTAGCGTTCGGGTGGCTGGACGCATCTTGACTATCCGACGCATGGGTAAGGCAGGGTTCGCCCACCTCATGCAGAACGGCGAACGCATGCAGGTGTACATTCGCAAAGATGCTGTCCCTGAGAAGGATTACGAGCTGTACCTGCTGCTCGACATCGGCGACATCATCGGGATAGACGGTTACCTTTTCCGCACGCGCACCGGCGAACTCAGCGTGCACGTCGAGAAGCTCCACTTTTTGGCCAAGAATCTGAGGCCTATGCCTGAGAAGTGGCACGGCTTAGAGGACGTGGAAACACGCTACCGCCAACGCTATCTCGACATGATTGCCAACCCGGAGGTGCTCAAGGTTTTTCGAACGCGCTCGAAGATCATCTCTTCCCTGCGAAGGCAGCTCGAGTCGCACGGTTATCTTGAAGTAGAAACGCCGATGCTGCAAGCGATTTATGGCGGCGCGGCGGCGCGCCCGTTCGTCACGCATCACAATACGCTCGATATCGATCTGTATCTCAGGATTGCGCCGGAGTTGTACTTGAAACGGCTGGTGGTTGGCGGGCTGGAGCGCGTCTACGAGATCAATCGAAATTTCCGCAACGAAGGGATTTCCACGCGCCACAACCCGGAGTTTACGATGCTCGAGTTTTATCAGGCGTACACGGATATGAGCGGCATGATGGATTTAACGGGCGAATTGCTGAACCAAGTTGCCATTGACGCAACCGGGTCGGCAATCGTGGAATACCAGGGCCAGCAGCTCGATTTTGGCAAGATCCGGCGAGTGTCGATGCGAGAGGCAGTCGGGGACGCGACTCTATCGGGCCATGCCTTGGTCGAAGCTTTCGAAAGCAAGGTGGAGGCCACCCTGATCCAGCCAACGCTGGTCTTCGATTTCCCGCTGGAAGTATCGCCCCTTTCGAAGCAGAAGCCCGACGATCCTGCTTTTGTGGACCGTTTCGAGCTCTTCGCTGCCGGGATGGAGATCGCCAATGCGTTTACGGAGTTGAACGACCCGATCGACCAGCGACGCCGTTTCGAAATGCAACTGAGCGCCCGCGCCAGCGGCGATGCCGAGGCGCATCAAATGGACGAGGACTACGTTCGCGCACTCAGTTACGGCATGCCTCCAGCGGGGGGCGAGGGGATCGGCATCGACCGCCTGGCCATGCTGCTTACCGATTCCAAGTCCATCCGCGACGTAATTTTGTTCCCCTTGCTCCGGCCCACGAATGCTCCAGCGGTTTGAGCTATTCGTAGCAAGCCGATACTTGCGCGCAAAACGCAAGCAGGCTGTCATTTCGGTGATCACCGTCATTTCAATTGCGGGCGTAGCGGCAGGGGTGATGGCGCTGGTAATCGCGTTGGCCATCAATAACGGATTCCGCAACACGCTGCAGCGCAGCCTCCTGGGCGCAACGGCTCACATCACCCTGCAGGCCAAGGACCCGGCGGACGGCATCCCGAACTGGCGCGATCTCGACCCGAAACTGCGCAAGTTGGAACATGTGGTGAGCGCTTCGCCGGGACTGTACGGAACCGTGTTGCTGACGGGTCCCATGCAATCCGCGGGAGGCGTTCTGAAGGGCATCCCGCTCGACCGGCCCCCCGACCTGCTCGCGAAGCTGAAGCAGGGTTCGTTTACGCGTCTTGGCGACAGCCGCGGCCTGCCGGGAATCATACTGGGGGCGCGCCTCGCGCAAAGCACCGGGATGCTGCTGAACAGCGTCATCAACGTGATCAGCCCGCAGGGAGAACTGACTCCCATGGGTCCGCACATTTCGCGCGTGCCCTTTCGAGTGGTGGGCATCTTCGAGTCCGGTTTTTTCGACATTGATAATGGATGGGCGTTCACCAGCCTGAAGTCTGCCCAGCAGCTATTCGCCGTGCAGGATCTGGTGAGCACGATCGATTTAAAGCTTGACGACATTTACAGAGCGCCCGAAGTGGCCAAGGCAGCGGAGCGGATGGCGGGTCCCAAGCTGGTCGCCAACACGTGGATGGAGCAGTTCAGGCAAATCTTGACGGCGCTGAACATGGAGAAGATCGTGACGGCGGTTACCATCGGGCTGATTCAACTGGTGGGCGCGTTGAATATCCTGATCACGCTAATTATGATGGTGATGGAGAAGAACCGCGATATCGCGATTCTCATGTCCATGGGCGCAAGGCGTGAACAGATCCGCAAGATTTTCATGGCTCAAGGCGTCCTGATTGGCGCGGTGGGCACCGTGATTGGCTTGACGCTGGGGTACTCGATTTCATACCTGGCGGATCGTTACCACTGGCTGCCTCTGGACCAAGATGTTTATGCCGTCAGCTATGTGCCTTTCGCGGCGCGCTGGGTGGATGGAATTTGGATCGGGGCAACGGCCCTTTTTGTGAGCTTTGTAGCGACCCTCTATCCGGCTCGGCGGGCGACGATGATTCTGCCAGTCGAGTCGCTGAGGTATGAGTAGATCATGGCTCGCGGATGGGAAAGCAAATCGGTTGAATCGCAGATCGAGTCGGCCCAGTCCGAGTCGAAGTCGCGTGGGCCGCGGTTGACGGCCGAGGAAGCGAATCGGCTCCGGGAACGGGAGAGTTTGGAGCTGTCCAGGAAGCGCGTGCTGGATGATTTGGGCACGGCGGTAAATCCGCGCTATCGCGAGATTCTTCAATCGGCGCTGGCCCATTTGGATCAGCAACTGGCTGAATTGTTGTAATTGGCGCTATGGTCTTCCTGCTTGCGATAATATAGGCAGACTCGCCGCGCTTCTCGCTGGAGGAAATTCGCCCCGGCAAGCCTTCCCTGTCACGAGGTACAATTCGAAGCGTTGCCGACGACGTGCCATTTAAAAACCGCTCAGCTCTCATAGTGCACTTCGCTAAGCACGGGGAGGAGTTTGGGGCAAAAACCGCGGACGACTATGAGAGGCTTGCCGATGCGTTTATGATGGAATCACCACCCGAGGAAGTGCGAGAGTGCTTTCGACAGAATGGAGACCGCGTGCGCTTTGACCCTAGAACCGATACATTCGGGGTATTGGCGTCCTCTGGACATATTCGTACACTTATGATTGTTAAGCCGCTGCCGTCCAGTAGCCGAACACCCTTGCAGTACTTCCAGTCGAGCTGCCGATGACGATCTGATGAACACGCACATCTGTCCAGTTTGTGGATATGACCGACTAATCGATCCGCCAAGCAACTTCACTATCTGTCCGTCCTGCGGAACCGAGTTCGAATACGATGACGCCTTCTCCACGCACGCACAGCTAAGAGCCACGTGGCTCAAAAGCGGTGCCAAATGGTGGAGTCCGCTCGATCCCGAACCACCCCAGTGGGAGCCGTACTCACAAGTCAACAATGTTATCGATGCGTTGCCGATTTGGACCGCGCTTCGCTATGTCCCTCAATTGATTACCGGGGGACTTGCAGACCTGAACACCATCTATGGGCAGCCACCTCCCTCCAGGCTCGAAGCGCTTGGCACACCGCCACGACAATTGCGTACAGCACAGGCCGCCTGAGGATGGAACTAATCTCGATTACTCAAGCTCGGGTGGTCGCTCTCATCGAGTTCCAGCAGTGGGACCCCTTTGGCAAAGCCTTAACGTTAGAAACCATCGCCAAGATGGGTGGTCGATATTCCTTTACTAAGATTCCACAGAAGCTCGAAGAAATCGACCTTCAAAAAGGGATACAACTTGACCAGGGGAGGCTGGGCGAAATACAGATTGATAAAATAACCATTTTGATGAACGGTATTATCATCGATACGCGATCATCTACAGTGGATTCTGAGAAGGTCCTGACCGACCTTATTGACTTGGCGCACGAAGCCTTCGGAGCGGTTATAAAACCCGTGCGCCAACACTTCGGCAGCCAAATCCTATTTAGGAGCAGAATGCGTCTGGCGGCACTCAACCCGATTCTTCCTAAAATTGCTGACACGCTCACGGAGCGGACTTCGGCTGATCTGAAACACCCGTTCACTTTCGAGCCGAGCGCCGTCCTGCTTAGCGTTGATACGTCCCAAGCTAAGGTCGCGCCATCAATGTTCTCGATCGAGCGGCGTGTTGATATACCTTTCGCAGAGAACACTTATTTTTCCAACGCTCCGTTGCGTACCCAGGAGCACATCGAATTAGTGAAAGCCTTCGAGGAATCGCTCTTAGCTGGATGAGCGTTAGAGAGGCGAAATTACTGGTGAGCCATATCGGTCCAGGGAGTGCTGGAAGGGCAACAAGATCAGCCAAGTAAAGCATCTCACGGCGCGCGATGATGCTTCTTCCAGTCGAGTCGCTGAGGTATGAGTAGATCATGGCTCGCGGATGGGAAAGCAAATCGGTTGAATCGCAGATCGAGTCGGCCCAGTCCGAGTCGAAGTCGCGTGGGCCGCGGTTGACGACCGAGGAGGCGAATCGGCTCAGGGAACGGGAGAGTTTGGAGCTGTCGAGGAAGCGTGTGTTGCATGATTTGGGCACGGCCGTAAATCCGCGCTATCGGGAGATTCTTCAATCGGCGCTGGCGCATTTGGATAAGCAACTGACTGAATTGTTGTGATCGGCGCCGCTTTTGCATTTGGAAGTAAACTTTGAATTGACCATGGAACTCGACCGCACGCGCGAACAACTCCGCCGCCTGGGCCTCCCCGCAGGCGACCCCGCCGATAGCCCCACATCTCACAAACGTTTTCCCGACGGGTCGCCTTACCGCATCGAGATCCCGAGCACGGAAGGCCCGCGCGCGCTCCGTGCTGTGATCGACGAAGCTCGCTCCCGCAATCTCCGCGTCCACAGGATCAGCCAGGGCAGCGGCATCATGCTCCTCACGGACTCCGAAATACGCGAAATGGTGCAGCTCGGCATCGAAGCGTCCATGGAAGTCAACCTGTTCGTCGGCCCGCGCGCCACTTTCGACATCGGCGCTCAAGCTTACAGCCCTGCCGGCAAAACGCTCGGCCTCAGCCTGCGCGGCGCGGATCAACTCGCGTTCGGGCTGATGGATATCCAGCGCGCTGTGGACCTGGGAATTCGCAGCGTTCTGATCTCGGACATCGGCCTGCTTCAGGTGGTAGGCAAGTTGAGAACAGCTGGCGAACTCCCCCGTGAGCTGATCGTAAAGACTTCAGTGATGATGGCGCCCTGCAATCCCGCCAGCGCTCGCTTGCTGGAAGATTTGGGCGCGAATACGATTAACATTCCCTCGGATCTAACCATCCCGCAGATCGCCGCCATTCGTCAGGCAACTTCCGCGCCCATCGATTTCTACATTGAAGCTCCCGACAATATCGGCGGGTTCCTGCGCTATTACGAGATTCCCGAAATCGTCCGGGTTGCGGCGCCCGTGTACCTCAAGTTCGGCCTGCGCAATTCACCCGATATTTATCCTTGCGGCACGCACTTGGAGAACACTGCCATAGCCTTGTCGAAGGAACGCGTGCGACGCGCATTCATCGCTCTTGAAACCATTGCCCGCCTGATGCCCTCGGAGGTTGCCGCGCATGAAGCTCTCCGATAAATACACTTTGGAGCGAGGAAGGGTTTACCTTACCGGCATTCAAGCGCTGGTCCGGCTCCCCATGGACCAGATGCGCAGGGACCGGAGAGCGGGTCTCAATACTGGATCGTTCATCTCCGGTTACGAGGGTTCGCCGCTGGGCGGATACGACCTTGCCCTGTCGCGCTCCCGCAAGCTGCTCGACGAATACAACATCCACTTCGTCCCCGGCGTCAACGAGGATCTCGCCGCTACTTCCGTGCTGGGCAGTCAGATTTTCGACGTGATCGGGAAAAGCAAAGTGGATGGCGTGGTGGGCTTCTGGTATGGAAAAGGCCCAGGCGTGGATCGATCCGGGGACATTTTCCGCCATGCCAACCTAGCCGGAACGGGCAAGAATTGCGGTGCCGTTGTGCTGGCCGGCGATGACCATGTTGCCAAAAGCTCCACCGTTCCGCATCAGAGCGATTTCAGCCTCTACAATTACGGGCTGCCGTTTTTTTACCCGGGCAATACGCAGGAAATTCTGGACTACGGGCTGCTCGCCGTGGCTCTGTCGCGCTTCTCCGGCGCTTGGGTCGGGATGAAAATGGTGACCGAGATATGCGACGGCGGCGGCACGGTGGATCTGGATCCGGAGCGGCCCGGCATCCAACTCCCTGAAGGCTATGAAAAGTACGTGGATGCCCGTATCGTGTCCCCGATCACGCTGGCGCTGGAGCATGAAACCTACGTCCGCAGAATGGATGCGGCGCGGCAATTCGCGCGCTTGAACAAGGTGAATCGCTGGCACGGCGACGGCAAAATCGGAGTGCTCAGCGCGGGCAAGGCTTACTACGACCTGCTGCAGGCCTTGAGCGATCTGGGGATCGCCGAGGGAGTGCGCGTCGGCCAAGTGGGCATGCCCTTTCCGCTCGATCCTCAATTCGCGGCTGAGTTCGCCGAAGGGCTCGACACCATCCTGGTGGTGGAAGAAAAACGCAGCTTTCTAGAATTGCAACTCAGGGAAATTTTGTATGGGTCCGCCCACCCTCCCAAGGTCCTCGGCAAGTCGCATTTTCCTCCCACCGGCGAACTCGACCCCGACCGGATCGCCCTGGTGCTATCGAGCGTGCTGGGCACCGGATCGTCGCGGCTACTTAGGCTTGCGGCGGAAGGCGCAAAGCCGCGCGAGTTGCAACCATCGCGGGCTGCGGCTTTTTGCTCCGGCTGTCCGCACAATCGGTCGACCCTGCTGCTCGAAGGTCAGATCGCAGGCGGCGGTATCGGCTGCCACACCATGGCGATTCGCTTGGGGGACCCGAGCCGGAGCTTCAAATTTCTGACGCAAATGGGCGGTGAAGGCGCACCCTGGATCGGCATGGCTCCGTTCGTGAATCAGGGCCATATCTTTCAGAACATCGGCGACGGGACGCTCTTCCACTCAGGCTTTTTGGCCATTGAGGCCTGCATTGCCGCAGGCGTGAACATTACCTACAAGATTCTTTATAACGGCCATGTGGCGATGACTGGCGGGCAGGCTGCCACCGGGGCTCTGACTGTCCCGCAGCTTACCAGGAAACTTCAAGCCGAGGGCGTGCGCAAGACCGTAGTGCTGGCGGAAGATCCGACGAAGTACACCGACATGGGCGATTTCGGGTCCAATGCCGACCTGCGTTCGCGCGACGAACTTCCCGCAACCATGCTGGAGCTAGAGAAAATTCCCGGCGTAACGGTCATCATCTACGACCAGGAGTGCGCAGCCGAGAAGCGGCGTCAGCGTTCGCGCGGGACGCTGGCGGAACCCGTGATGCGCCTGGTTATTAACGAAGAAGTCTGCGAAGGCTGCGGCGATTGCGTCAAGCAATCCAACTGCATGAGCTTGCAGCCGGTGCTCACGGAATTGGGGCAGAAGATCCGCATTCATCAGTCCTCCTGCAACAAAGATTACACCTGCTCCATGGGCGACTGTCCCTCGTTTGTATCCATCAGGATCAAGCCTGGAACCGGGCTGAAGAAGAAGGCTCTGCCCCAACTGCCGGTAGCCGAGGTCGGGACACCGCGAGATCAGGTGCGAGCCGGCGATGGGTATCGGATTATCGCGCCTGGAATCGGCGGCACCGGAGTGGTTACCATCAGCGCGCTTCTCGCTACGGCGGCTTGGATCGACGGACTCAACGTAGCCACGCTCGATCAGACAGGCACCGCACAAAAGGGCGGTGCAGTGGTCTCCCATTTGCTCCTGAGCGACCATCCCATACAAGCTCCCGCGAAAGTGAATGCAGCGAATGCCGACTTGATTCTGGGCTTCGATCTGATGGGTGTGGTGAGCCCCGAAAATCTCAAGACCGCGTGCGCGGAAAGAACCGTGGCCGTGATCAATACCGACATGGTGCCCACGATCGACAACATTCGGGCGCGTGCGCCGATTAGCGGTCCAGGGCGAATGGTGGATGTGGTGAACAGCGTGACGAACCGGGGACGCAACGTTTTCGCGGATGCCAATCGTCTGGCGGAAGGGCTGTTCGGGACGCACATGGCGGCAAACATCTTTCTGACCGGCGTGGCGTTTCAAGGCGGCCTGATTCCGGTATCGATGGAAGCGATGGAGCAGGCGATTGCGCTGAACGGAGTCGAAGCGGAAAAGAACCGGCTCGCGTTCCTGTGGGGTCGGAAATATTACACCGACGCGGCCTGGGTGGAGCAGCAGATAAAGCCCAGAGAAGCGCCAACCACGAGCTTTGATCGAGCCGCTGAACTGCGCGCGTATCAAGATGACCAATACGCGCAGCGGTATACGGCGTTCGTTGACCGGATCGAGAATGCGGAACTGCGGGCGGTGGTGGCCAAATATTTATACAAGTTGATGGCGTACAAGGACGAGTACGAGGTGGCGCGGTTGCTGACCAAGCCGGAGTTCGAAGAGCGAGCGAAGGGCATGTGGGAAGCGCCCGAGGCTCTAACTTATAACTTGCATCCACCCCTGCTCCGCCAGTTCGGATTTAAAAAGAAGCTTAAGTTCGGCGTTTGGTTCCGCACTCCGCTGTTGATTTTGAAGAGCCTCAAAGGGTTGCGCGGCACGGCGTTCGATCTGTTCGGTTATTCAGCGCATCGTCGGCAGGAGCGAGCGCTAGTGGAGTGGTACCGAACCCTGATCGAGCAAGTGGTGTCGCGACTGACTCCGGAAAATTTGCGGCAGGCCCTTGAAATCGCCGCCCTGCCGGATCAAATTCGGGGTTACGAACGAATTAAAGAGGGAAATATAGCGAGGGTAAAAAAGGAAGCCGCCGAAAAGCTTGTGGGAATGGACGCGGGCCGCTCGCTAGTGTCCACTCCGATTTAACGCCGCGTCGCGAAAAACCGCATCATCAATTCCGTACACTCCGCACCAAGCACGCCTTCCACAATTGTCACCCGGTGATTCAAAACATCGGAGTCCGCAATACGAAACTTGCTCCGGACTCCCCCAAACCGCAAATCGCGAGCGCCAAACACAAGCCTCTCGACCCTGGCCGCCACCAATGCACCGGCGCACATAACGCACGGCTCCAGAGTGGCATACATCGCAGCCCTTTCAAGCCGGTAATTCCCCAACATCTGGGCAGCCTCCCGCAAGGCGAGCACTTCCGCATGCGCGGTCGGATCGCAACGCACGATTGGGCTGTTGAACCCCCATCCAATGACCGACCCATTTAAAACAACAACGGCTCCGACTGGTACCTCACCCGCGCCTTCAGCCTCTCGAGCCAATTCGAGAGCCTGACGCATGAAGTACTCGTCGGAGCCATCATCCACGCTTGATTTTAACGTGTGCGGTCGTAAACGCGGGCGGCCATGCGCTTAGCCGATTGCGCCGCGCTTTCCATGGCGCTGTCAGACCCGGCCTCGGTCCGAACGGTAGCCGAATCCGGCCGCCGCACATTATTTTCGATTGCGTCGCCGAAGTTGCTAGGATTGTCGGGATCATTCCGCAGCGGGCGCACCGTGTCGCCGATCATGGCACCGGTCTTACGAGACGCCTGTTCCAGGGCATCGGGTGCCTGGCTCACAGTCCGCTCTTTATCGATAGCGGCGTTCTGGGCCTCCGCGCGAGGCAGAGACGTGCCGATGTCGTGAGCCTCACGAGTCCACTCGCCAGCCTGTCGCTTCACGGCTGACGAATACTCGCGTTCTCTGCGGAGTTCGTCGGCGGACAAGGGTTCCGCGCCGGGGCTATAATTCTGCCAACCGCGATCCCGCCAATTGCTCACCCTTCCTTCGACGTCCACGGCCCCGTGGCGATCCATTACCTCACGAGCGTGCTCAGCCTGCGAGTCATCCGTTCGCACTGCCACGAGCACATGTCCCCGACGGACACCCTCGGCGTAGTAATGCGCCTCTTCTTGGGGAACTCCCGACTCGGTTAAAGCACCGATCATCCCGCCAGCTACCGCTCCGATACCGGCCCCGCTTAGTGCCGCGATAATCGGGCCGGCGGCCAGCACCGGACCCACACCCGGGATCGCTAGTCCGGCGAAGCTCAGCAGCAGCCCCCCAACGCCCCCTAGAGCCGCACCAATGCCTGCATCGGTGGCTAAGTTCGTTCCCGTGTCGGTGGTGATCGCTGGATCGGCGTCCCCCGTGCCTGCCGCGTTCTCGCGACCGCTCACGTTCTTGTTTGCGATGATGCTGATGTCATCTCGCGAAAAACCGGCGCTCTCCAAATCGTGAACTACGCTCTTGGCGTCGCTGACTTGATCGAAAACGCCTACAACTGTTTTGGTGAGGTTCATGACTTCCATATAGATTCTCCTATTTGCTGCTCGAGCCGCGACCGGCTCGTACTTCCTGCTCGGCGCGACACCAGTCATCTTCAGCCGAGCCATTCTCTCCGCCGCGGTCCAGATACAACTGGTGCGCTCGGCGGGAAATATCGTGATGTTCGTCAATAGGGTGCGCTACGGCGAATTTAGCGATCTCCGACTTTCCTCCGGGATCGTTCATCGCGGCGTAGCCCTGAAGCGTGTTATCTGTATCCGCGGCCTCGCGCAAGCTATGAGCCGTCGGCAATTTTTCTTTTTCAGGAGTAGCTTGAGTTGGGTGAGACATGCGGTACCAAACAGGTGACTTGTTTCCGAGTAAAACGTTTCAGGCTAAAGTTTTAGGGCAAACTGTCGATGGCTCATTCAGTGACGGAAGCGGATCTAGATTCCAGGTTGGATTTCCTCAAGCGAACCCAAAACGCCGACGGGGGCTGGGGGTACTTCGCCGGCAAGCAATCTTGGATGGAACCGACAGCCTATGCGATTTTAGCTTTGAAAGGATCGCCGCATTCGGACGAAGCGATCCGACGGGCTTGGAAGTTGGCTCAATCCTGGCAGATGCCCGATGGAGGGTGGCAGCCCGGTTCCCAGGTACGGGAAAGTACGTGGGTGGCCGCACTTGGCGTTATCGTCGCCTCCTGCCTCGGCTGTCTGGATGTGGCGGGACCGAAAACCGTCCCCTGGCTCCTGAGTACGAAAGGCCAGGAATCCAGATGGGCGGTTAGATTGGCCTCGTATGTCCATTTGTTGAAGACCGACGTGAACGTCACCCACAGCGGCTGGCCGTGGCGTCCTGGAAACAGCTCCTGGATCGAGCCGACCGCGCTCACGGTGGTCGCCTTGAAAAGATCCCTCCTGTGGAAGAGCGATCATCACGTAAATGCTCGCATTCGAGACGGCGAAGAGCTGATTCTCAGCCGCCGGGGCCGGGATGGAGGATGGAATTCCGGGAACCCGAGCGTTCTCAAATACGATGTTCCCTCTTACCCGGAGACCACCGCTCTTGCGCTGATTGGACTCCAGGGGCGCGGGAATGAGAATCTTTCGGAGCCGCTGAGCGCGGCGGAGAAGTTGTATGGCCAATGCAAATCGTCCCTGGCGAAGGCTTGGCTGACTATCGCCTTGCGCAGCTACGGAGTCGCAGCGCCTGAGTCGGTCAAAGTGCCAGGAACACCCGACATTCTACTCTACGCCTTACAGGCGCTGGGTCACCCCTCCGGCAATTACCGCTTCCTTGGACCAGGATCCCCATCATGAATCGACGCCGGTTTATCCCGCTGGCGGGCATCGCGGCAGGGGCGGGATATGTGAGCTGGAAAAGCCGGCAAGAACCTCATATCTCGAACGGGCCTCCCGGCAACTCGGCGGTGACCGTGATCCGAGCCGCGTCTTATCAAGAGGACCTGGCTGCAAAAATTTATGAAGGCGTTCGAAGCTGTGGACTCAAGGTAAAGGGCCAGCGCGTCCTTCTCAAGCCGAATCTGGTGGAGTTCGACTCGGCCACC
This sequence comes from Bryobacterales bacterium, assembly GCA_038225555.1. Lineage (GTDB taxonomy): Bacteria > Acidobacteriota > Terriglobia > Bryobacterales > Bryobacteraceae > JANXQZ01. The sequence continues at coordinate 115,462 of JBBRRB010000004.1, forward strand.
GTGATCAACACCGATGCCGCCGTGATCGCAGCGGCTCTCGAGGTTTTTCGAAAGCTCGGAGCAGCCGACGTCCGAATCGGCGAAGGTCCGGGGCATCGACGGGATACCTACGACCTGGCCGACGACGCAGCCTATCGTAAAACCATCCCCCGATTCGAAGATCTGTTTGTCGATCTGAACCGGGATGATGTTACCCCTGTCCGCGGATTTGCAGGGGAACGGCAGATGTACTTCCCGAACACAGTGCTGGCTGCGGACTTGATCGTTTCGCTGGCCAAAATGAAAACGCATCACTGGGCGGGTGCGACTCTTTCCATGAAGAACCTGTTTGGTCTTGTCCCGGGCTCCGTCTACGGGTGGCCCAAGAACAAGCTTCACTACATTGGAATTCCCGAGTCCATTCTGGCTTTGAACCGAACCTTTCGAAATACTTTTGCGATTGTGGACGGCATAGTCGGAATGGAAGGCAACGGGCCTATTCAAGGCACGCCAAAGCACGCGGGCGTATTGGTCATGGGAAGCGATCTGGTGGCGGTAGACGCCACCTGCTGCCGCATCATGGGCATCGATCCGCAAAAGATCGAATACATGCAGTTGTGCGCTGAACTCGGCCACTTGCATGAAGCTAGAATCGACCAGAGGGGCGAATCGCTTCGGGGCCTCCGAACCGACTTTAAGCTCATCGAAGATTTCAGCCTCTTGCGTCTAGCCTGACGCGACCTACTCTCTCTAGCTATGAGTTATATCGGACCTATAGCTTTAGTCCTAAACCGTTCTAAGTCGTTCGATCTCCAAACGCTTGGTATTCTAATCCATTTAGACCTTCCGTCTAAGAGGTTAGTCCGATTTATCTCTCTCCAGCAAGATGATAACTTTTACTTAGCAACGAATTAAGTGGTTGCGAGGAACAGGAGAACAACATGACAAAAATCACGAATATGATATGGAAACTGAGAATCTGGAAAGATACTCGCGGTCAGGACTTGATCGAGTACGCTTTGATGGCGGGTTTCGTAGCCGTCGCTGCCGGGGCCATTATGCCTGGCGTTGCTACAAGCATCACCACGATTTTCAGCAAAATCGGCAGCACGATGACTGCGGCCGCCTCACAAAGCTAACCTTTCAGGGGAGGCGGGCGCAGGCACATCTTGCCTGATCTCCCCTGAACAGCCCTTCGCTAGTGGGACGAGAGCGCCATCGCCGAATGCCGCTCGAACGACAACTTGGACAGATTGCCAACCCCGTCCAATTCCATCTCTTCGGGTGGGCCCAGTATTTCCAGATTCGGATTGCGCTGGATCTCGGACCTTAGATTTTCACTTAGTTTTACAACGCCGATCTCTAGTGTGTTCGTCATCCAGCCGAGCGTCACGTCGGCTAGATCGATTTTGCCGACAGTCGGCATCAGTTTCTCGAGACACTCGCGATCGCTCGGGAAGTGAATGGGAATGCGGATAGCTTGAGGCGAAGATGCGGTGAGAGAATTGATTCTGGTCGGGTTCCAGTCCACCTTCTCGAGCAGCCGGTCATGAATCATGTCGGCCATCCCTAAACCGACCGCGTTGCCGTAGCTATTTCCGCTTAGATCTCTGATGTAAATGCGTTCAATGCGAGGAGTATCCGGCCAGAGATTTGCTTCTCCATAGACGCTCCGGTTAATCACCTTAGTGTCCATTCCGGCTCCGCTGATGGTCTTTCCGATCTCATCGAGCATTAAAATGTCGAGGTGCGGCACCGGAACCTTGCCCATCCAGCTCTTGGCAAGCGCCAACAGTTCTTCCTCCTTTTGCTCCATTTGCGCGACCGGGACCGCCGTTAACTGACCCGTATTGTGATTGGCGTCTTCGAGAATTGCGAGTCCGCCGACGATCTTCCCCGTCCCAAGCACCTGTCGGCCTATGCTGCGGATCACATGCTCCAGACCAAGTTTATACGCGTAGGTGTGATACCGCTGCGCTCCGGCGAACTTGCCGAGCCCGATCGCCATCATCTTGAACAGCCCGCTCTCGATTTTCCCAGCGAAGTCAGTATGCCACTTCACGCGGCCGATCAGCATCACGCCGTCGCTATTGAAGGCGTTGCGATCCATGAAGGCTTCAATCCCTTCGGCCGTCTTGCCCAGCGAGACCACTTCCAGCGAACTGATCACAGGGCAGCCCATGGTCGCTTCATGAATCCCGTAATGCGCCAGAACATCCGCCTGACCTTCTGCGGTCGCGGCGCCATGACTGCCCATGGCGGGGAAAATGAAGGGCGCGAATCCTGCGGATTTCCAGTATTCGACGGCTGATCGCACAATCGCGCCAATGTTGGAGATGCCTCGGCTGCCCACACCCAAGGCGATTCGCCCGCCCGGCTTAAGGCCCGCAGCGAAACCCGAGTGGCTCAACTGGCCCTTTACTTCTGCTGGGATATCTTTGATGCTGCGGTCGGGAAAATTCTGTCGAACGGGGAGCATGCGAGGCAGTTGCATGCTAAAAGAATACACCAAATGAGTGCAGGCGCTTGCCTGCACTCTTAGATCGCTTTTAGCCGCGTTTATCGACCATCAAGTTATTCGTCACCGAAAAGACGCCCGCAACTCCGTTGGCCCGAATTCCGGCAATATTCTTATCGCCCTCATTTGATACGGTACCTTCCAGAGTCACGTGTCCATTGTCGACAATAATGTGAATGGAAGGATTCGTTCCCATGGCGTAGCGATACAGGGACGCATACCCGAAAATGGCCCGGTACTCAGCCCCTCGAATCTGATTGTCAAAGGGCGAAAGCGGCAGAACTTCGATCTTGTTGACTATTTGGCTAACACCCTCAATGTGCTGAACGGCGCGACCGGCATCCGATTTCAGCGTCGGACGGGTCACCTCGCCCAACAAAGTCACAGTGTTTCCGTCTACCTTGAAGCTCAAGCTGTCGAATAAGCTATAGTACGGCAGCAAAACCAATTCATGTCGGACTTTTTGGGTTAGATCTACATCAGCCTTGGTGGAAGCCTGAACCAGTTCAGGACCTCCCATCGCGACCACTGCCACTGCTAGGATCGCGTATTTCATGAGCTTTTTCATAATCTTATCTGATCACCTCTAGCAATCAGATGATCTAAACATGGCTCACGGTCGCCTGGCTTACAGAATTTTACGTGGGGAGCCTTACGGACAGGTCAAGTAGAATCAGAGAAGGTTATGCACGGTTGGGTGATGGTTCTTCATTGGGTGCGGGACAATATCACCTTCATTTTGTTTGGTGCGATTGTGATTATTTTTGTGGCTGGATGGCTCGTAATTGAAGCTATTCGGAGCCACCAGAGCAGGGACGAGATTTTTCGGCTTCGCAAACGCATGTACGAGATGGAGCGAGAACGGAATTTCTCCCAGACTATGGATGGAGGACCGGTTGTACTCTCAAGCCGCTGGATTCGGGTGGGAGGCGCTGCTACCAGCAGCGATGGGGGCTGCCTTCTGCTGGTCCAAGGCGCCTCCCCGGTCCAAAAACGCGTCATCATGACAGTCAGAGTCGACGGCCTGCCTGTCAAAAAAGATGCAACGATGATGGTCGGGCAGCGGATCGAAGTTGGCGGGAAGTCAGGAGTTTACAGCATCGAGCTGCACGGCGCTGAAAAGAACCAAGCTCGCTTCGCAATCTCGCTACGAACTCGACACGCAGGCGTTCTGGCTGAATATGGCGCTGAATAAGCCGGCAGGTTAAGCCAATACGCCGCGAGCACGCAAGGCGTCGTCCAAAATCGAAATCAGGTCTTCCCGCGTTAATTGCATCTTCTCCGAAGGGGGCAGATCCTCTGCGGTGATCGGCGCTCCGGGAGCCATCCCGGCATTGGACTTTACTCCGTACCGATCCCGCGAGTTAAACAGCTTTCGGACCTCCACGCGAGGCAGGGGCTTGGCTCCGCCCAGCAACTCGGCCACGAGTGTGACTTGGGCAAGGTGCTCTACGGTGTCCATGCGGCAAAAAGCCTGATGCACATCTTTGCCGTACGCAACCGCGCCATGGTTCGCCATTAGGATCGCATCGTACTTGGGAATATAGGGCAACATGCCTTCGGTTAAAGCCGGGGTGCCGGGTAGTCCGTACTCCGCCAATGGAACACACCCCAGGCCTATCACCACCTCGGGAAGGAGAGCCATATTAAGAGACCGCCCGGCTGCCGCAAAGCCGGTGGCGACTGGTGAATGAGCGTGCAGGACCGAGTGGATATCGGGACGCATCTTATAGATGGTCAGATGCATGTCGATTTCGGACGTCCGATCTCGACAGCCCTCGATTTTCCTGCCATCCATGTCGCAGATGATCAGATCATCGGCTCTCATCATCCCCTTGCAGACGCCCGTGGGAGTGCAGAGGATTCGACCGCCTTCCAGCCTGATGCTGATGTTCCCGTCGGTGGCGGCAACCCAGCCCTTCTGGAACATGAGTTTTCCGACGTCGACGATGTCCCGTCGAAGCTCTTCTAGCGGTTTCGGCATCCGAATCTCGATTGTACAGTAGCGCGGGCGCTCGCAGTCCGACCCGTCGGCCGATTCCCGTTTTGGATTCCATTTTGGTCCTGACACGACAATTCCTCGACGGAAAGACAGATTATTGTCTCCCGTTTCGCACTAGCAGTTATGCAAATGAACAACTTCAACATTGGTGCTCAATGTGCATCTGAGGAGGCATGCTGGAACTTATCGGTAATCAAACTGAACATTATATGGATTTGTTGAGCGCGAGGCAAAAATTAGTGGCTTCGAACATCGCAAACATAGATACTCCAGGGTATAAGACCAAGGATATAGACTTTCAGTTCGAATACATGAGTCTGGCCAAAGGCAGCTCTCCCAACGTGTCCGAAGTCGCGGGTCTAGTCGTGAAGAACGACGGGAACAATGTGAGTCTGGACAGGGAGGCTCGGTTATTATCCGAGAACGCGTTGCGCTTCAATCTAGCTGCGAATCTGATCCATTCTCAACTTCAGTTAGTCAGAACCGCTATTCAGGAGGGCAAGTGAGCCTCTTCTCCGTTTTATCAGTTAGCGCCTCGGGGATGACGGCGCAGCGTACCCGGGCTGAGCTGCTGGTCGAGAATCTGGCGAATTCGGAGACAACGCGCACTCCTGAGGGCGGGCCTTACAAGAGGAAGGACGCCGTGTTCGAATCCGCTTCCGCGACTTCTCCGTTTTCGGCCGTTTTTCAAAATGAAATGGGATCCGGGGTGACGGGCGTGCGAATCTCCGACATCGTCCAGGATACAAGCGAACCGGACAAGCGTTATCTGCCAGGCCATCCCGATGCGGACGCAAGCGGATACGTAGCCTTCCCGAAAATCAATCCGGCCGAAGACATGGCCGATTTGATCGGTGCCTCGCGCGGATATCAGGGAAACATCGCAGCGATGAACGCCATCAAAGACATGCTCCATAAATCGATCGACTTGATGAAATAGCCGACATGTCGATCCCGATTCATGCAATCCGCCCTCCCGCTGGAATTGAGTCCATCGCTCTTCCTAGCAGCCCAAACTCGTCCGGCCCCGCAGGCGCGTTCCAGTCGGTTCTGTCCGAAGCGCTTGGACACGTGCAGCAAACGCAAAATGCCTCCAAAAATACGATGGATCGGTTTCTGACCGGAGAGAACGAAGAAGTTCACCAAGTGGCAATCGACACTCAGAAAACCGAGTTGGAATTCGACATGTTCATGGCTGTCCGAAATAAGATGGTTTCCGCTTATCAGGAAGTCATGAGGATGCAGATGTGAGCTTGCAGGCACAATGGACCAGCTAAAAAATCTTCTGTTCAGTCTGACTGTCAAGCAGCGAATTTCGCTGGGAGTGGCAGCACTGGCCGTCATCGCAGGGCTGTTCGGCATTTCCCATTGGAATCGCGAGCGCGACTTTAAGCCGTTGTACTCCGGACTTTCTCAAGAGGATGCAGCCGCTGTTCTCGCCAAGGTGCGGGAGGGCGGCTCGGAGTTTCGTCTCAGCGAGAGTGGATCGTCGGTCCTGGTGCCTTCTTCTAAAGTTGCGGAACTTCGGCTTCAACTCGCTGCGGCAGGAGTTCCCAAGAGCGGGCGCATTGGGTATGAACTGTTCGACAAAGTGAATTTCGGAACCAGCGACTTCGCCGAGCAGATCAACTATCACCGTGCCGTCGAGGGGGAACTTGAGCGCACTGTGATGGCCTTGGCAGAGGTAGAGCAGGCCCGGGTGCATGTGACGTTTCCGAAGGACTCCGTTTTCAGTGAATCAAAGCAGGCTGCTAAGGCGAGCGTACTCCTAAAGTTGAAACCGGGTGCAAAGCTCTCCGCGCAAAACGTGCTGGCAGTCTGTCAATTGATGGCGAGCGCCGTGGAGGGCCTCGCTCCCGAGGCAGTGTCGGTGGTGGATATGCACGGCAACGTGCTCAGCCGGCCTCGAAAAGCGGTTTCGCCCGACAGTCCCGAGCCCGACGAAACGATGCTCGATTATAAAGGCAAAATCGAGCGAGAGTTAATCGCCAAGATCGGCACTACCCTAGAGCCCCTTCTCGGCGCTGAAAGGTTTCGGGCTGGCGTGTCGGTAGACTGCGACTTTACGAGCGGCGAGCAGAGTGAAGAAATTCTAGATCCAACGAAATCCGTGATGGTGAGCTCTCAAAAAACCGAGGACGTTAGTGGGGGTGCCAACGGTGCGTCCGGCGTGCCGGGAACGCCTTCGAACCTTCCCAGGCCAGCTTCGCGACCGGGCAGCGGGTCCCCGCAAGTCTCGCGGCGGACCGAAAATGTCGCTTACCAATCCAGCCGCACGGTCAGGCGGATGCGGATCCCGCAAGGATCTGTAAAGCGCATGTCCGTTTCTATTCTGGTAGATAATCTGGTTCGAATGCAGGGAACCGGCGCGAAGGCGAAGCGGATTATTGAGCCCCCGGCACCCGAGAAGATGAAGGCGATTCGCGAGCTGATCGCAGGCGTGATCGGGTTTTCAGCCGATCGCGGCGACCAACTCGTGATTGAGAGTCTACCCTTCGAATCCACACTCAATGGCGAACCGCCAGCTTCCCTGACGGCCCCGGTTGCTCCAGCCCCTGGAAACCTGCCGCCCTGGCTGCAAGACGCGCTGAAGAACAAGACTTTCTTGATTGCTGGGGCAGCGGGTGCCTTGGTCCTGGTCGGTCTTCTGGGGTTTGCCATGTTCGCCATGACGCGCAAGGGCTCGAAGACTAAGCCAGTTGACACGAAGCCTGCTATCGCAGGCAGCGTGGCGGCAGAGGGCGTTTCCGTGGCAGACGCGCAGAAGAAAATGGAAGCTCAGTTGGCGGACCAAGCGGCAGCCCGCAACCGCCAGGAAATTGAGGCTCTTAGCGTGCTCAAGCTGTCTGCGGTGCAAACCAAGAAGACCGAGGTGCTCACAAAGCACATCAACGAGGAAGCTAAGAAGGACTCCAAGATTATGGCTCAAATTGTCCGTACCTGGATCGCCGAAGGCGGAAAATAGCTCGATGATCCAAAACGTCGAGGCCATCGTCAACACCACAAGCGGCATCCGAAAAGCGGCGATGCTCATGGTGATCCTTGGGGAGACCACCACTGCGGACGTGTTGAAGCAACTCGACGAAGAAGAAATTCAAGAACTCGGCCGCGAAATCGCGCGCATGTCGGCAATCACCACCGAGCAGGCTGAAACCATTCTGGAAGAGTACTATTCCATGACGATGGCCCATGACTATGTGCTCAAGGGCGGAATCGATTATGCGCGCAAGGTGATGATCAGCGCTTTCGGAGCCGAGCAAGCCACGAAGATGCTCGACCGGCTGATCAAAACACTAGGGGCGGAATCCGCCAGTTTCGATAGCCTGCAAAAGGCCGACCCGCAGCAACTGGCTAAGTTCATCCACAACGAGCATCCTCAAACCATCGCGCTGATCCTGTCGCATCTAAATCCTTCGCAAGCCGCCGGACTGATTATTTCGCTGCCCCCCGAACTGCGGGCCGACGTCGCCCTTCGAATGGCAAACCTCGATCAAATTTCCCCTGAGATCATCTCCAAAATCGCAGGCATCATCGGTCAAAAACTGAAGGCGCTGGGAGAAATGAGCCGCGAGTCGTACGGCGGTGTCCGAGCGGTTTCTGAAATGTTCAACCGTCTGGATTCGGGTACCAGCAAGGAGGTCCTCGACACCATCGAACAGAGCGATCCGAATCTCGTGGAAACAATCCGCCACCTGATGTTCGTATTCGAGGATCTGCTCCTGCTGGGCCCTGAGGCCGTCAAGGAGGTTCTAGCCAAGGTGGATCGCAAGATTGTGACGGTCGCCCTCAAGGGTACCAGCGATCAGCTCAGGAAGCATTTCCTGCAGGCCATGTCTCAGCGCGGAGCCGAGATGATGCGGGAGGACATGGACACGCTCGGGCCAGTCAAGATCAAGGATGTCGAAGCTTCTCAGCAGCAGATCATCGCGGTAGTTCGACAGCTTGAAAGCGACGGCGTGATCAGCCTGAAGGGAACCGTGGGCGAGCAGTATGTCGTCTAGGCTCATAAAGGGCGGCGGAATTGAGGCACTTGCCTTAAAGTGGCAATCGGTCGGGCAAGCGCCGCCAGCTCAAGTCGAGGCTTTTCCGCCGATTGCTCATCCACTCCAAACAGGAGGCCCACCAGACAGCAGCCGGACAATCGAGTTGGAAAGTCGCATTCGCGCTTTGGAGCAGGAGGGGGAGCAGCGTTCCCAGGCCGCGTTTCAGCAAGGGCGTCAACAGGGAGATTCCGCTGCCCGGCAACAACTCCAAGGTCAGGCGGACACCATGCTGCAGCAGTTGGCCCACGCTGTCCAGGAGATCTCGGGGCTTAGGCAACAGTGCCGGCATCAGGCAGAGGAAGATACCGTCAAATTGTCGCTGGCCATCGCGCGTCGCATTCTGCATCGCGAGTTGACCATCGATCCGGGCGCGATGCTCGGTTTGGTGAAGGCTGCCTTGGATAAATTGGATGCCCGGGAAGTGCATCGGATCCGCGTTCACCCCGATCACGCGCCCGTTCTCAAGCAGCATCTGGCGAGAATCGGAGCGCCGCCCCGTCTTGAGATAGAGGCGGACTCGGGCCTGGAACGCGGTGCCGCCATCTTCGAAACTACCCGTGGAACGCTGGATGCGTCGGCCGAAACCCAACTCACTGAGATTGAACGGGGGTTCACCGATTTGGTTCGCCATACAAAATGAACATACAGGCTTACCTCGACAAACTTGAACGGACTGAAACTCACCGGCTCACTGGCACAGTTACCGAGTTGATCGGGCTGCTCATCGAATCGAACGGGCCGGCGGCTGCAATCGGCGACTTCTGCGAGATCTTGACGAAAAGCGGTCGTATTGTCCGCACCCAGGTGATCGGATTCCGCAACGGGCGGGTATTGTCGATGCCGCTGGAAGAGACCGACGGCCTCCACCTGGGCGACCCCATCACGGCGCGGAAGGAAGACGCCAGGATGGAAGTCGGGCAGCAGTTGCTCGGAAGAGTAATCGACGGATTCGGACGGCCCCTGGATTCTCTTGGACCGCTGGCCGGGAACGAGGCGTACGATTTATACACCGCGCCGCCCGGACCGATGGAGAGGGAACCAATCAATGAGGTTCTCGTGACAGGTATTCGAGCCGTCGACAGCCTGCTTACTTGCGGCAAGGGCCAGAGGATCGGGATCTTCGGCGGCAGCGGCGTTGGGAAAAGCACTTTGCTCGGAGCTATGTCGCGGCAGAATTCCGCCGACGTCAGCGTGATCGCGCTGATCGGGGAACGCAATCGCGAGGTGCGGGATTTTCTCGAACACGATCTGGGTCCGGCTGGACTGAAGCGCTCTGTGGTGGTGGTGGCGACTTCAGACCGTCCAGCTCCGCTTCGGATTCGAGCGGCGTTCGTCGCGCTGGCCGTCTCGGAATATTTTCGAGATCAAGGCGCTAACGTTCTACTCGTCATGGATTCCGTCACCCGGCTGGCGATGGCCCAGCGCGAGATCGGACTGGCGGCCGGAGAGCCTCCAAGTCAAAAAGGATACACGCCCTCGGTTTTCAATCTGCTGCCCAAGATCTTTGAGAGAGCGGGAAAATTTCGCCGCGGCTCGATTACGGGATTCTTCACCGTTCTGGTTGAGGGTGACGATTTCAACGAGCCCATCTGCGATGCTGTGCGCTCCATCCTCGATGGCCATATAGTTTTGGCGCGACACTTGGGGGCGATGGGGCATTACCCTGCGATTGACGTGCTGCAGTCAGTCAGCCGACTGGCTTCGCGACTGGCGTCAGCCGATCAGAAAGTGGACGCTCAGAAGATTCGCGAGGCAATGGCGACTTTTCAGCGCTCGGAAGATCTGATCAATCTAGGAGCCTACGCCGGAGGATCTAACCCCAAGCTGGATTCGGCCATTCGGGCCCGGCCGCAACTGATCGACTTTCTGAAGCAGGATTCCGATAAGACCGCCGACTTCGGGGACACTCTCAGCCGGATGCGGGAACTCTCGCTGGCGGTATGAAGCGCTTCGAATTCCCGCTGGACAAAGTCCGGCAATGGAGACATGGGCAGGCGGAGGTGGAAGAACGCAAGCTCCAGAAGCTCCACACGGATCTGCGGACGGTCGACCTGGAACGGGAACAAATCGAAGGCGAAAGAGAAAGCGCGGAGCAGATTCGCCTGCTGCCCGGAGTCGGCGCGCAGGATTTGGCTAATCTCGACACGTTTCGGCAGTACATCCGAACCGAGATTCTGGCCAATATTACGAAACGAACCCAATGCCAAGTCCAGGTTGACGAGCAGCGCCAGAAATTGATGGAAGCCAGACGCCAGTTCGAATTGCTTGATCGCTTGAGGCAAAAGGCGCTGACCGAGTGGAAGACCGCGCAAGACAAGGAACAAGAAGAACTGGCGGGAGAACTCTACCTGGCTAAGCGGCGGCGCGGGCTCCCGATTTCAGAAACGCCAGAAACTCCTCCGTCTTCTTGGTGAGGCCCGGAAAAGTCGCGATGACTTTCTCGTCCGCATCCAACAGCACGTAAAAGGGAAGAGCGAGGGTGCCGAACTTAGTCTCTTCGAGTTTCAGGTTCTCTTCGGAGGCCGCATCAGTTCCGTCGGTGAAGAGATCTACAAGGACCAAGTCTTTGGTGGCACCGCTGATCTCCGGACGCGGGAACATATTAGCTTTCATCCAGTGGCAGTTTGTGCAGGCGTAGCCCGTGAAATTGACCAGAACGTGCTTGTTCTCTTGACGCGCCTTGGCCAGCGCCTCGCGGTACTGATTCTTCATCCATTGACCGCCTGCTTCACCCGCCGGACCTGAAGGTCCGAATAAGCTGGCGCTCGCGGCAGGGATGTAGGCATCAATCTCGCCCAACTTCGCCCCGAACATTCCGGGCAGCAAACTGATCGAAAAAATCAGGAATAGCGCTCCAGTCAACATCCGGCCAACGCCTAGAGGCTCGTCCGATTTGATGCCTTCCAAGCGGAGGAATCCCAAGAGGTACAAGCCAGGCAGAGCAAAAAGAACAACCCAAGCCGCTAGAAAAACACCGCGCGACAGCAGATTCGTCTGGAGCACTTGGTCGATGTTGCCGAGGTATTTAATCGAGGCTGCCAAAACGATGAAGCCCAGAACGATCTTCACCCGCACCAGCCAGCCACCGCTCTTGGGCATCCGTTGAAGATACGACGGGAACAATGCCAGGAAGAAGAACGGGGCGGCCAGGCCTGTCGCAAACGCCATCATTCCGAGCACTGGCTTCAGCCCGTTGGATTGAACGGATGCAACCAGCAACGGACCTACGATCGGACCCACGCACGCGAACGAGGTCAGCGAGAAAGTCAGTCCCATAAGGAGCGTGCCGACATACCCGCCGCGTTGCGAGGCCTTGTCAAGCTTCGTCAGGAGCCCCGAGGGGAGCGTCAATTCGTAAGCACCCAGGAGACTCAACCCGAAGATTACAAAGACGATGACAATGAACCCGTTCACCCACGGGCTGGACCCTAATTGAATCACCCCAAACGGACCGGCGATCGCCTTGGTAAGGAGGCCCAAGCCCGTGAAAAGAACGACAATCCCGAGACAGAAAACTACGGCCTGCATGATGCCATCCCCCTTGGCCGTGTTCTCGCGCTTGAGGAAATAGGAGACTGTAAACGGGATCATGGGGAAGACGCAGGGCGTGAAGATGGCGGCCAGTCCGGCTCCGAAGGCGATGAGCAGAAATTGCCCTAGTCCCTCCTCGGAAGCTTGAGCGGGAAGGGGTTTCTTGGAAGCGCCCTCGGCAGCGCTGATAGAGAAGTACCCGGCCGGAATCGCCACCGCAGCCGATTTGGCTGCAGGGTCAATGGCCAGAGTCGCCGAGGCCGACTTCTTCTTGGGAGGCAGACAGATCTTTTCCGTGCACGTCTGGTAACGCACGTTCCCAGTAAGTTCAAGTGGTCCCGCAACCGCGTCTTTCTTAAGATCCACCCGGATCAGGAAATTGGCTTCGTTTTGAAAAGTCTCTGTATCCAGTTGAAAATTAGGATCGAACTTGCGATCAGGCTTGGGCTGAAACACTTCAAAGCCAGCGATGGCGGGATTTTCGCTCAAGGCGACAGTGGTCTGGTTCGGTCCGCCTTTGGGAGTGGTTGCGGAGTAGAGATGCCAGCCAGGATCGATTTTGCCGCTCAAATGGGCCAGCACAGAAGCGCCGGGAGGGACTGCCCCTGAATCGAGCGTCAAGGTCCACTTAACCGGATCTTCCGCAGCGAACAGAGACGCCGTCGCAAGTCCCGCTGCGAGCGCAAAACGCCACAAGCTAATCGGCGGACTTACCCTTCGCGGACCACCTGCCGAGTTCGGCTTCGATCCGTTGATTGACCCCGCCCCCAGCAAGTTCCGCAGCGACACGAATGGCGTTCTTGATGGCGTTGGCATTCGAGCGACCGTGGCTAATGATGCAGACGCCGCGGATCCCGAGCAGGGGAGCGCCGCCGTATTCGGAGTAGTCCACACGCTTCTTGAAATCATTAAATGCCTCCCGTGCCAGAACATAGCCGATTTTTCTAGTGATCGTGGCCTGCAGGGATTCTTGCAACATCTTGCGAAACATATCCACCAGGCCTTCGCTGACCTTGAGTGCGACATTGCCAACGAATCCATCGCAGACGATGACGTCCGTCTCCCCCGCATAGAGGTCTCGGCCCTCCACGTTCCCGATGAAGTGGATTGGCAAGCTCTTCAGCAGCGGAGTGACCGCGCGAGTAAGGTCGTTTCCTTTGTGCTCTTCCTCGCCGATCGAGAGCAGGCCGACCCGAGGCTTAGGGTTGCGAAACACCACGCGGGAGTAGATTTCTCCCATCACGGCAAACTGCGCCAGCATGCGGGGACTCGAATCGACGTTCGCTCCAACGTCGATCACCACCACCGGCGAACCTTTGAGAGTCGGAAAAGCGGACGCCAACGCGGGCCGTTCCACCCCCGGAAGCATTCCTTGCACGATTTTCACCGTGGCCATCACGGCTCCGGTATTGCCGGCCGACACAACGCCCTGGGCGATGCCTTCCCTGACGAGCCTGGAAGCAACCCGGATGGAGCTATCCCGTTTGCCGCGCATCGCTTTGCCAGCACTGTCTTCCATCGTCACCACTTCGGTGGCGTTGTGGATTTCAATAGGCAGCGCTTTCACGCCATCATGCTGAGCCAGTTCCTTTTGAATAACCTCTTCCCGTCCCACGAGAATAATCCTGACGTTCAAGGATCGGGCGGCGCTAATAGCACCCTCGATTTCCGCTTTTGGGGCATTGTCGCCTCCCATGGCGTCCACCGCAATGGTCAACATGAGACGGAGTTCACGTCAAAACACCGTGGCGGCCGGACTACTCTTCGGCGACTTCGATCACTTCACGGCCTTTATATCGGCCACAATTCGGGCAAGCGCGGTGCGGGAGCTTAGGTTCGTGGCAATTCGGGCACTCGGATACCCCGGCTGCTCGCAAATGGTCATGTGCGCGTCGCATAGACGTCCGGCGCTTGGAATGGCGTCGTTTTGGATTCGGCATTTCAAATTCCTCTCGTGTTACTCAATTTTTTAGCGTTAAAACTTTTTAGTGCTTCCCAGCGATCATCGGCGGACTTCGCATGGCAATCGCAACCGGACTTGTTCCGATTCTGTCCGCAGATCGGACAGATTCCCTTGCATGCTTCATCGCAGATGCGCTGCATCGGCAACGAGAGCAGTATGTGCTCCCGCAAAACTTCTTTCAAATCAAGGCCGCCCCCTTCATAGAAGGAAAGCTCGATTTCACCCTCGTCGAGTTCAACCTCTTCCTCCCCATGATGCGGGTGGGCAGGCGGCGCGGGGCGATAAAACAAGTCGAAGGTCGATTCAACCGGATGGCGCGCCGTTTCTAAGCAACGGTCGCAATCCGCTTCCATGGTGGCCTGCAACTTTCCCTGCACGCGGATCTCGCCCAGCGTGTTACCCAGCAATTCGGCCGTGCCTCCGGCTTCCAATGGACTGATTTGGCGAAGTCCGGGATCGAGAAAGTCGATCTCCCCCGGCTGAAAGGTCACGTCGAAATGAACCTTCCGAACTTCCAGATCCTTCACGCTGAAAAACACAACACACCTCTACCTACATCGACCTAGCGGCGAACTTTGAGTATAGCAGGGGCTTAGGGAATGGTGTAATTGAGCAATGGGGTGGTCGGCGGTGGGAGCGGTCGCGATGGCCTTGGCCGTTACCTTGGGCGCTTTCGGCGCTCACGGCTTGCGCGGGACGCTCGATGTTTACTCGATGGGAGTATACGAGAGGGCCGTGTTTTATCATTTCGTGCATGCGATTGGGCTGCTGATAGTGCCGTTATTCGTGAGGGCTGGCGCCTTGACTGAGACCGCGGGGTCGCGAGTCGGGATGCTGCTGGCGGCGGGCATCCTGCTTTTTTCGGGGAGTCTCTATGCGCTGGCGATCAGCGGCGTTCGGGTTTTGGGTGCGGTGACGCCGTTCGGCGGCTTGGCTTTTATTGCGGCGTGGTTGCTGCTTGGGTGGGGCTTGTGGCGGGGCGGTCATCGCTAGGCCAAGACGAAGCCCAAGTACGATCCAGTCCTCCAAAACGCTTTGCAGTTCCTCGCGGCAGGCTTCGAGCGTCTCACCCGTAGCCCAGACGCTCTGACACTCCGGGATCCAACCGTACAAGGGCTTCCGGTTAGCAATGATTTCGTAGTGTGCGTGGCGCATCGCGGCTTGGATATATGCCGTCAGCATGTTCTAATTCCAGTTCGGCTGGCTAGAGCCGTTCTGTAATCACTACGTCTTCCTGAACGCGGAAGCTTAAACGCGTCTCCACGGGAATTGCGGCCTCCGGGCCGCGGGTCAATAGCACGTCGCCTGCTCCTGCCGCGCCACCCACGCCTGCTCCGATCCCCGCACCCTTCCCGCCGCCAGCAAGGCCCCCGATCGCGGCTCCCAGCGCCGCCCCGATACCCACCTTCGCCGCGTCCGTTTTTGCACCGGACTGGCCAACCTTGTCGAACGACGCACTGCGAATGCGGATGTGCTGGCCATCGGATGTCGTGAATTTCGTTAGTTCAACTGTGAGCTTGGAGGTTCCGCGCACTTTCCCCCCGGGGTCCGCTTCCACGATCCGCCCTTCGCCCCGAGCTCCCTTCTCTGCGATTACAAAACCATCGATCACCAGCGGCTGAGCCAACGTAACCAGAAACGTATCGCCGGCCTGATTCTTCTTGGTCGAAATCGATTCGCCTACGCGCACCTGGATAATCGTTCCGGCCGCCACTGTTACCTGGTGCTTTTGAGGAGGTGGAGGCGCAGGAGCCTCAACTCGAGCTTCCGGGGGAGGAGCAGCGGCGGGCACTGGGGCCGGCTCCTGCTGCCGGATCTCAGGCTTGGGCGGATCGGGTTCAACCTCCGGTTCAGCAGCAATAGCAGGCTTAGCGATTTTTGGCTTTGGCGCCGCGACATGTGCCGGGGCGGGCTCGGGCAACGACGCAACTTTTGGGGCAGGTGCGGGTTCGGCAGGCGAAATCTCCATGGGCTGACTTGACGCTGTCAACGTCGGTTGTCTAACCGGTTGGGGCTTGACCGCCACGTACACAATTCCAGAAGCGAGCAACGCACCCCCGGCAAAGGCCAGCAGAATCTTAGGGTCCATAGTCCTCCTTAGAATAAACGTGTTCGGGTGGGGTTGGGTTTCCGGGCCGGACCCGGTAAAATGAGGTCAGCATGTCGTTCCCCATTGAGTTTCGGATCGGTCCGGTGCAGATGGCACCCGCCACCGTGCTCGCCCCCATGGCCGGTGTTACGGACACGGTATTTCGTCGCTTGATTCGCAATCAGGGCGGCTGCGGCTTGATTATGACCGAATTTACCAGCTCGCATGGCGTGGTGAAATCGGTGGGCGCGAAGAAGATGACGCGAACTTTCCGGTATCTGGCGTTCGAACCCGAGGAACATCCGATCTCCGCGCAACTCTTTGGCTCCGACGTTCAGGTGATGGCCGAAGCCGCCAAAGTTTGCCAGGATTTAGGCTTCGATGTGGTCGACATCAACTTCGGCTGCCCAGTGAATAAAGTGGTCAAGTGCAACGGGGGTTCTGGCCTGCTGCGCGATCTTCCTCTGGTGGAAGAAATCCTGCGTGCGGTGCGCTCCGCCATCACCATCCCGCTGACGATGAAGTTCCGCGCGGGCTGGAACGATCAGGAGCTGGTGGCGGTTCAAATGGCCCGCTTAGCCGAAGATTGCGGCTTGCAAGCGGTGGCGCTGCACCCGCGCACCCGCGAACAAGGGTATGCAGGCAAATCCGATTGGACTCGCATCGCCGAGGTGAAGCAGGCCGTGAAGAACATTGTCGTGATCGGAAACGGGGATGTGCTCACGCCGGAAGATGCCGTGCGGATGACTGAAGAGACCGGCTGCGATGCTGTCATGATCGGACGGGCCGCCTCTTCCAATCCGTGGATTTTCCGGCAGATCCAGCAGTACCTGCAAACAGGAAGGTACGATCATCCGACGGAACAGCAGCGCTACGAGATCATGAAGACCTACTACGAAATGCTGCGCGAGCGCGATGAGCCGGATGCAGTCGGGAAGATGAAGCAGTTCGCGACGTACTTCACCCACGGAGTGCGGAACGGATCGAAGCTGCGCGTGGATATTTATCGCTCGATGGAATCTGCGCAGATTCTGGATTGCGTGGATGCGTTCTTTCAGACCGAACTTGAAGCGGTCCCGGCGTGAAAAAGGTGCAATTGATTACGGACGGCGCATGTCTGGGCAATCCCGGACCCGGCGGATGGGCGTGCGTGCTGAGGTATGGCGAGCTGAAGAAGGAGTTGTTCGGGTCGGACGAAGATACCACCAACAACCGAATGGAACTCCAGGCAGCGGTTGAGGGTCTGCGGGCGTTGAAGGAGCGCTGCGAGGTGGTGATCGTCACCGACTCCAATTATGTCAAGAACGGAATTACTAAGTGGATTCAGAATTGGAAGCGGAACGGTTGGAAAACGTCCGATAAGAAGGCAGTGGTGAATCAGGATCTGTGGCTGGAGCTGGATACCCAGAACGCGCGGCATAACACGACTTGGGAGTGGACCAAGGGTCATGCATCCCATGCGGATAATAATCGTTGCGATGAGTTGGCCACGTCTGCGGCCCGATCACAGACAAGCAGCGCGTAGTTGCCGGGGTCGCCAGCTCAGACGTGCTGATCGAAGAGAATCTGATTTCCGTCGGGGTCCATGGCGACAAAACTCGCCGGGCCGGTGGTGCTCTCGTCTGCTTCCTTCGCCAACTGAACGCCTTGCGCCTTCAACTGGCGCTGCAGTTCGCGCACATCCGTGAAAGCAGCGAGTTTCTTGGCGTTGCTGTCCCAGCCAGGGTTGAAGGTTAGTATGTTCTTGTCGAACATGCCTTTGAAGAGGCCTATGACATGATCGCCGTTCTTCATGATCAGCCAGTTCTGCGCTTGGACTCCGGCGAACGCCTTGAAACCGAACTTCTCGTAAAACTGCTTGGACGCTTCCAGGTCCTTGACAGTTAAGCTGATTGAAAACGTGCCGAGATTCATATTTTTGGTTGGGGCGGCCGGGGCTTGCCCCGCGGCGGCGAGGGCGGCGGTGGCGGCAAGAAGAGCGCGTCGAGTGGGCATAAGATGGTGGCCGAGTTACTTACTATAGCATCGAACGGCGAGCCCTTGATCGCAGATGGTCACGGTTTCAAGCATCGATCAGCGTTCTCTAGATGATGTGCTGCAAATAGCGGGAGGCGTCAGAAGGCAAGGGCGCGGTCCCGGTCGATCTCATGCTGAAAGGGGCGCTTGCGAACTGGCTTAGCCACTACGTCTACCTTGCAGCCGAGCAGTTTTTGGAACCGAACAGGGATGCGCTAAACAACCGCCAGCTTTGAGCTCCCCTTGCGTGCGTCGCAAGTGGCGATAGATTGCTCCCGATGAATGTCTCTCATTTGGCCATGCCGTTTCGCTCAGTCAATGGGGATCTGAGCTCCAGTTGGCTAAGGTTGTTAAAGAGTACAGGTGGGTAACTGGGGGGAAGTTACACTGAAAGCCCCCAAGCGTTAGGTGGTAGCCAGCATTGGGGGCCATTGATGCCCGCACGGTCCCGGATGGAACCGTGCGGGTGCGGAATAAGCCGGGCGAAACTACGTTTTTCGTTTTTTACTGGGTTTCGTTAGGCGGGGGTAACTTGCTCGGCTTGCAGGCCTTTGGGGCCGCGCTTTACGACAAAAGATACGCGAAGTCCTTCCTCCAGCGTACGGTAGCCGCTTGCTTCGATGGCCGAGAAGTGAACGAACACGTCTTCACCGTTCTCGCGTGCAATGAATCCAAATCCTTTGGCGGCGTTAAACCACTTTACTGTCCCTGTTTCTTTCATGGTGCTTCCTTTTTTGCAATTGATGTTAGTTAGCGATCAAAATCCAGCGGAATCGAGCAGGACGGTATAGCGATAGCGAGGACACGATATTCGGAATACAATCGGCACATCGATGTACGGAGGGGTTCAATAGCTTTCAGTATAGTAACACGGTTTGGGGCACGGCTGTTGGCCCTCCAATCTGGTACCCTGAGATTTGTGAGGAGGCAATATGTCAGGACGCGGCAGGTCGACTTATCAGAAGAAACAAAAAGAAACAGCACGTCTCGAAAAGCGCCAGGCAAAGGCGCAGCGTAAAGAGGAACGTAAGAACGAGCCCAAGGTTGAAGAAGATTTGGAAAACATGCCTCCGGGTCCGTATCTGGAAGGCGATGGAACCGGCCCGGAATCGATTTAGCACCCACGAGTTGTGCCGAAGCCGGAATCTGGTTGACGAAAGCGCCGGTTTCGGCACTTTTCGCGAGTGTTTCTTCAAGGCTACCCCCACCGTTTTTGCTGCGTTTGGTTTGTTCCCCTCCCCCGTACTTTGTCGTTAGCTTCGTCATTACAGAACTCTTACAGACGCGCCGGGGTTTCATTGCTAGCTTGGAATTGTAGACTTCGCATTCCTAAAATTTCAAATGAGCACAGAGATCACCAGCTTCCCGAACCGCCAAAAAATGAATTGGCTGACGACGATTGTTTTCGCACTTTTTCACGTGGGTGCCGTGGCCGCACTCTTCATGTTCAGCTGGCGCGTTTTCGCCGCGACCGTGTTTTTGTATTGGATGAGCATTGGCCTGGGCATCAGCCTGGGATACCACCGGCTGCATACGCACCGGTCCTTCAAAGTGCCGCTCCCGCTTGAATATTTTTTCGCTCTGTGCGGAGCGCTGACGCTTGAGGGCGGGCCGATTTTCTGGGTGGCCACCCACCGCATTCATCACCAAAAATCAGATCATGCAGGCGACCCGCACTCTCCGCGCGACGGGGCCTTCTGGTCGCACGTGGGCTGGATCCTGTTCGGCGAAGCCAATCACGCCAACACCGCCATGATGTCCAAATACGCTCCGGATTTAGCCAAGCACCGCTTTTATATCTGGCTGAATAACTACCACTGGATTCCGCAGGTTGTTCTGGGCGTGATCCTGCTTGCGATTGGCGGCTGGCCGCTGATGTTTTGGGGAATCTTCGTGCGAGTGACGTTCGGCTTGCATGCAACTTGGCTGGTGAACTCGGCCACTCACATGTGGGGATCCAGACGGTTTAATACCCGGGATGACTCGCGGAATAACTGGTGGGTTGCACTGATGACTTTTGGCGAGGGCTGGCATAACAATCACCATGCACACCCGACCTCGGCGCGGCATGGGCTTGCGTGGTATGAGTTCGATCCCTCGTGGCTTACTCTTCGGCTTATGTCGTACTTTGGCATCGCGAAATCGATTCGGGTGGCGAAGCTAACCAGCGCGGTCGCGGAACGAGAAGCGGCATAGACGCCCTAAAAGGCCGCCACGGGCAGGATTGCCCAAGGCCACCTCGTCCGGCTCCTGCGCGATTAATAAGTTCGAGCAAGCCGACGAGGGCGTCGGCTGCGGGACAGGGTCCCGCCCCACAAAACTGGCATGGCACAATCTAGACAATGAGTGTGAGCAGGCTGGGCTTGTGCGCAGCATGGCTTCTGTCTACTCTCGTCGCGCAGCAGGACCCGCGGGTGACCGACGCCCTCTATCGCATCTCCAAAGAAGCGTCTGGATTGTGGCAGACCGCGCCGCACTTTATCGGGCTCGAAACGCTGACCCAAAAAGCGCTTACGAAGGGAAAGGGCAAGCTGCCGCCGGGGTTTCGAACACGTGAGATCGTTTCCTTGTACTCACTGGGCGCGTTGAAGGGTTCGCCCGAGGCGTTGCGCGAGCTTCGGCGGATCGTATCGGTCGATGGCAATTCGCTGGATGGCGAGAAAACCGGGCGAGCAGAGTTTGAGCGGGAACTAGCCTCGACTTCAGATAGCGGCAAGATCGCATTGCTGAAGGAATTCGAGAAGACTTGCTTAGCCGGGTCGGCCACCGATTTCGGCCAATTGATCCTGCTGTTCACTCGCCCCAACCTTTCCAAATACTCGTTCGAGTTCGCCGGGGATGCTCGGATCGGCGTAGATGATGCCTGGCTGATCGGCTTCAAGCAGCAGACTGGGGACGAATCGCTGCATATTTCCGAGGGCGGGAGCAACAGGTCCGAAAAGTTGCAGGGCGAAATTTCGGTTCGCCAGGGCGACTATCTGCCGCTCAGGATTGTTCTCAACGTCACCCATGCTCGCGGGAAGAACGAGATTCGAGACGCGGCCAAACTGGATTACATGGTTGTGGGCGGCGCACTGTTGCCTGCCGCGCTGGTATATCGGCGCTTTGTCAACGGAGATCTTGCAATGGAAAGCATCTATCGCTACTCGGACTGGCAGCCGTCAGTGGCACCATGAGCCGAGTGGTCTATCTGCATGGGTTCGCGAGCAGCCCGCTCTCGAAGAAGGCGCGCTGGTTTGGGGAGCGTTTTGCCGCGAAGGGAATCGCGCTGGAGGTCCCTGATCTCGCAGCTGGAGACTTCGAGCATCTGACGATATCGGGGCAACTCCGGGTAATTGAAGCGGCATGCAAGGACGAAGCTGTCGTGCTGATGGGATCGAGCATGGGCGGGTATCTGGCTGCGCTGTACGCGGCGAGGCATCCCGAGGTGCAGAAGTTGGTGCTTATGGCTCCGGCGTTCTGTTTTGCACGACGCTGGCGGCAGCCGTTTGCAGGCGGTTTTCTGCCGGTCTATCACTATGGAGAAGGGCGCACGATCAACCTGAGCTACGGGATCATCGAGGATGGCGAGCGGTATGAAGATTATCCCGATTGCGGTCAGCCTGCGCTCATCTTCCATGGTACGCACGATACGGTGGTGCCTGCAGAGCTGTCTGGGGAGTTCGCGGCGCGGCAAGCGGGCGCGAAGGTGCGGCTGCTCGAATCGGATCACGAATTGATCGATGTTCTGGATACGATGTGGACGGAGACGGTCGAATTCTTAGGTTTGTAGAGAGACGTCGATTTCCCGAGGCATCAACGCTCGCTTGCCGATTCGTACCGTAATGTCGTGCCGTCCGGGCGGGATTCCTTCGGGCAGCCGAAAGTTCACTTCGTAGCGCGGCGTCACAGGGTCGGTGCAAAATGTTTTCAGCTCGCGCACCGGCAAGCCTCCCACTTTGACGGTGATCAGTTCGGGGCTGCGTACTTCATCCAATTGGATTTTCACGGTGCCCGAGGTTGAGCGGTTCTCGTCCACGATGTTGATTCCATCGGTGACGGCAATAATGCGCGGCACCATTGGTCCAGCCGGGATCACTCGGAGATAGGCCGACGCTTGGAGCAGCTTCACGGGAACCAGTCCGGTGCGCGTGCTGCTCGGCAGCAGAACGTTGATCTGCTGAAGTCCATCCGCTTCGGGCGGGCCGATATAGACGACCTCGCCTCGCTGGCCGTCAATGCGGACATCCAAGGTGTTCAGGTCGGCGGCGGTCGGGAGATTGACGGTCCAAAGGGAGATGGCGGCGAGCGCGCCTCGGTTGGGCACGACGGGTTCGCTGCTGGATGCGTTGGTGATGCGGCGAATGGATACGGGGGCGGGATCGGCGCTCGGGGATGGAACGGCTGGCTTGCGCCAGGTGGTCCACAGGTATTGAGTGCCCGCGCCTTCGAGAGCCAGCAGTTGGAGACTATTCGCGGCAGCGAAATCGCGCAACTCCGTGGTGGTGAAACTCACGCCGCTCCATGTGTCGGGCTGTTCGGATAGCGGCAGGCTGTTAAACTGTCCTCGAAAAACTCCGCCGGGCTTCAGGACTCTCACGATCTCGCGCATGTACTCGAGGACGACGGACCGGCTAGGAATATGTTGGAAAACCGCATACGAGTAGACGATTTCGAAGGATTGATCCGCGAAACGGTTGAGGCTGGAGCCATTGGTGGCGTGCACATGCGCGTGCGGGATATCGCGCAGCCTCTCGCGGGCGATGCGGATCATTTCGTCGGAAACGTCCACCCCGTGGATTTCGCCAAAGTGGGGACTGAGCGGCTTCATGAGGCGACCGGGTCCGCAGCCGATTTCGAGAGCACGCCAGGCGCGCCGGTTCGAGTCCTTTGGGAAACGCTTGAACTCCCACTCGATGGCGCCGACCACATCTAAAGCAGTTTTTAAAAAGCCCTCTTCGTCCTGATTGCGGCTGCCGAAGGCCACGTAGTAATGCGCGTCCTCGCGGGCGCGCTGGTTCCAGTCGGCTCGCATCTGCTCGGAGACATTGCTGATCGGAACATCACTCATTCGAGCAGCGGTTTCCTCGAATGTGATTGTCCGCCAAAGAGACGCCCGGTGCGGCCAGTATGCAATCTTTGGCCATTTTCCAGCCCGAGATAGAGTTGTTTTCGATCGTGAGATTGCGCGCCGGATCGGGCTTTTCGGCGCGTCGGGCGAGATAGATCCCGCTCTCGAGAAATCCGGGTTCGCCTGCGATCGGGAGGCAGCCAAACTTTAGATTCATTTCATTGCAATGGGCCGTATTCAGACGACTCATTTTGTTGCGCACGATCTTGTGTCCCTCGCCAATCACAAAGATGCCGCCAAACTTCATCCCTTCCAGAGTATTATCTTCGATGACGATATTTCGCGATTGCATTTCGTTGCTGGTGTTGTTGAGCGAGATGCCGAAGTTGCCGTAGGCGTAGTCTTCCGGCTTGCCCCGATTGATGCAGGTGTTGCCGCGTACCACTCCATCGTGGAAGCCGTCCAGGTCGATGCATTTCCCGTTCACTTCCTCGAATCGGTTGTACTCGTAGACGCTCTTGTCCACGTTGCCCGCCGTGTCGATGCCAACCGGCGTGCCCATGTTTTCGAGGTCTACTTCGGGGAGGCGGAGTCCGATTCTTTGCCCGGTGTTGCCCGCGACGGTAACCTCGCTGGCGTGCCCGACCTGGATTGCGTCCCGTCCGATGTCGCTGAACTGGTTATGGGCGATTTTTCCGCGCACATTGCGGGGTGAATGGAAATACGCGTGCGTCCAAACGGCATTGCCTCGGATATTGCGAAACACGGAATCGGCAACCAGAAAGTTTGAAGTTCCCTCCTCCAGCAGAATGCCACCGGAGGTGTTGTTCCGGCCTTTTGCATTCCGCGAACCGCTATCGGCCACGGAGATATGGATGAGCGAAACGTTGTTGGAACGGCTGATCAGGACTGCAAAATTCGGAATATTGATGAAATCGACGTGCTCCATCCAGATGGGGCCGCTGTCCTCGATCAGGATGCCGTTCAAAGCGAAAAACTTTGAAAACGTCATATCTCCCGGAGGCAAACCGGTCGGTTGCTCAAGGGCTATGCGATTTCCGTCGATCATGAGATTGCGAATATTCAGGTTGCGGCAGTCGCGGCACACGATGGCTGCCCGGCCTTTAAAGGCGTTGGTGAGATGCAGTGTCGTGCCATTGCCCACGATGGTGAGATCGTGCGCACCCTGGGGCAGGAGGAGTTCACGCGAGACTTCGATTCGACCTGCTGGAAGTTGCACCGTGCCGGACCGAGCGGAGAGAAGGAGGAGTAAGGCTTCCGCCCCGCTCACTTCTTTCTCAGGTCGTAGGTGTCGCCCGGCGAGAGGAAAAAATAGTTGTTGCCGTCAGGTTCGCGTCCGTCGTAGATCGCGACCTTGCTGATTCCGACTACTTTGAAGCGGTTTCCTTGAACGACGATGGCGGTGCTTTTGTCAATGCCAAAGCCGAGAAGCTCGGGGTGAGCTTCGATTACGCCGACCAGATCTTTTTCGCGGTGGCGCGTCAGGAGGTGCTGGTCGACAAACTCACCGCCAGGTCCCTCGGTTGCTGCGGGAAGCCAGCCGCATGCGAGAGCAACTCTAAATGGGAGCGATGCCATGCTCCTATTGTCCCTGATTAATTAGAAAGAAGTACCACTGGGACCGCGGCGACAGTGGGCTGCCCAAAGTAGCCCTGGTCCGAGAGATTGCGGTACACGGAGCCGGCGACCCCAGAAGCTACCGGGCCGTTGATGGGCCGACCGCCCGTCAACAGAACCACAACCACCAGCTTCTTATTCCCGGTTTCATTAAACGAACCAAACCAACCAAGATGCACGCCCGGCGAACGAATGTCCGAACAGGTGCCGGTTTTGCCGAAGATAGGCTGGTTTTGATTGTAACTGGCCCGGCGAGCGGTGCCATATTCGACCGCTCCTCCCATTCCCGGTTTCACTTGGGGCATCCAGTGGGCGATATCGAGCTGGCGTTTGACCCGGGGCGTGAAGTTCGCGACCTCGTCTTGGCCCTTGGGATGTTGAAGATAGTACAGCGTGCCCCCGTTAGCCATGGCCGTCACCAGCGCGGCCAACTGCAAGGGGGTCAGGTTAATTCCAGATCCGAAGCTGGTCATCATGCCAACTCCACCTTCACTCGGGGGGCTGTCGGGTAGAGTGCCTGCCTGCTCCTCAGGAATGTTGTAGCCAGCTTTCTCGCCAAGTCCGAACTTCCTGGCGTACTGTGTTACCTTCTCAAAACCAAGCCGGTTTCCCACAGTCGCGAAGTAGTAGTTGTTCGAGCGCGCAATGGCTTCAGTCAGATCCATGCTGGTACGGCGACCGACGCGAACCGCCGTATCCCGGTCAATCAATCCTTCGTTTAAACCGGCTAATGCTGCCACCAGTTTGATCGTCGAGCACGGCTGAAAGCCGCTCTTATACGCCAAGCCTTGGTTGACGAGAGAGAGAATACGTCCGTTTTGGGCATCCACCGCGACCACCGTGCCGTTATAGGGACCAAGCGCCTGCACTGCAGCTCTGCGGACGATCAGATCTTCGCCGTCAACGCGGTCGCCGGAGGTGGAATCCGCGAACGTCGGCTCCGTCCAGGGATTGAAGATGAAACGCTTTCTGGATGCCCGCAGCCGCGCAAGGTGGCTGGAGGGATTGTGCGCAGTGCCAAACGAGGCACGCTGGACCTTCGCCCTCCTGTTCACACCGCCGGTCCGCCCGGAGCTTCGCGCAGAACTGTGCGTCACCTTCCGGGCGATTGCTTTCTTAGCTTTATGCCGGGTGCTTCCAAACGCGGAACTGGAGAGTAGCCCGAGCGCCGACAAAACAACCAGAATGCGAACCATCGTGCGATGCGTCATTTGTTCGATTTAAGGTCCTAGCCGAAACGTTTAACTTTAACTTGGGTGCTGCAACCTGCTCTAAATTATGTATGAATGGACCCCTCACGTCAAGCGGCAGTCCATCCCCCATCGATTGTAAGCACCGAACCGGTCACGAAGCTGGCCGCTGGCGAAGCCAAATACAGCGCCATAGAGGCAATCTCGTCCGGGTTTCCCAAGCGACCGATGGGCTGCCGCTGATTCAACTCTCCGCGCACCTTCTCCTTCTCGTGCTTGTGATACTTCTCCAGGTACGCCTCCACGAACGGGGTATCCACCGTTCCTGGACAAATGCAGTTAGCTCGGATCTGTGTAGGATAGTCTACGGCCAATTGCCGTGTCAATGCGATTACCGCACCTTTCGTGGCGCAATAAGCAAACCGCTTCTTCACGCCGATCAATCCCGCCACTGATCCTATGTTCACAATCACGCCACGTGCGGCGAGTAGCAAGGGCATCGCGCTCCGCGTAACCAGGAAAAGACCCTCCACGTTGACGCGAAAGATCTTCTGGAAATCGCCGAGCGAGGTCTCCTCGATTCCGCCTACCAATCCTATGCCTGCGTTATTTACCAGGATATCAAGTTTTTGTAATCCAGCAAACGTTTTCTGGACTGCTGCTTCGTCCGTGATGTCGCAGATGAGCGCTGTCGCCCCCGGCAACTGGGCGGCAAGAGCTTTGCCACGTTCCTCATTTAGATCCAAAATGCACACGTTCGCGCCTGCCGAGGCAAAAGCGCGAGATACGGATTCGCCGATTCCACTTGCGCCGCCGGTCACCGCCGCTGTTAAGCCGTCCAATCGAAATTTTTCCATTCAAGCCGATTGTAGAACGGACGTTTCGTCAATGGATACTTCTTCTATCGGCATAAAGCTCTGGAATCGTTAGGGCGTTCGTGACCCTCTCAACCTGAATACGGACTGCTCGGGGGAGACCGTATTGATATAGCAGCCCGTTCCAAACTCGAATCCGCCGATCCCGCTTACGCGCGGAAGAATCTCGATGTGCCAATGATACGAGTCTGACCCTGCATCTTGGAGGGGCGCCGTATGCAGCAGAAAATTGTACGGCGGACAATGCAGCAGCTCCTCGATACGCTTTAGGGTGTCATGCAATGCCGAGCCTGCGGCCTGAAGAAGCCGGTCCCCGGACGCTTCGAAATGAGACAGATGTCGTCGCGGTAGGATCCACGTCTCGAAGGCGAAGCGCGGAGCCGGGGGTGCCAGTACCATCACCTGCTCGTCTTCCCAAACCACAAGACTATCCCGGCTCGCGCCGCGAATCATCTCGCAAAATACGCACGTTTGATGTCGATCGTAGTAGTCCAGCGCGCCCCGAAGCTCAAGACCCACTTGTGTCGGGACCACCGGCAGCGCCAGCAGTTGCGAGTGCGGATGCTCCAGCGAAGCTCCCGATCCCGGTCCGTTGTTCTTGAAGAGCTGCACATATCGGAAATTGGGATCGCGCTTCAATTCGATAAACCGATCCGCCGAGGCCGCAAGCAGATCCCGCCCGGCGCACGGCGGGAGTTGGCCGAACGTTGGAACATGCAAATACGAATCGACGATGACTTCATGTTGTCCGCCTTCTTTGACCGTAAGGGCCGGGAATTTGTTGGGAATCACGCGCAGGCGCCAGCCGCTTCCGTCCTCCTTGAGATACCGAAGGAATTCAGGCGGGGTTAAGCCCTCGTTTCCTGGACAGAACGGGCAAGGTCGGCTGGACCTGGCTTGGTGAAAGGCTCCAGAAAAATCGATGGGACGGTCGGATCGCTCGCTGGAAATGGCGACCCAGTAACCCGCGATAGGGTCTTGACGAAATTCCGGCAAGCGCGATTATAACGCGGCGGCTTCCGCTCGGACGGGAAGCACGTCGCGAAAGTGCGTCACTGCCGGGGGCTGCCGCATCAGCACGTTGACGATATCGAAACGAACGCTCTCCCACGCAATGTCCGCATGGCGAGCGTAGTCCTTGGCCGCGCGCAGCAACGCCCGCTGCTTCTCCTGGCCGATAGCCCTGTCAGGCGCTCCGTAGTCCTCGCTTTGCCTAGTCTTGACCTCGACGAAAACGAGAAACTCGCGATCCCATCCAATCAGGTCGATCTCGCCCGCGCCTGACTCCATGCGGTAGTTGCGGGCCACCACCAGCATGCCCGCGCGTTGCAGAAAACGGTGCGCGATGTCCTCGCCACGGCGTCCCAAAGCGTGATCCTCGGGCCAATGACGGCTCCGCCCTCGATGACGCAGCGCGTCAGCCAGTTCCAGAAGTTGCGTCAGCATGGGTTTTGATCGCTTCGAACTCGAATTCCATCACTTTTCCGCGCACGACGTAACACAAATAGTACTCCCAAAATCGGCGAAAGCGAGGGAAATAGTTGACCAGAAGCTCGAAGCCGAGCCACCTCCAGAATGCTAGTAGCTTTACCCGCATGGAAATCTCTCGAAATCGAGCCTGCGAATAATAACCAAATCCTCCGTGATTTTCTCCGAAGTAGCGAAACGAGAAGCTGTTCAAGTGCCAACGATGAGTGGGGTCGCAAAACGAACTGAAGTCGGTGTAATGCGGGGTGGCGATCAGTACCCGCCCGTTCGGCGTCAGCAGCCGATGGAATTCTTCCATCGTTTTCACCACGTCTGCAACATGCTCGATCACGTGAATGGCCCGAACCGAGGCGAACGAGGCGTTCTGGAACGGGTAAGGAAAGTGGTCCAAGTCGCAAATGACGTCCGCGCGCGTGTGCGGGTTGCGATCCACGCCGATTGCGCCCGGGTATTTGTTGATTCCGCAGCCGACGTCGAGGGTACGCGGCCCGCGCGTTACTCGATCCGCCTCAGGCATTCCTCCAGTGTACTCACCGCGAAATCGGCTTGATCGCGCGAAATCACCAAGGGCGGGCAGAGTCTGATCGTGTTTTGGCCCGCTCCCAGGATCAGCAACCCGCGCTCGAATGCCATGTCGACCAAACGGTCCCGCAGATCGGGAGCCCGCTCTTTGGTTTCGCGGTCGCGCACGATTTCAACGCCGATCATGAGGCCGAGACCTCGCACATCGCCCACGTGCCGGAAGCGCCGCGGCCAGTCGCGCATGCGGCCAGACAGATAATCGCCTACGTTTGCGGCATTGTCGATCAGCTCCCGTTCCAGCAGATCGAGAGTGGCTAGAGCGGCGGCGATCGCAACCGGATTTCCGCCGTAAGTGGATGCGTGCGCGCCGGGTTTCCACTGCATGATTTCGGCCCGGGCGATCATCGCGCTCAGAGGCATGCCGCTGGCGATCCCCTTGGCGACAGTCATGATATCGGGTACGGCATCGAAGTGATCGCAGGCCCACATTTTTCCAGTCCGTCCCATGCCGCTCTGGATTTCGTCGAAGATCAGCAAGATCCCGTGTTTGTGCGCCAGCGCTTGCAGCTCTTCGAAAAAGACTCGCGGGGGGACCAAATAGCCGCCTTCCCCTTGAATTGGCTCCACGATAATGGCTGCGACGTCCTCGGCAGGCACCGTACACCGGAACATCTGATCTTCGATGGCGCGCACGCACTGGACGGCGTAATCGTCAGGGGCAAGCCCATGGGGCCGTCGGTAGGAATCGGGGTAAGTGGCGTGGTGAACGCCCGGCATGAGCGGGCCGAAGCGCCTGCGTTGGACCACCTTGCTCGCGGTCAGCGAGAGTGACCCGATGGTACGCCCATGAAACGCCCCATAGAAGGCGATGAAATGATCGCGTCCGGTCTGATAGCGTGCGAGTTTCATGGCGGCTTCCACGGCCTCAGTGCCTGAATTGCCGAAGTATACGCGTTTCTTTGCGCCGCCCGGCGCCAGAGCTGCCAATTTCTCGGCCAGCAGCACCATGTTTTCGTAATAGAAATCGGTGCCCGACATATGGATCAGGCGGGCGGCTTGCCGTTGAATCGCGTCGACTACTTCGGGGTGGCAATGGCCGGTAGCGCACACGGCAATTCCGGCGTTGAAATCAAGGAAGCGGTTGCCATCGAGGTCCTCGATCATCGCGCCTTCGCCGTGATGGACCACGAGAGGATAGCACCTCGTATACGAAGGGGAGAGCACCCGATCATCGCGCTCGATCAGCGCTTTCGCGCGCGGTCCTGGCAACGCGGTGAGCAGTTGCGGAAAATCCGAGCGGACAGCTTCACTCAGCATGGAATAATCCTTATTTAGTTGTTGGGTTAGAGAGGTAGTGCCGCGAAAATGGGAGGTTAATCGGAGCCGAAGAGGGAAGGACGGGCTGTGGACGGGAGCGCCATGCTGTCCTAATACTAACAGAATATCGCGAAATTTCCACACCTTTTTCGGTCGTGAGCATTGCCGTATGTCACGTACACTTGAGGGATTGCCAATTCAAACAGTCTTTGGCGCAGCCCCGATTTTCTAAAGCTTTGGATCGGACAGACAGTCTCCGAAGTCGGATCGCGCATCACCCGGGAAGGGCTCCCTCTTACTGCCGTGCTCGTGCTGCATGCGTCCGCCGGGCAGATGGGACTGCTAGCCGGGCTCGGCTCGGCATCGGTGCTGATCTTCGGCTTATCGGCTGGGGTGTTCGTCGATCGCATGCGCCGCCGTCCCATTCTCATCGCTACCGATCTGGGCCGCGCAGCGATCCTATGCTCGGTGCCGATTGCAGCGGCGTATCACGTTCTAGGCATGCCTCAGCTCTACGTACTCGCCGCGCTCGCGGGCGTGCTCACCGTTTTTTTCGATGTGGCGTATCAGTCGTACCTGCCGTCGCTCGTGGAGCGCGATCAACTCTTTGAGGGCAATACCAAACTGATGCTCTCCAGCACGGCGGCCGAGGTCGCGGGGCCGGCCACCACCGGCATTCTGGTCCAACTGATCACCGCACCGATGGCCATGCTTCTGGACGCGGCATCCTTCGTATTTTCCGCTTTGATGGTGATACTCATCCGGAAACACGATCCAGCTCCGGACAGAACCGCGCATGAGGAGCAGCATGTCTGGCGCGAAAGCATCGCAGGCGTTCGCTTCATTGCGGGCGAGCCTGTGCTGCGGGCTCTTGCTTTTCGTTCCGTGATGATGTTCTTCTTCGCCGGGTTCCTGGGCACGCTATATGTGCTTTATGCGATCCAGACTTTGCATTTGCATCCTGCCGCGCTTGGCGTCACCATCGCGATGGGTGGAGTAGGCGGGATTATCGGATCGTTGCTCGCGGGGCCACTCACGCGAAGGTTCGGGCTCGGCCCCACTTTCATCTATACGGCCGTCGCCCATGGTTTGGTGGTGTTCCTCTTTCCGTTGGCCGGGGGCTCCGAAACGCGCGCGATGTTTTTTTTAATGACCACGCAACTGTTTGGCGATTGTGCCATGACAATTTATTTCATCAATGAAACCAGCTTGCGGCAGACCATCGCGCCCGCTCACGTGCTCGGACGTGTGAACGCGGCCATGCAGTTAGCTACCCGAGGCGTGATCCCGCTGGGCGCTGTGGTGGGGGGCTTTCTCACTGAAGCGATCGGAATGCGGCCCGTGCTGACGATTGCCGCAACGGGAATCCTGGCTTCCGTAGGCTGGCTGCTGGTTGCCCCGATCCGCAGCCTGAGAAGTGCGCCCGACGTAGTGCTATAAAGAGTGTTGCTTTTGTCCTCCCCTTGCATCGTTACTCTCGACGTGGGCACTTCCAGCGTGCGCACTCTGCTATTCGATGCGGGTGGACAAGAGCTGGCCGGGTTCGGTGAACACCAGACTTACCAAATTGCGACGACTCATGACGGCGGAGTCGAGGTGGATTCGGACGCTCTGCTCAAATTTTGCGTCGACTGTCTCACGAAGATCCACGCCCAGTTGGCCGCCGCGAAGGTGAAGCCCGTAGCGGTCGCATTCGATACGTTTTGGCACGGTCTTCTGGGCATCGACGAATCCCAAAAACCGACTACGCGGGTTATCCACGCGTTCGACAACCGCAGTGCGAAAGAGGCGACGAAGCTTGCGACTCTGCTTGAACCCAGGCGGTCTCATGCAAGAACCGGTTGCAGGCTGCACACCAGCTACTGGCCTTCGAAGCTGGTGTGGCTATCCAAAGAACGAGAGACTGTGTTCAGGGCGACCAAGCGTTGGATCTCCTTCGGCGAGTATCTTTATCTACGATTGTTTGGGGATCCGATCGTCTCAACTTCCATGGCGTCGGCAAACGGCCTCTGGAACCAGCAGGCGAACGACTACGACGAAGAGATGCTGGACGTGCTTCCCATTTCCAGGGCCGAACTCTGTCCCGCCGATTCGATGGATCGCCCAGCTACGAAGCTGCTCGATCCCTATAGAACTGAGTGGCCGCTGTTCGATGGCATCCCGTGGTTCCCGGCTTGGGGTGACGGAGCGTGCAATAACATTGGCAGCGGATGCACTACGGTGAACGAGTTTTCGCTGATGGTGGGGACGAGCGGCGCGATGCGGGCAGTGCTTGAAAGCAATTCAGTGGACATTCCCAATGGACTATGGTGTTACCGGGTGGATCGAAAACGCTTCATCCTGGGCGGGTCTCTTTCGAACGGCGGCGATGTGTACGCCTGGTTGCGGCGTACCCTCCAGTTGCCCTCCGAGGCGGAGGAGGAGAACGATTTAGCAAACCGAAAGCCTGGGGCCCATGGTTTGCTTCTGCTGCCCTTTTTCGCGGGGGAGAGGTCGCCTTACTGGCGCGCGGACTTGAGAGCAGCCGTTACCGGGATGGACCTTGGGACCAGTCCCATGGACATTTTGCAAGCCGCTCTCGAAGCGGTGTCGCTTGGTTTTCGAGACATCTTCCTGTTCATGGCGGAGAGTCTGGGAACGCCACGGCAAGTGATCGGCTCAGGCGGGGCATTGCTCGCCTCTCGCGCTTGGACCAAGATGATGGCGGACGCCTTAGGCATGACTGTGACACCCTGCCTCGAGCGCGAAGCCACCAGCCGAGGCGCGGCACTGCTGGCCTTCGAACGGCTGGGCATCATCGCGAACGTCGGCGACGTTGCGATGCAATCGGGGCCGCCCCTTGATAGCGATCCAGCCAACAACCAGGTTTATCAAGAACTGCATGTGTCGCAACAGCAGCTCTTTCGTAAACTGTTTGTAGAATCATGAATCATTCAGTGCGTGAACTGGCGGCCCAGATCCGCCTGCTGCTGATGGACGTCGACGGCGTCCTCACCAATGGCCATCTCTACAATGTGCCCGACGCCAGTGGCGCGATGGTGGAGACCAAGGGCTTCGACTCTCAGGATGGCATCGCGCTGCAGTGGCTGGGCTGGAAGGGCCTGAAGACGGGCGTGATCAGCGGACGCATCTCGCCAGCCACCGATACGCGCGCCCGCCATTGCAAAATGAGCTACATCTATCAGGGCCACATCGAGAAGATCCCGATTCTGGAAGAGATTCTTGCGGACAGCAAGATTCCCGCCGAGCAGGTGGCCTATGTTGGCGACGATCTGACGGATGTGGTGATCATGAATCGCGTCGGTCTCGGCATCGCGACCGCCAATGCCCGTCCAGAAGTGAAGCGATGCGCTAAATACGTGACCGAGGCGGCGGGCGGAAGCGGAGCGGTGCGGGAAGTGGCGGAGCTGCTGCTGCGGGCGCAGGGGCACTGGGAAGAGTTGCTGCGCAAGTACGAAATTCCCCTCACGCAAGCATGAGCGGCCAGGTTGGCATTGAGATCGTGGCGCGCTCCGGGCCCGGAGTGCTGCATGAATTGACCGGCGTCATTGCCCGGCATGAGGGCGATATTAAGTCGGTCGAGATCATCGAAGAGAAGCCCCCCACTGCGCGGATCAACTTCGAGGTGGAAGTGCTGGATGCGGCAGCTCTGCTTGACAGCCTGCGGAAGTTAGCCAGCGTGAAAGAAGCGAATTTCGTCAAGACCATGCAAGCCGTGTATGGCAAACGCATCATCATCGTGGGCGGCGGAGCTCAGGTGGGGCAAGTTGCGATCGGCGCGATTTCCGAGGCTGATCGTCACAACATTCGAGGCGAGCATATCTCGGTGGATACGATCCCGCTGGTGGGCGAGCAGCCGCTGGCCGATGCCGTACGGGCGGTGGCGCGATTGCCACGCGCGCGAGCATTGGTTTTGGCGGGTGCGCTGATGGGCGGCGACATCGAGAAGGCCGTGCGGGAAGTCCGCGGCCAGGGCCTTCTGGTGATTAGCCTCAACATGGCGGGGAGCGTTCCCGATGCAGCCGATCTGGTTGTCAGCGATCCCGTTCAGGCGGGAGTGATGGCGGTAATGGCGGTCGCGGAGACCGCGACATTCACGATCGAGCGTCTGAAACGCCGAATCTTCTAGTTGCTGGCGGCGGTTGTAACACGATTGTCCGCGGCTAGCCGCATGTCGTCCGGTGAGATTACGATCAACTGCCTTCGTCCGAGGCGAATCAATCCGCGCCTGGCCAAACCGTTCAAAGTAGTGGACGTGGTTTCGCGGGTGGCTCCGATCAGGCTTGCCAATTCGCCTTGAGACAGGGGAATCGAGAATTCCTGATTGTTCAGCTTGACTCCAAAAGTGGCTGCCAGCTCATTTAAATAAAACAGTATGCGGTACTCCACGTCGTGCAGACAGAGGAGTTCGATCTTCCTTTCCAATTCCCTCTTCCGCGCTATCAGCATTTCGCACAGTTGACACCAGAGAGGCGGATGCTCTTCACAGGCGCGCACAAAGATGTCGCGAGGAATCACGTAGATAATGCCTTCGTGGAGCACTTCTGCGGAGGAGCTTCTGGTCCCGTCAGCCCCCAGCGCTTGTTCGCCGAAGATCTGTCCGGGCGAGACGATGTCGATAATAATCTCCTTCGATTCGTCGCCCCGCTTGAAAAGCTTGACGAGTCCCGATTCAACGAAAAAGATTGTATCGGCCGGGCTGGCTTCCGAAAAAATCGTGGAAAATCGCCGGTTGGGCGAAAACTTTGTGACACCATCCCGATGCAACAGGTCGTTACGAACGGTCACAGCTATACTGCTAAGCGTAGAATCCATTGATTCTGAATATTATAAGCACGAATGAACCTGGAATACTACAAAAATGTGTAAGCAAAATTATAAGCACTCAGATAAGTCAGTGCGGGCCCCGCAAACCGCGGGCGAAGCTGGACCCTTGTGAGAAGTACTGCTGCATCTCATCCGGGTTAAGATTCCTTAGCATCTCGTCCAGTATCGAGATATATCCGCCGAGGGCCGCGGCAATTTCTGAACGATTTGTCCCTACAATATCCACCCAGATATCGAACGGGCTGAGAGCCAGCCGCGTGCTGTCGAGCAGTGCGGGACCAAAGATTTGTCGAGTGTTTTCGTCCTGTTTTCCAAGAAAATACGCCAGCGCGGTCGACGCAAGTTGCGGCAGGTGCGAGGTATTGGCCAGAGTGCGGTCGTGCGAAGCGGCATCCATTGTCAACGGAACCGCGCCGATCCTCGGAAGCCAGTCTAGAAAGGTTCGGGCAGCCGGCGTCCGCAAATCGGCCTCCGAAGCTGGCGTGAGAACGTAGGTGCGTCCTTGAAATAGTCCCGCATCCGCTGAATCCACGCCCCGGACCTCCTTTCCGGCGAGAGGATGGCCACCCAAAAATTGGCAGCGATGAATCGACTCGGACGCCTTCTTCAGTACCGCTGTCTTGGTGCTCCCAGCGTCCGTAATCAGCGCGGAAGGGCGGACATGCGGGTCCAGCAGAGGAAGTGTCTCAAGAATGCGACAAATCGGTTGGGCTAAGTACAGCAGGTCGGCTGACTCCGCCGCTTCGGGCAATTGCATGCCTTCGTCGATTACTCCAAGCTCAATCGCACGATGGATCGCCTCTGGCGAGCTTACGCCGACAATGCGTCCCGGGAAGCCAGCCCTCCGCAGCGCCAGAGCAAACGATCCCCCGATTAAACCCACTCCGAAGATCGCAACTGTCTTCAAATGGTGCTGCCTACGGCGGGCGCCAGCCGCCGCAATTGTTCCATCAGTTCCGTGAATTGCTGGGGCCGAAGCGACTGTGCGCCGTCGCTCATGGCATGGTCCGGATCGGGATGAACCTCGACGATTAAGCCGTCCGCTCCCGCCGCGACGGCCGCGCGAGCCATGGGAAGCACTTTGTCCCGGCGTCCGGTTCCGTGAGAAGGATCGGCAATGATCGGCAAGTGAGATAGCGCGTGCACCACCGGAATGGCGCTGATGTCCATTGTGTTTCGCGTGTAAGTCTCGAATGTGCGAATCCCGCGCTCGCACAAGATCACGTCGTAATTACCTCCCGACAGTATGTACTCGGCGGAGAGAAGCAGCTCCTCAATCGTGGCTGCGATCCCCCGTTTGAGAAGGATCGGCTTGCGGACATGCCCCAGCTCTCGCAAGAGGTTGAAGTTTTGCATGTTGCGGGCTCCAACTTGAAGAATATCGGCGTAGGCTACCAGCAGCGGAATTTGAGTCTGATCCATCACCTCGCTGACCACTAAGAGGCCGTTCCTATCCGCAGCCTCGCGCATCAATCGGAGCCCCTGCTCGCCCATGCCTTGGAAGCTATAGGGCGACGAGCGCGGTTTGAAGGCGCCGCCACGAATCACTTTGGCCCCGTCGCGCGCCACCATTTCAGCAACTTGCTCGATTTGATCGCGGCTCTCGACGCTGCAAGGGCCGGCCATAACTACCACGCGCCCGTTTCCGATCTCCACGTCGCGGATTCTCACCACCGTTCCGCCGGGCCTAAAGTTGCGGCTGGCGAGCTTATAGGGCGAGACGATCCGGTGGCACTCCTTGACGCCGTCCATCACTTCAAAATCGACAGGGTCGAAGTCGTCCACGGGTCCAACTCCGCCAAGAACGGTGTGAAGCACGCCAGTGGAGCGGTGGACCGTAAAGCCCATGGACACCAAGCGGTCGATGACTGCCTGGATCTTGGGCTCTTCCGCAGCTTCCTGCATCACGACAAGCATTAATATTTTCCTTGAGCTTTCACTATAGCGGCTTGGTTTGCGGCAACCACCAATTCAGCGTGTCGGCAGCAGCGGTGAAGAAGAGCGCGGACTGGCCAGTCCCGGATGTGCCCAGGGGAAGAGTCCAATTCGCGCCAGGCGTGTAGGAGGGGTCGTGATAAGCCCATATCTCGCCGCGATCGGATTTTGAAAGAATTGGCGCGTCGGCGACGCACTCGTAGGTCTCGTTGTCCAGGGTGAACTGCATGCGCGTGCGGTCAATCCAGCCAGCCTGCACGAAAGCCCGGTTGGCGGGAGGCTCGGTCGAGAAAAAATACCCTCCGCGACCGGGCAAATAGAACATGACAAAGCGGCCCGAGACAATGCCCGCTTGCGGAGAGGGCACCAGAGTCCGATTGATGTACACGCGCAGCCCGGCGAATCGAAGCAGGCCTCCTCGCTGTTGACCTCGCGAACCAGGCTCGATGCTTAGCTCGATCGTATCCACCACTTTCTGGCCAGTTCCCGCCAATTCGAACACATCGAACGGGACTTTATCGCCTGAATGCACCCAGGGCAGTTCGCGGTCAGCGGCGATCGTGGGCACTGGCTTGCCGCCATCTGCGCCGGGAAAGGCTTGAGCAAAGCCGGTTCCCGCTGGCTTGACGGTTAGGCGAAAGTCGTCGCCCCCGCCCGGACGGTCCACCAGTAGTTGATAAGCGTACACCGCCAAGCCATTTTGGTCGCGAAAGATTCGATAGAAGCT
Organism: Bryobacterales bacterium; assembly: GCA_038225555.1. Classification (GTDB taxonomy): domain Bacteria; phylum Acidobacteriota; class Terriglobia; order Bryobacterales; family Bryobacteraceae; genus JANXQZ01. The sequence continues at coordinate 153,172 of JBBRRB010000004.1, forward strand.
GTCTCCCGAGGCCGGGGAGAGCGCGGCCTGAATTACCTGTTGGCCGGTTGGATTTCCGAAGGTAGTCTCGATTTTAAGGTGGACGCCGTTGCTAAGGTCAATGAACTGAGCGCGACCCGCTCCGGAGAAAAGCAAGATCAGGGCGGCTAGGACTCGCATGCCTTATTGTCTTACAAACTAACGGGTGTCAAACCCGCTTTTCACGCTAGTCCGAGCCAAGAGAGGCGGGCTTGGTTCGAAGCCCGCCACCCTGTAGGACCGCTTTTATGGAATGAGCGTCTTCAGTCGGTACAGCTTCGCTGACTCAGGTGTTTGACGGGCTTCCCAGTTTCCACGTGTTGCTTCTGAAATTGTGCGTTGGAAATCGCGCGATGGTCTGCCGGTCGAAGGGATGCTGTGGCTGCCCGTGGGCTATAAACCCGGGGGACCCCCGTTCCGCTCCTGACCGAACTGCAGGGCGGCCCCACTGGAGTCACGTTGGACGCATTTCCAACGCCGCGCACTTATCCAATAGAGGTTTTCTGGCGAAGGGAATCTCGGTGTTCTCGCCGAACTTCCGCAGTGTCGTGAATTACGGCGCGGCCTTTCGTCTAAAAAACGCACTCTCCCAACGACGTGATGACCGGCATCGATTCTCTCATCACGCGCGGTATTGCCGATCCGGATCGGCTGGGAGTGATGGGCTGGACCCGACCCATCGGTTTAGGGCGGCTTCCATTGGCGCCCCTGCGACGGATTGGATCACCTATTTACGGATAATCCGATGGACCAAAGGAAACACCTCGGACGTACTTTTGGGGACGCCTTGGGAAGTGCCGGAGAACTACGCCAGGCACGGACATCCGTACGCCCTGCCCCTTTCAGTTAGGCCTGCTGGAAATCAACCATAACGCTGAGATTTCAGAGCCCGCGCAATGTGCGCGACGTTATGGAAAGAAATCAACGCTGGTTTCTTCGGTGGCTTCTAGCGCCCCAATTAGCTAATTCTGCCGCGATCGCTTGAGACCGCCAACTTCCTAATCTGCTTTTTGTATAGTTCCCGTTTTTGCGCGATAGAACGCATCGATCACTTGATCGGTTTTGCGCATTCTCCAGGGAGGGACGCGGCTGCCGGCCTTGAGCAGCGTGTTGAGCATCTGCGTCACGTGGCGGTTGACGAACTCGCAGCCGTTGCCGGAAGTGAAAGCCGCGAATGGAGCGACGGCTTGTTGGCGATCATCTGAAAACGTCTTTTTTTGGAACTTTGGCAGGGACGGGCGACAGCACCCGATCATTCCTTACCTAGTCTTGGAGTTCAAAAGTTCCAAGGAAGGAACCGCGATTCCCGCTAAATTTCCAGTTCGTTCCAAGCCCTTTGCCGCCGAAGTCGTTAGCCACCGTGTACGCAGGCATGGCGTGATCCATCTTGGTAAGAGGTTGGTACCAGACCGCCTCGTTGTGGCAAATCTGGTCGCGCTCAGAGAGGGCACGGGTTTCAAGCTTGGCAAGATTGCCAGCCGTCATCACAGCCTTCATGCTGTGAACGCTGTTATCGGCCATAGAAAAAGCAATGGGACGGAACTCGACGCGAACCACATCCGCGAGAAGATTGCCGCCCATCTTGTGAGCGAAACTCTTCAGCGCCAGCCGCTGTTCCGCATCCGCGCTCTCATCGATGATCAGCACAGCCTTGGCGGGAATGTCGGTGCGCGCGTAATCGCCCAGCGTGCCCTCGGCTTTCACCACTCCCATCACGGACAACCCGTCCAGCTTAACGCCGTCGTAGCTGCCTTTTTCAATTTTCCAACCCATGACAGCTAAGTCACCCGCGAGGCCGATCTCGGAGTTCGCGAAGCACGGTCCTGTGTAAACGTCAGCGGAGCGCGCCTCCACATATTCACCGCGGACATGATTGGTGGGAAGTTTAGCGCCGAAGGCGAAAGAGAGGGAGAGACACAGCGAGGTTCCTGCAAAGACGAATTTCTTCATTGTTACACCCACCTCAAGTATAGCGTTAAAAGGGCTTGTAACACTTGCGGGCCGGATTGCATTCATAGTCGTCCACTAGCTGTCCGTCCGGCCCCACGCACTGCTGAGTCTTATGGCACCAGAAGAGCCGATCCATGGAGTGCGGAACGGAGGGATCCCATTCCGCTTCCACGTACATCCCTTTCCAGCGCAGATCATCGCAGCGGTCGTCGTCCAGGCGCGTCAGCGATGAGCGCTCTTTGTCCAGCATGCTCCGTTTAAGCCCTGCCTGCGGCTTCCATGAGCGCGCGCTTTACCGCTACTTTGGCGAGTTGCACCTTGTAGACATTCTGACTGAGCGGTTTCGCGTCGGCGACCGCGGCATCGGCGGCTTGGGCGATCACGTCATCCGATAGGGACTTGCCCGCGAGCGATTGCTCGGCCTGAGTAGCCACCCACGGAGTTGGCGCGACGTGTCCGAGTACGATCCGAGCGGTACCGATGCTGCTGCCCTTCATCGTGAGAGCGACAGAAGCGGTCGCCAGCGGCCAATCCAGCGCGTCTTTGTGGCGCACTTCGTAGGTGGTGTTCTTCACTCCGCGAGCGGGCGGAACCACAATCTCGGTCAGGATTTCATTCGGCATCAGCGCGATCTCGCGGGACTCGGCATTCTGCGGACTGACGAAGAACTTGGCCACCGGCACCATCCGGCTCCCTGAAGCAGACACTAGTTTGACTTGCGCGTTCAGCGCGATGAGCGCCGGCCCTAAGCTGGATGGACTGACAAAGTAAGCCGGGCCGCCGCCGAAAATAGCGTGGAATTCGTTTTGGCCATTCGGCACCAGGCTCTTGCCTTCTTGAAGAGCGAGAACGCCGTATCCGCCCCGGAAATACCAGCAGCGCGGACGTTGGCAAAGATCGCCGCCCGCAGTACCCATGTTGCGAATTTGCGGACTCGCAATCCCGAGAACCGCAGTCGACAAAGAAGGGTACTCCGCCTTGAGCGCCTTATCTGTCGCGAGTTCGTCGAACGTGGTGGTCGCGCCGATCCGCATTCCCTGAGGCGAGTGATGCACCCCGTTCAGTTCCTTGATGCCCTTTATGTTCACGACCCGTTTGGGTGTGTGAAGGTACTCTTTCATCAGGCTGATCTGATCCGTGCCGCCCGCCAGCACATCCGTCTCGCCCCACTTGGAACCGAGCAGGCTCAGCGCCTCGTTCAGACTTGCCGGGCTCGCATATTCGAATTGCTGCATTAGGCTGACCTCCTTGCGAGAGCATTCAGTACGTTCTTGGGTGTGAGCGGAACCAGAGGAACCCTGACCCCGATCGCATTCGCTACCGCGTTGGCGATAGCTGCAACTCCAGCGATGGCCGGCGGTTCGCCCAATCCCACGACGCCCCTCTTATCGTTCTCAGGAGTAATATCCATGTGAACCTGAATATCGCCGATGTCGCTGATTCCGGCCAGTTTGTAGAACTCCATATCGGCGTTCAGCACGCGGCCAATCTGCTGATCCATCACACGTTCTTCCATCAGCGCGGCGCACACGCTCATGATGCAAGCGCCGAACACCTGGCTCTCCGCGGTCTTGGGGTTAACTACTAAGCCGCAATCCTGCACCGCCACCATCTTATTCATGCGCACGATGCCGGTCTCGATGTCGACGGAAACATCGGCCATCTGAATGCCAGATGCTCCGCCCGTGTTAAGCCCTTCTTTAGGAGCCTTGCGCGGATCATTCTCGCCCATCTCCGAAATATTGTTCACGCCGAGTTTCGCGCAGGCCTGCGCCCAGCTCATGCCCTTGTCGGGATTGCCTTTTTGTCGAATTCGGCCGTCTATCGCCTCCAGTTGATCTGCGGGAACGTTCAATGCTTCTGAGACCACCTGGAAAAGCTTGTCGAGTGCGTTGACGGTCGATTTGCGCGTAGATGACGTAACGCCGCCTACGGTAGTCGACCCGCCGGAAGCGCCTGAATTCGGATACGAGTTATCGCCCAGCTTTACCTTGATCGCGCTCACGGGCAGACCGAACGTCTCCGCGGCAATCATGGCGATCATGGTGCGGGTAGCGGTGCCTAAATCCTGCGTAGCCAAGGCAACTTCTACTGACGCATCGGCGTGGATGCTGGTGAGGCAAGTGCTGGCATGCCCCGCGCCTCCCCATGTATTGATGCCGATTCCCAACCCGCGCTTCACAACGCCCGACCCGGAATCTCCGCGCAGGTGGGCATACTTCTTCCACTCGATCATCTCCGCAGCCTTTTGGAGCTGTCTGGTGTATAGCTCCGGCCTAGCGGTGTAGCCGATGTTCTTGAGGAAGAACTCGAGCGAATCCATCTTCACTTTCGCCGCGATATCGTCTAGCGCAGAGCACGTCAAATAGCACGCTTGCGGGTGATTGGGAGCGCGCCAGGCTCGTGCGCCCCCGGCGTTGATGGAAACGGCAGTGTGATTCACGCGCCGGTTCGGCACGTTGCTGAAGACGTACGGGAAAAGCTGCGCGTTCAGTCCCCCGCCGCCTAATCCGCCGGTCGCCCACGTGCTGGATTCCCAAGCCGTGATGGTGCCGTCCTTCATGGCGCCCACCTTAATCTTCGCGAACACCGAGGGACGATTTCCGCCAATCGTCAACTCGGTCTCGCGATCAAGGTAAAGCTTTACGGGACGCCCGCCGCTTTCCTGCGAAAGCTTAGCCGCTTGAATGGCCCATAGGTCAGCCGGGAACTTGCTCCCGAAGCCGCCGCCCATATAATCCATGTGGACGTGAACGCTGGTGGCTGGAACGTTCAAGCCGCGCGCGATGTCGCCAGCCACGCCGTATACGTTCTGCGTCGACGGCCAATATTCGATCTTGTCGCCTTTCCAAGCGATGGTTTGACCATGCGGTTCCAGGCAGCAATGCGTGATGACGGGGATCCCGTATTCGCCTTCGGAGATAAAGTCTGCTGTTTTGAAGGCAGCCTCGGGATCGCCCGTGGTCTGTTCGCCCGCCGGTTTCGCGCGATTGCCGACCTTTGAAAGATCCTCCTCTCGCACTACCCACGGGAGCACTTCGTACTCCACCTTAATTTTGCGAACGGCATCGTTGGCAATTTCTTCGGTGTTCGCTGCCACCACCGCGATCTCGGCACCCGCCCATTGAACTTCGGCGCCGGGCTCGGTAATCACGCGTACTCCGGTAACGCCAGGCGTGCTTTTCGCCTCGCTGATATCCACGCTCTTGATCTTTGCGTGCGCGTGCGGCGAGGTCAGGAGAGCTGCGTACAGCATGCCCTCTGGCTTAATGTCCGTGTTGTACTTGGCGGCGCCGCTGGATTTAGCGGGACCGTCCAGGCGGCTTAGGCGCTTGCCCATCACCCGCCGCTGGTCCATCGGAGGCCAACTGAAATCAGGCATTGCTTCCTCCCTTGAGTTCCTTCGCTGCTTCAAGAACGGCCTTGCGGATTCCGACGTAGGTACCGCAGCGACAAAGATTGCCGCCCAAGCCATGCTTTACTTCTTCAAATGTCGGATTCGGGTTGCGATCGAGGAAAGCCTTGGAAGCAATCACGAAGCCAGGAGTGCAGTAGCCGCACTGTTGCGCGTCGTTGTTGACGAACGCCTTGCTGACCGCGTGCAGCTTCTTCTCTGTGGAGATGCCTTCCAGCGTAGTGATCTGCCGGCCCTGCAGATCGATGGCGAGAAGCGTGCAGCTATACATCGCCTTTCCATCTACGATGACGCTGCAAGCGCCGCACGTTGCGCGGTCGCACACGCGCTTGGCGGCCGTTAATTCCAGCCGATTCCGAAGCGTGTCGCACAGGGTGGCGCGAGGCTCGACGCTGATCTTGACAGGCTTGCCGTTAATCTGTAGAGTGATCGGGACTTCACCAGGACCGACCACTTTGGCCGCGACTGGCTCGGCCTGCGCTTCGGTTTCCAATAGGCCCGTAGTTAGGGCGCCGCTGGTGATTCCAACGCTCGAGAGAAATCCACGGCGTGAAAATTTGTTTTTTGGGGATGCTTCGTTTTGCTGGGGGCTTTCCGGTTCTTTCCTGGAGCTCACGGGGTCACCTTCTTTCGGAGAATTAAACCGAGTTTACCAGATGAGGGGAAATGTTTTCCAGCCGTATTCTTTAAGTGATGGCTCGAAACCACCGGGGTGCAGGATCTCGGCCAGTATCCGCAGCGATTCCACAATCCTGGGCCCGGGCCGATTCAGATACTGGTTGCCGTCGGTTACGTACACCTGATCGTTTTGAACCGCCTTCAGCTTCAACCAAATCGGATTCGTGGTAAGCCAATACATCTCTGACTCTGTTCTTTGCAAATCGAACCCACAAGGCATGCTGATGATGACGTCAGGGTCCGCTGCTTCGAGTTGCTCCCAAGACATCCACGGCGAATGCAGTCCGGCCACTCCGAACAGATTCGTCCCATTTGCCATATTGACCAGTTCGGGAACCCAGTTGCCGGCCGCCATTAAGGGTTCATGCCATTCAATGCAAGCCACGCGCGGACGGGTGGAACTGACGCTGGCCGCGATCTGGATCTGTTCCATTTCGGCCTGCAGATTCTGAATCAGGATCTCGCCATCGGATTCGACTCCGCAGGCACTGGCGACCCGGCGAATATCTGTCCAAATGTCGGCGAGACAGTTTGGTTCGAGCGGCACCACTTTGGGCCGACTTGCCAGGGATCCAGCCAAGGCTCGTTCTACGTCGTCCAGACTGACCGCGCACACTTTGCACTGGGTTTGTGTAATGATGTGAGTGGGTTGGAGGCTTTCGAGCACCTCGGGAAAGACGTCATAGATCGAGACTGCCGCGCTCAGTTGCTGTTTCACAAGGCGGTCGATTTCTGCGCTGGACCCATTGACCGCGAAAGTGGGCGAGGTGCATACAGGAAGGCTGCTAACTTGCGGCGGGAAATCGCACTCGTGAGAACGGCCGACGTGATACCGGCCCAGTCCTAAGGCATGGACAATCTCGGTAGCGCTCGCAATGAGCGAGACGATGCGCATCTTTCCAATTATAAGTTTGCTAGGTGACGACGTATTGGTATATACTGACGTATAGACAGCCACCTGGTTATTGGAGGTACACTGCATGACGATGACAAAACCCGCGAAATTATTTAAGAACGGCTCGAGCCAAGCCGTCCGTCTGCCTGCCGAATTCCGGCTCCCCGGAGACGAGGTTTACGTCACTCGCGACGAAGAGACCGGCGACGTCGTGTTATCGAGCCAACCCGGCGTGAGGGCGTGGAAGAATTTCTTCGAAATGATTCATTCTATAGACGTCCCCGCTGACTTCATGGCTGATCGTCCAATGAATGTGGCGCCGTTGGAGCGAGATCTTTTCGGCACTAAGGAATAGACCCGCGTGAGCAGGCTCCACATGCTCGATACGGATATTGTTAGCTACCTGATCAAAGGCCGTTCTCCAGCCATCGAAGCGAAGCTGAAGGCCCTCCATCCATTCGCCGTGTGCATTTCAGTGATCACGCGCGCCGAATTGCTCTACGGGTTAAAGCGTTTGCAGCCGGAACACCGAATTCACATCGCGGTGCGGCAGTTTCTCAAGATCGTGCGGGTGCTGAACTGGGATGCCGAAGCTGCGGACTTTTACGCCGATATCAGGCATCAACTGGGCACTACAGGCCAGTTAATCGGTGAGTTGGACATGATGATCGCGGCGCATTCGTTAGCCACCGCTGCAATTCTGGTCACCAACAACCTGAGGCACTACGAAACGATAAAGGCTCCTCTCACCATTGAAAATTGGGCCGGACAAACGTAGAGGTCACGCAGCGAGCGGCAGGGCCAAGACGGGTGCCGACTGGGTCCGCTGTTGGCTCAGGCAGATGTAGCAGTCGCATCGGGACCGAAGTCGAGAACTTCGCTCCAAACTCTTTAGAGTAGCGCGGATGGCGGCCAGCGCCCCTTCTTTGTGAGGACCGTCCGGCCAAGCCTCAACGCTGTGCAACCTGTAGTGTTCCATTGCTAACCATTGCTCTTTCATAACATCCTCACACGGATTCCTTTGCAACGAGGATGCCAATCCGCTTTTGCCGCTCATTTGGCGAATTATTGTTCCAAAACAGGTCAGGCTGTTTAATATCGGAACACTAACCGGGCGCAAGTCTAAGCGTCTCTCCAATATGACGATTCGAAACACCCTACAAATCGCAGCCGGGATCTTGCTCACTGTTGGACTCGCGGCAGGGACCAAAGCCGTACACACCGAGCAGGCGTGCCGATTTCTGAAGGCGTATAGCACCGTCAAAAACGCGGACGCTCCCATCAACTTCTGGGAGCGCCTGGTTTGCAGTTATGTGTTAGCGAATGCGCGAACTACTTCTTAACGGGACGCCGCCTGGCAGCGGGCCGTCTTGCGGGTGCTGCAGAGCCTTTGCCAGTCCAGCCATGCAATTTTTCCTTTTCAACATTGAAGTTCACCATAAAGGGATTGGCAGTGTAGCTGGTCGGCACGCCTTCAAACGTCAGTTCGGTGCCGGACTCGACTTTCCCGGGTAACGCGGTTTCGAAATGGAGGGTTGCGTCAGGCGTGGTGCCGTCAATGTTGCTGAGGACGACAACCTTCGGATTGGTTTCGGGCTCGAGCTTCACGACCTTGCCCCGCAGCGTCGGCACTAGCGACCCCTTCATCTTCTCGAAGTATGCCGAGCCATCGGCGGCGGTCAGGGCATCCTTCAGATTTTTCCAAAGGGTTAAATCCGGGTTGGCTTTCGCCTCCTGCTCCGCCTTGGCTTCCTTGTCTTTCTCAATGTCGACAACACTGACAATGCTGTATCCGGCTGGCGGCGCAGGATTCGCCTTTGCAGTGGCTTTTAACTGGTCGAGACCATCTTTGCTGCCGTGGTAATTAGCGTAAGCCTTGTCCAAATACTGGTTAGAGGCCTGTCGAATGCCGGCGCTCGCCGCACCCGGCCCGTCGTAAGAGCCGGCTCGAGCGAAGTAATACAGCGTCTCGGGCATCTTTTCCACTTTCTTTTGAGCGGCTTCCACGATGCCGAGCCAATACGCAACGTCTCCGTTTGCGGGGTTGGTCCCTAAGCTCAGCTTGAATTCGGTTTCCGCCTTCTCATTTTCTTTACGCTGCATGGCCGTCCAGCCTAGCGTTGAGTGAGCCACTGCGGCGATCGGCTTCTTAGTGGTCTCCCATTGCGCGTCATTCATGGTGGCGGGCTTTTGCTTATCCAGATTGCTCAACATTCCGTTGGCGGCCTTGTCGCCTTGATCGAGAACATCGGGCGGCACTGTCGTGGATCCGGGAGCAACTAAGGCAGGAGTATAGAGGGTTATGTAATAGAGAGCCGTAAAAGCATTCGGGTCCGCCGCAAGGATTTCCTTGGCGGTATTCACCGCATCCTGAATCTTCTGCTGCCCGACCTGATTGGTCAGGTAGAGTTCGCGCCGCTCCTTTAAGAACTGAGTTTCAGGATACTGCTTCTTCCACTCGTCAAGCTTGCTCATGTTCGCCGCCGGATCTTTGCCGGTGCGCGCCGCTTCGAAAAGGTCGTATTCGGCACGATCTTTCCACTGCCGCTGTTCGGTAGCTCCCGCTGCGGCTTGTGCCCGCAGGGTCGCCGGAACAGAGCCAACAATGCCCATGAGGGCAATCGCAATAAAAATTTTAGATGGTTTCACCAACACTCCCCGCCTCCAAGATGTCCAGTGTAATCTTATCTGAGTCCGGCAACCGGGCCTCCCAGAGCAGCCATTCTTCGCACGCCGCTATCCAATCCGCTTTAGATTTAAAGCCGGTGCAATTGCGGAGTATAGCCGAATCCGCTCGAAGATAGCAACTTTCCTCTACGTTTAGATGTCCGGGCGAACGATCTTGTTCCGTGTGCGAGTCGGAATTTCCAGCATGGTACTACGAACGGACGGTAAACTTCCGCCGGGGTGATGCGTTAATACAGGTGAGAGGCAACTTACGGTTATGAAATGGAAAGAGTTGGTGGCGTGCGTCTTGGCTTCAGCGCTCCTGGTTCCTCCGGGGTTTGCAGGCCGGAAATCGCCTGAGCCGGAACAGCAGCAAGCCAAACTATTTCAGACCAGGCTGAGCAAGGACAAACAGATTTTACATGCGCTCGATCGGCTGAGCTTTGGCCCGCGCACTGGCGACTACGAACACGTAAAGAAAATTGGATTCAAGAAGTGGATCGATCAGCAGCTTCATCCCGATCAGATTCCTGAGAGCGCCTTCTTACAAGCCAAGCTTGCCCCTCTCGAATCCCTGCGCATGACGTCGGCTGAAGTGGTACAGCACTATCCCCAGCCGCAAATGATCAAGGCTATCGCTGACGGCCGCCAGCCGATGCCCGAAGATCCGCTCCTACGCGCCTCGCTGACACGGCTCATCGCCCGGTATAAAACGAAGAAGGCGCAGGGCGGCGAAGTCTCCGACAAGATTGACGATCTCGAACCCGTTACAACCGTGGACCAGTTCCTTGATCCAGCCCAGATCAAGACTTTAAAGAACGGTACCTCGGACCAGAAGAAAGCGATCCTGGCGTCATTGCCTCCCGGTCAATTGGACGATTTTGTGATCAGCCTGCCCCCGGCCATGCGCCAGCAGCTCTTCAACGTTGCCTCGGTGGATGTGCGCCGAAAGATTTTGCTGCTCCGCGCGCCCCAACAAGTAGTCGCATACGATCTGCTGGAATCGAAGCTGATGCGCGCGGTTTATAGCAATCGCCAGCTTGCCGAGGAACTGGACGATTTTTGGTTCAACCACTTCAATGTTTATTACGACAAGGGTTCGGACCGTTTCCTGATTCCGTCCTTCGAACGCGACGCCATCCGCCCGAATGTTCTCGGACGGTTCCGCGATTTGCTGGAAGCCACCGCCAAGAGTCCTGCCATGCTTTTTTATCTGGATAACTTCCAGTCGGTTCGACCGGACATTGACGTCAAGGCTAAAAACCGCAAGACCAAGCGGGGTCTGAATGAAAATTATGCCCGCGAGCTGATGGAGTTGCACACCTTGGGCGTGAACGGCGGCTACACGCAGCACGACGTCATCGAAGTGGCGCGTTGCTTTACCGGCTGGACCATTCAGGAACCCCGAAAGGGTGGGACCTTTTTCTTCAACGAGAAGGTTCACGACAAGGGTCAAAAAGTGGTGCTGGGCCACACAATACCAGCAGGCGGTGGGATAGAAGATGGTGAGCAGGTGCTCGACATCCTGGCACATCAACCCGCCACGGCGAAGTTCATCTCGCGCAAGCTGGCGCAGCGTTTCGTTGCAGACAATGCGCCCCCAGCGCTGATCGATCGCATGGCAAAGACGTTTCTCGACAAGAACGGCGATATTCGCGAGGTGATGAAAACCATGCTCGCTTCCAAAGAGTTTTGGTCGGAAGGGGCCTACCGCGCCAAGGTGAAGACACCGTTCGAAATGGTTGCGAGCGCCGTCAGGGCGCTGAATGCGGACGTGGATGACGCTTATGCGCTCGCCAATCAAATCGCCCAGCTCGGCGAACCGCTTTATCGCAAGCAAGAGCCTACCGGCTATTCGAATATGAACGCCGAATGGGTGAACTCGGCGGCATTGCTTGGCCGGATGAACTTTGCACTCAATTTGGCCCAGAACAAGGTGGGCGGCGTGAAGGTGGACACGGCTAAGTTTGGCAACGCAGACCCGTCCATGATCGCCCAGGCGCTGTTGGTGCGGGACATGTCGCAGCAAACCCGCTCCACCATCGAGAACGCGCTTAAAGAAAAGACACCGCAAGCTGGGCTAGTCGCGGGGCTCGTGCTCGGGTCGCCCGAATTTCAAAGAAGGTAGTGAGGTTTCCAAATGCAGGCATCTAGACGCGCATTCTTAAAGGGCTCCGCCTTGGCCATGTTCGGCCTCGGCGCGGCGCCGATGTGGCTCTCCCGAGCGGTTTATGCGGGCGAAGGACCGGCCCGCCGAAAGAAGATACTGGTGGCCATCTTCCAGCGCGGTGCGGTGGATGGGCTAAACGTCGTGGTCCCGTTCGGTGAGCAGCGCTATTACGATCTGCGCCCGAGCATCGCCATTCCGAAGCCGGACGGGACACCCCGATCGGCCATTGACTTGAACGGCTTTTTCGGATTGCACCCGGCAATGGCTCCGCTAAAGCCGATCTTTGACGCGCAACGGTTGGCAATCGTGGATGCGGTCGGGTCGCCGGATCCGACGCGGTCCCACTTTGACGCGCAGGATTATATGGAGTCGGGCACGCCCGGCTACAAGGGGACCAACGACGGATGGATGAACCGGGCGCTGGCGAAAGAGGCGGGTCCGAAGTCGCCGCTGCGCGCAGTGAGCATGGGTGCGAATCTGCCGCGAAGCCTGCGGGGCCGGAATGACGCGATCGCGATCAACAATCTGAACGAGTTTCAGATTAAGGATATTCGGTCGTCGGACTCCTTCGAAAGCATGTATGCGAGCAGCGTGGATACGATGCTGCATGGCACGGGCAAAGAAACTTTCGATGCGATCAAGATCATGCAGTCTCTTCAGAAGCAGCCGTATGCGGCCGCGAACGGAGCGACATATCCTGCCGGGCGTTTCGGCCAAAGCTTGCAGCAGATTGCTCGGCTGATCAAGGCCGATGTTGGCTTGGAAGTCGCCTTTACCGATATCGGGGGCTGGGACACGCATGTTAATGAGGTTGGCCAAAATCCAGCTCAAGGCCAATTGGCGAATATTCTGGGCGGGTTTGCTGGCTCCTTAGCGGCGTTTTATCAGGATTTAGGAGACCGCATGGAGGACGTCACCCTCGTTACGATGTCCGAATTTGGCCGGACTGCCAAAGAGAACGGCAATCGAGGCACCGACCATGGCCACGCAAACGCAATGTTCGTGATGGGTGGCGATGTGCGCGGCGGGAAGGTCTACGGCGACTGGCCCGGTCTGGAACCCGAGCAGCTTTATGAGGGGCGCGACCTGAACCTGACCACGGATTTCCGGGATGTGTTGAGCGAATTGGTGTCGCACCATTTGGGAAACCGCAATCTTAAGGCTGTTTTTCCAGGCTACGAAAATCCGAAGTTTCGCAATATTCTGGCTTAGGTTACGCGGCGTTTACTTCTACACTGTCAACGATCGTGGTTGAAGCCGGGATAGGATCGCCATCTTCCAGCATCCCCTGGATATGCAGCATCACGGCTTCTGCCATGCGCTGTTTCGTCTGCTCCAGGGTCTGGCCGGTGGCGATGCAACCAGGAAGGTCTGGAATATGAGCGCTATATCCCGTTCCGGTCCTGGCGTAAATTGCGGCGTAATGGTGCATTTCGACCTATTTTAAACCAGCCTGCTTCAGAATGCTGGCGAGGGTGCCCGGATCCACATCGTCTCCGGGATGGCCCGCAATCGTGACCCGTCCCTTCTTTGCGGGGTGCTTATATTGCCGATGGCCGGTTCCTTTACGCGCCAGCATTCGCCAGCCGTCTTCCTCCACTCGCCTGATGATATCCCGCACCTTCATACGCGCGAGTGGGAGCCCTGTCTGAGACCCCTCCTATGCGTTCATCACGCGATTCATGCGCTCAATGGCTTCGTCGATCTCTGCCGTATTTTTAAACCCGAGCGTAACAGCGTCCACGGCTCCCAGGTTCATCGCGAACTTCATGGCCTCGTCTCGATCTTCGGCCTTGGTGAACCGTCCTTCCCCGACTAGTTTCATGCTGATCACGCCGGCCCCCTGCGCGTGAACTTTCTTGGTCTGCTTGACCACCTCGCTGACGTCGCCTAGCGCGTCCACGTCCCGCATTTCGGGCGTGTCCATCTTGGTGCCGTTATGATTCATGCGAATCATCGCGATGTCCAGCCACTGGTTGCCTGGAAAGGTTCTCAACGCCGGCAAGCCGTGAACAGAAGCTCCGTGCGCGAGAATCACCTTCTTACCCTTGGCCTCCGAGAATCCGTCCTGCAGACGCTTGGTGTCTTCGGTCCATTTAGGGCTCCGCAGGCAATGCAGCAGAAGAATGTCGAAATACTCGGACCCGGTCTGCTTGCGAAACGCATCGATCTTGAGGGTAGGATCGTCGTCGCCGCGAACGCTATATTTCGTCATCAGCTTGTAGCTGTCGCGCGGCACTCCCTTCAGCGCGATGCCAAGCATCTCGGGCATCCCTTTGTAGCTTTCAGCGGTTTCAAAAAAACGGATGCCGCGATCATACGCGTAGCGAACCAAGCGAGTAAACTCATCTTGGCCCAGATCTCTTTGAACCTTCCCGCTGTAAGTTCCGGTGCCGAATGCGAGCCGCGTGACCTGCACGCCCGAATTGCCAAGAGTGACCCAGTCCGTGGCCGTACGCTTTGCGGGTGCGGCATTAGCGACCAAACCGCCGAGAGCGGTCGCTGCCAAACTGGATTTGAGGAAATGGCGTCTGGTGAAATGTGCCATGATTGCCTCCCGACGTCACAGTATCATATTTGAGATGCCTATTGCCCTTCTGCTGCTGGCCCTGCAACTCGCGGCGGGCGCTTCCATGGAACAGCGGCTTCAGTCGGAGATCGCCAAATTCTCCGGCACCGTGACGCTGTTTGCGAAGAATCTGGATACCGGACAAACTTACGGAATCAAACCCGATGAACGCGTCCGAACCGCCAGCACGATCAAACTTGCGATCATGGTTACGGTTTTCGACCAGGTTCTTCATGGCCGCGCCAAGTGGACCGACACGCTGCCGATTACGAAAGATGGCAAGGTCTCGGGATCGGGCGTGGCCAGGGAGCTTTCAGACGACACTCGCCTGTCCATCCGTTCCCTGGTCAACCTGATGATCGTGGTCAGCGATAACACCGCTACCAACGTTTTGCTCGATCGTTTCACCGCGGATACCGTTAACGAGGAAATGGATAAACTGGGATTTCCGCAGACGCGCTGCCTGCGCAAGATTCGCGGCGATGGCAACGACTTGAAATCCCCGAGCGGTTTCAGCAAAGCAGGCCGTGTCAAGGAGAATGAACGATTCGGCTTGGGTGTCAGCACGCCTCAAGAAATGGTGCTCTTGCTGGAGAAAATCGAACGAGGCGAGATCATCGACCCCGCTGCTTGCAAGGAGATGATTGCCATCCTGAAACGACAACAATATAAAGACGGAATCGGACGTCATGCGGGCGACATGCAGGTGGCCAGCACGTCGGGTTCGCTCGATCACCTCCGCAGCGATGTCGGGATAGTTTACTCGCCGCACGGCCGAATCGCGATCGCGATCACCTGCGAGGATATTCCCGCGATCGATTACTCGGAGGACAACCCAGGCACTTTGCTCATCTCCCGCCTCTCCAGAATTCTGGTCGACGGCTTAAGCCGCAAGCCTTGATATAATCGTCAAGGCCCGGCCATCCAAGTTGAGGTAACTGTATGAAAGGTGTTGTGCTTGCGGGTGGAACGGGCAGTCGGCTATTCCCCCTCACTAAGATCACAAACAAGCACTTGCTTCCTATTTACGATCAGCCAATGATCTATTATCCGATCCGCACGCTGGTCGAGGCCGGAATACGGGACATTCTGATTGTGACCGGGGGCCGGAACGCTGGTGATTTTCTTCGTTTGCTCGCAAACGGGAAACAGTTCGGGTTAAAGCATCTCGATTTTACTTATCAGGAAGGGGAAGGGGGCATCGCTGACGCCCTGGGGTTGGCCGAACACTTTGCCGACGGGCAGAAGATTTGCGTGATACTCGGCGACAATATTATTGAAGGAAATATTCGCGAGGCTGCGGATCACTTCCGCAAACAGGAACACGGCGCGAAAATCCTCCTGAAAGAAGTGGACGACGCCGAGCGCTTCGGCGTAGCTGAACTTGAGGGTGGGCGCATTGTGGGTATTGAGGAAAAGCCTAAGAAGCCAAAATCCAATTATGCGGTGACGGGCATTTACATGTATGACGAGACCGTGTTCGATAAGTGCCGCACTCTAGTGCCCTCGCGCCGCGGCGAACTAGAGATCACCGATGTGAACAACGCCTATATCCGAGAGGGCGTGATGACATTCTCCTATCTGGAGGGCTGGTGGACCGACGCGGGTACGTTTGATTCGCTTCGCCGAGCCACGAACCTGGTGGCTGAAACGACTGCCAGCCATCGGGAAACCTCTGACGCAGCCGCAATGTGATGCCAGCCGCCAAAGAAGAACTAGAGCTCGAAATTCCGCGCTGCGAGAAGGGCCTCGGCCACGTAATCCTCAAGACCGATGCATTCGAACTGATCGACGGAGTTAAAGTCACTCCTTACGCGCTGTGGCCTGACGACCGGGGGTATTTTCTCGAGGTGGCTCGCTTAGGACAGGGTCCGTCGGCAGGGTTTCGTCTCGCGACCACTCAAATTTCCGCGGCGCTGAGCTACCCCGGCACGATCAAGGCGTTTCACTTCCACAAAGAGCAGACGGATTGCTGGGTGCCAGTGCAAGGGTTGCTGCAAGTGGCGCTGGTGGATCTGCGGAAAAGTTCCAGCACCTTCGGCGTGCGCAATACGCTCTATACCGGCGCGCTCCGCCCCTGGCAGTTGATCGTTCCGCCAGGCGTGGCGCACGGCTACAAGGTGATCGGCGTCGACTCGGCGATGCTCGTCTACCTAACTGATCGCTATTACAACCCGAAGGACGAAGGCCGCATCGCTTATGACGATCCAAGAATCGCGTATGACTGGGAGATACAACACAAGTAGTTATGCTGCGCATCACCATTTCGCACAATAAGAATCCGCAAGAGGTTATCAAGATCATCGATAAGTCTCTCGACGATGTCTTCAAGGCTGCAGGCCAGGGTTTGATCCAGATCACGGATCAGAACAGGGTCTGGAACGGGCAGACGATGACGTTCTCGCTCGTGGTCAAGGCAGGCTTCCTGTCGGCGCCCGTGAAGGGAACGGTCGAGGTCACGAGCAAGGACGTGACTATCGATGCCGACCTCGGGCTATTCGGCAAGTTCATCACGGAAGACAAGGCTCGGGCGGCCATCGAAGGGCGCGTCAAAGGCCTGCTGGCGTAGGAGCTAGGGGTTCGCCTGGAAGACCAGATTGAACGGCGTCTGGGTTGCCCGCTTAAAGCTTCCGAAGCCGCCCGCCATCACGACTTCGCGAATCCGCTCTTCTCCAGCCTGCGCGCCGAGAGCCGCGCCAACTTCCTGCGACATGGAAGCCGGAACACAGACCATGGTGGAGGCGGAATAGAAGACGCGGCCGAAAATATTGTGGTTGGCTTCGGTTGCGTTCTCTGCGAACGGTTCGACAATCATCCAGGTTCCATCGCTTTTCATCGTGGAGTGAACATGGGCGGCAGCGCCCGCCGGGTCGCCCATATCGTGCAGGCAATCGAAAAATGCGACGAAATCGTAATCAGCTCCGGGGAACGACTTCGCCGAGGCCACCTCGAAACGAATCCGTTCGCCAACGCCTTCCTGTTTGGCGGCTTCCCGCGCCAGGTTTATGGATGCTTCGTGATAATCGAATCCAAAGAACTCAGACTTGGGAAAGGCCTTCGCCATTAGAATCGTGGACGAGCCAAGTCCGCAGCCGATGTCTGCAACCTTGCCCCCGGCTTGCAGTTTCTCTTCTACGCCATCCAGCGCCGGTATCCAGCTTGAGGTGAGATTGGCGATGTAGTTGGGACGAAAGAATCGTTCCGTTCCGCGAAAAAGGTCGTGATGATGCTCATGCCACCCGACTCCCTTCCCGCTTCGGAATGCTTCCTCTGTCTTTCCGGCGTCGTGGAAGAGCGATGAAATGATTTGGAAGGCTCCCGGCAGAAAGACGGGGCTGTTTTCAACCGCGAGGGCAAAGGCCTGTTCCGGGGGCAGCGCATAGGTTTTCGACGACGCGTCGTAGGTGACATACCCGCTGGCCGCGTTTGCATTCAGCCACTCGCGGACGCAGCGTTCGTTAGTGTTTGTGCGGGCGGCAAGTTCGGCGGATGAAACCGGCTTCGAATCGCCCATGGCTTTAAAGAGTCCAAGCCGGTCGCCCAGTAGGATTAGCACAGCGTGCATGGCAGCGCCCATGTCGGTCACGGCTTTGCCCATGAATTCGTGGAGTTTCGCTTCGTTGATTTGTGGAGTGGTTTCGGTGGATGCCATTTGGTTCTCTAGTCGTCGATTTTACACTGAAATACACTCTGGTTTAGCGGATTCTGCTATCGGACAGTGGTGATATCTGGCGCAATCGAACTATTTCATGGCTATCACCGGGCCGTAGGTGGGCACCCAATAGATAGAGCGACTCGAACTGCGCACAAGCCACAACAATCGTACCGATGACTGAACTGGCAAGCCTACCGACTACATGCATTTTGTGCTGCCCCCTCAACTTCACTTTCTCATGAGGGGGCAGCCTCAGGTTCAACTAAGCGGACTGCTTGCGCCGCCGCCAAAACAGAAATGCCGATGACAAGCCAACCAGCAAGAACGTCCCCGGTTCAGGGGTGCCCCCAGTGATTTGCCCGTTCCTAGCGAAGAAGATATACCTGCCAGCCACGTTGCTGTTGAGACTATGAGAAATCAACGCATTGGGGCCGCCGTTAAGAAGAGATCCGGGGGTGGCGGAACCTGGCAATTCGAACGACGTATTAGGAGCGCCGCTGCCGTTGGAGTAGCCGACTCGGGCAGCGTTGGTACCGCCACCCAATCCGCCGGTCCCGCCGCTGGCATCTCCGGTCTCCCACTGGACTTGGTCGTAGTTGAAGATGATGTCGAAATTGCCCGCGCCCGTATCAGAACGATCCACGAGGATTGCTTGAAAGCTATTTGTCTTGTCTACGTGCTGATTGAAATAGCCTACATTGATCCAGTCTACGCCGAACGCATTCCGGGTAGCATTGCAACCCTCGGCGGCGTCGCAAGTGAAAGTGCCCGGAGTAGATCCGAACGTTGTTACTCCGCTGGCTGTGTTTCGAGTATCGACATCTCCGAAGAAAGGAGCAAAAATTTGGCGGTTGGTTGCCGTTAATCCGAACGGCGTAAAGGTGCTCAAAGGGCTGTCCAGCGTCAAATTGCCATTCGTGTTGACGTAGACCGAGTTAAATGACAGCCCAAAAAAGTTCAGCGAGAAGCCCACGGGAACCTTCGTCCCCGGACAAGTGCCAGCGCTGTTGGGATTGGTGCAACCGCCCGTCGTGTATGTGCCATCGTCATTGCGACCGTCGCTGGTTGTCGTAAATCCCGGAAGAATCGCTCCTCCAAAACTGGCGACCGAGAAAAAAACAGTTGTGCCGAGGCACAATAAAAATCGCTGACTAATACGCATATTCTCCTCTCCTTGGTTAAAGCCACCTTACGCGAGCAAGCCTAGTTTAGATCTGACCGAGTGAGTTAGTTCTCAAGCCGCAGCCGAAGGTTGCTCCCAATGAGTATGCCTTCAGTTACTCGGGGATACAAGAGCTTTCCTAGTAAAAGATCGTTTATCTGTGGAAGTGAGTTATAACAGGACAGTTAGTCCTAGTAGTCTCAAGAGTAACGGTGGACACTTTTCTCAGGTTTGAGAACTTATTGCTGTTGTTGCTCCTGCGCCATAGCCCCAGCCTCCGCCGCTTCCTCTTGCAAAATTACCGACCATTCTTCGTCGGGGGAGCCCAACTCCTCTTCCGGCGGCGGTGGGGCGTCGGACGGTGCCACGCGAACGATGACGGTCAATTCGCTGTCCACCGAACCTTTGTACACGCCCTTGCTGGGTGGCACGTCGGCGTAGTCACGACCGACCGCCGTGCGCACGTGACGATCACTCGCCACTACATTGTTCGTTGGATCGAAACCTACCCAACCATACTCAGGCAGCAGCGCTTCTACCCAAGCATGAGTGGCGCCTTCCGCCGATCGGGTCTCATCGCCACTCCGATGAAAGAGGTACCCGCTTACGTAGCGCGCTGGAATGCCGATATGACGCAACATCGTGATCATGATGTGCGCATAATCCTGACACACGCCCTTGCGCGTTCGCAGTGCGTGTTCGATGGGCGAATCCACGGAGGTGCTCTTCTGAACATACGCGATGCTGGAGAATAGCAGCTTATTGATGTCCAGCAGAAGCTCAACCGGATCGCGCCTGCGAGCCTGGTCCTTTGAACCGGCTCCAAACTCGGCGGCAAGGCTGCGCACTTCTACTCCGGAGCGGGCGAAGTGACTGGGCATCAACATTTCCCAGTAGTCGCCATCGGCGATCATGCTGTCGAGTTCGGCCCACGCGGTCGGCCCCAGGCTGTCCGGCAATGTGGCGGGCGGGCGCACTTCCACCAGCGCTTCCGCTACAATCACCATCTGACGGTGCAGGCCCGGCACGTCGAAGTGATGCACGCCGTTGCCCATGTAGTCACGATAAAGCGCGATTCTCGCCCGCGGCAGCACCGACAGTTGAAAAGTAAGACAGCGCTGAGTTCCCTCGGTGCGCGGCTGCATTCTCACTTCCATGATGCTCTCTCGCACCGGCGCACTGTAGCGGAACTTCGTAATGTGTCGAATTGAATAGAACATTACGCTTCGAGCGCCGCCTCCACTTGGTAGCTGACGTACACCTGGTTAGTAGCCGTGTGGATTTGGGAGCACTGGTCCCGGACTGTCTCGAAAAACTCATGCAAGCCCGCCATGATTTCCTCAAGGGGCGTGAAACTCAGTTCGGCTCGCAAGCGGCCGGCCAGCTTGGCTACGCGTCCAGATTTTTTGCTTGACGTGCTGTCGTGGATGCACTCGAGCGACTGCTGAAGCTGGTCCACGGCAAACCGGATGGAATGCGGGAACTCCGAGTTCAGCAGCAAAAACTCCGCAACGCGCTCTGGTCTTAAATCCGCTGTATACACCTTGCAGTAGGCCTCGAAGGCGGTGCAGCTCCGCAGCAAGCCGATCCATTCCAGGTGCATGCTGGAATCCATAGCCCCGTCCGCGTCAAGGTAATCGCGAAAGTGAACGTCGAGAAGCTTGGCTGTGGCAAACGCCCGTTCCAGGAACCGGCCAGCTTGAATAAACTGCCAGCCTTCGCCATGATTCATCGTGGAATCGGTGATGCCCTGAAACAGGTGGGAGCTTTCTTTGACGCTGCGAAGAAAATCGAGCGGCTGTTCATCCCAGACATCGGCGATCCCCATACGCCTTACTTCCAGGAATAAGCGGTTCAACTGTTCCCACATCTCCGAGCTGATCTGCTCGCGAACCTGACGGGCGTTTTCACGGGCCTGCACGATGCAACTGCTGATCTGATCGAAGCCGTGAGCCTGGGCAAAGGTGTACATGTCGCCTTTCACTTTCTCCCCTGGCGAAAGGTTCAAGGATGAGATAACACGCGCCCAGCGCCGGTCAGTGGAACCACTGCTTTCATCCAGCATCAAATTCAGATGCACATCGACCACGCGAGCGGAATGCTCGGCCCTTTCGAGATAGCGACTCATCCAATAGAGACTGTCTGCGACTCGGGAAAGCATTTAGTGCAACACCCAGGTATCCTTGCTGCCTCCGCCCTGCGATGAATTCACTACCAGCGAGCCTTTTCGCAGCGCCACTCGCGTGAGTCCGCCAGGGACAATAGTTACCTTGTCGCCATAGAGAATGTAGGGGCGCAGGTCGACGTGCCGCGGTTCCACCTGCCCGTCGAAGAAGCAGGGCGCCCTCGAAAGAGAAATCGTTGGTTGGGCGATATAGTTCCGGGGATCGGCTTCGATGCGCCTGCGGAACTCCTCGCGGTCCTTTACAGAGCTGTGCGGTCCGATCAGCATGCCATAGCCGCCGGATTCGCCAACCGCCTTGACCACCATTTTGTCGAGCTGACCTAGAACGTGTTGGCGCTGCGCATCGTCGGTGAGCACAAAGGTCTCGACATTGTCGAGAATCGGATCTTCCCCGAGGAAGTAGCGGATAATCTGGGGCACGTAAGCATAAATAGCCTTATCGTCCGCTACACCGGTGCCAATCGCGTTCGCCAGCGTTACGTTGCCAGCGCGATAGGCATTGAAGAGCCCGGCTACGCCAAGGATCGAGTCGGAACGAAAAGTTAGACCATCGATAAAATCGTCATCCACGCGGCGATAAATCACGTCCACCCGGCGCAATCCCGCAGTAGTGCGCATGTACACGGTGTTGTCGTGAACAACCAGGTCGCGTCCTTCGACAAGTTCGATTCCCATCTGGCGTGCGAGAAACGCATGTTCGAAGTAGGCGGAATTATAAACCCCGGGCGTGAGAAGAACAATGTGGGGTTCTGTCCGGTTGCCGGGAGCGAGTGCGCGCAGTGTAGAGAGAAGCGCCTGGCCGTAATGGTCTATAGGCCGAACGCCGCACTTTCGGAACACTTCGGGAAAGATTCGCTTCATCACCTCGCGCGAGGTGAGCATGTACGACACTCCGCTCGGAACGCGCAAATTGTCTTCGAGCACCACGAACTTGCCGTCGGGCAGGCGAATCAGGTCGGTGCCCACCACCGCAATGTAGATATTCTTAGGTACGGCGATGCCCCGCATCTGGCGGCGGAAATGTTTGCAGGTGTACACCATCTCGCGGGGCACGATGTTGTCGGCGAGACAGCGGCCTTCATTGTAGATGTCGCGGAGGAAAAGATTCAGCGCGGTGATCCGCTGGGTAAGGCCTCGTTCGATGACGTCCCACTCGGACTTGGTGATGATGCGCGGGAGCAGATCGTGGGGGAAGATTTGTTCCGTCCCTTCATCGCGTCCATATACGGTGAAAGTGATCCCCTGATGCAAGAACGACAGATCGGCCGCTTGCTTTTTGCGCCGCAATTCGTCGGCTGGCAGGTCGCACAGCAGGTCGTAAATCAGTTCATACTGCGGGCGCACCACGCCAGGGGCTGAAAACATCTCGTCGTAAGAGCTGTTCGAGTCATAAGTCTTGAAGGGAGACGGGCCAATTTGCCGCTCTTGTGTGCCGGGGCTTGCCATAAGACACTAACCGACTTCGACATGGAAGGAATTTCAGCTTAACACAGCGGAGGCTTTAGAGAAAGATTCGGGAGCCTGCCCAGCTCAAGCTGCTTGCGGCAGCAGAATGATTAATTCCATCTGCGGGTTGGGGAAATCTCCCGGAACATATACCGCCAAGTTGCGCGCTCGAACCACCGCCTCCCACGGGCCGCCCGACTGATTCAAACTGAAATATTGATAGTTGAGCTTTACCGGAATGGCCCCCGGCGGCGAAATAACGTGAGTGAGCCCCACGCCGGGAAGCGCCTTCTGCACCAGATGATCGATGAAGTCGGCCGAGCATACCTTCGCCAAATGCGGCACGCGGCCGATTAGATCCCCTTGGCTGGTCTGAGCGGAAATGGCAAGGTAAATTCGAGTATTTCGAAGGTAATCTTCCCTGTCAATCGACGTTGCGTAAATGGAAGGCTGCACCTGCTTCAAGGGGAGCGAGACGAAGTTGCTTGGCACCACCGTCTCGAGCAGAAACCGCAGTTTCTCGTCGAGGTCGAAGAAGCAAGCTCCCAGATGATTGTGATCGTAACCCGGCAAATCGCGCGGATGCACTTTGAGGGAAAACGTGGTGAGCGCGCCTGCTAGCGACAGCATCGTGGAGTAGAGCAGTTCGGGGTGGCCGCCCCTGGTCTCGAAGATGTGGCGGAACTGCGGGAGGAACGTGTTAATTGTGTAGAGAAGCCAGAAGCTGGCAATGTCCGACGCGGTGAAATCGGCGAGACTCTGATTTTTCTGCCGCCGCATGCCGGAAAGAGCGCTGCTCTTCGCGGAAAGGATTTCCACCAATCTGCGCGCGATGGAGAGGAGATAGTCGCTGGCTCTGATCTCAATCAAGGGCGCGACAAAGCGAGGCTCCATGCGGAACAGTCCCGCCTGCGTCTTGCGAACAGTGGCGATACGCAGAGCGGTGCTGCCTTCGCGATTCTCGCCTTCCATGAGCAAGCGGAAGTTCTTGCGCGCAACCATCACCGGTTTCTCGGAAAGGCCCGTATTATCGTCGCGCACCATCTCCACTTCGGCACGATACCGGGTTTCGGCTTCCCGGTGAGCGGAAGCGACATTCAGTCCGTGGTCCCGATAATGCGGCACCGTTAAGAAAACCTCAAGGGTTTCCTGGTCCGGCGCGAAGTGTTCCGCAAGCGGCCTCGGCGGCGGTGCTGCATCCGACACCGGTATCTCGAACAGCAGTCCATCGGGAAAGATTCCGATCGCATCCGTGACAGCGAAAGTGCCGGAGGCCAGGGCTTCCTGGTCGATACGAAGCCTTTGAAAACCCCAAGGCCGGAAGCTAAGGGCATTCAGATGAAAATGCAGCGACTCTTCAATGTAGCGGTCCTGGATCTGGAGATGCTGCGGGCTGAGAAATGTTCCTTTCGCCCAGATGACGGGCTCAAGTAGGGCCATGGAGTAAGTTTACGCTGACCAGCGCCCGGTCAGCGCCTTCGCCGGATCGGCTATGGATTGAAATCGGACTAGCAGAATGGCGTCCTGTTCTTTCAACGAAGCAAGCGGCATGATTCCCTGTTCCATCAGCGAGTCGGCCAGCCTCTCGGTCATGAGAATTTCGGCACACGGCTTCAGGTTTGTCTCGTCATTCTCGCGGTAGACGTGCAGAGGCATGCCGTCGATCCTGCGAACGGAGCCGGGGCGCATGCTCCAGCCGTCTTCGAGGAACGATTGGCCCAATAGATAGGCGCAACAGAACGCGGGATTGCCCCACAGATACTGCTGGTGAACACTCTCAGGCATCTCCTCAAACTCGAAGCTCTCGATACTCGATGTATCCTTTCCGTACGGGAGACGAAGCAGGAACCGGGGCAATGCGAGCCCGATCCATTGGGCTTCGAAAGACTTGCGGAGGATCGTCCACTCGGGTGCTACGGCTTCGTCCGACGGAGGCAGCGCTTCGGCCAGGAACGGTGCGTCAATCCTCCTGGAGAGCCGGGCCAGGAACTGGAGCATTTGCGCATCGGCACTGGTCTGCCCAAATGCGTAATTGCCGGCGACGACCGCCCACGGTTCCTTTCTGACGGTCAGCACGCGAGTGGTCCCGGCCAGATCGGCGGCCAGCTCCTCCAGCGTAGCGTCGAAGAGATAGAGCTTAAGGTTGCGGTCTGTATCGAGGCCGCGGACGAGCATCCGCACCGCGCGCCAAGCTGCTTCGAGAGCTTGAAAATCTGGATCATGCAAAATGGCGCGCATAACAACGGAAGCCGCCGATTGTTCATGGGCGTGCTGGCGGGGATCCATTCGGGGAGCCAGATGCGGCGCCATGGATTTTTGAATGAACGAAGCGAGGTCGCCCGTTGGCTCTATGGGCTCTGGCGAAACGTCGCCGCTCTCGGCGAGAATCTGATCGAGCAGACTGCCTCCTGACGGGTCCGGCAGCGATGTCTGCACCACGGGTTTTTCCGGCTCTTCCCGATGTCTCTCTTCTCGATATCTCTCTTCCCGATATTTGGGGAGCCGGTCAGGATGAAAGTCCTCCATCTCGCGAAACTTCAAGGTGTGGTCGGGAAGCTTCAACTCGGCGTTGAACCCAGAAAGCACGTGATCGAGGTTGTCGCGATCTACCAAGACAGGCTGACGCCCAGCGAGAGGGGCATGCAATCCGCGATTCTTGCGTCCGCTGAAATCGCCCAAAATCAGGATATGAAACGGGGCATCCGGCTCAGCCAGGTGCTGAAAATCATCTTCCTCCGGCATGACGTCCTCGTTGGGCGCGATGTCTAGGAGGACGGAGCTTTTTGACTGAGGCATGGGATTCGCGAATATGATCCTATCTTATTCCGAATCCCCTGCGGAAGTTCGGAGTTTATGGAGTTACCGCAGGGTCGCGTAGAGCAGAGCCTTCCAGCGTTGCACATCAATCGTCCAGCAAACTAACGCATTCGGCCCACGACACAGGAGAGGTGCCCAAACCTCCTGGTTCCGGCTATCCCTCGCGACATTCAACCGATCCACCACCGTCATCCCGCGCGTCAGTTCGCTGGAGGTCTCCACGTCCACATAATGCGAACTGGCGAGCGTCATGATCGAAGGGTCAAGCGCGATGGCCATGCACACCGGATCCGGCAGGCTGATTCCGTCCTCCCCGGTCTGAATCAAATAAGCCTCGCGGGCGCGGCTATTACATTCAATTGCGAATCTGGCAAGAGGCGTGTCGATGGCGAGAACCTGGTCGATGTCGGCGGGACCTAGCGCAGCTTCGCCTCGACAAAGGTGCCACCCGATCAGTTCGATCGGCATCCCGGATCGCATCACAATGCGGGCAGCTTCCGGATCGGCCCAGATGTTGTACTCAGCCGCGGGAGTCACGTTACCTTCACAACACGGAGCGCCGCCCATCACCACACAACGACTGAAGCAGGCCGCAATGGAAGGGTCCAGTTGAAGAGCCAGCGCGATGTTCGTGAGAGGACCAAGCGTAATCAGAACTAAGCCAGGGCAGGTCCTGGCGAGTTCGACAATCAGCTCCGGAGCGGGCGTCTTTTCCGCCGTCCTTCGAGGAGCGGGATACCCGTGATCGCCGAGTCCATCGCGCCCATGGAACCACTCCGCATGCATGTACGCGCGCTGCAAGGGCTGCGCGGCACCAGCGAACACGGGCGCGTCCGACCCGCACAATTCCGCAGTGTACAGTGCATTGCGCGTTGCCCGATCAACGGGCACGTTGCCGGCGACCACCGTGATTGCCTTCACCTGCACATCGGGTGTTCGGAGAGCCATGATCAGAGCTACTGCGTCATCGGACGCGGTATCGGTGTCGATGAGAAGCGGAATTGCCACGTCGGAGAGCATACCACTCCGGGAACTTTCCCTGCACACGCGGAGTCTAACCCGACGAGCCCCGCAGTTAGGGTTAGAATCTGATTAGGCGAACCGTGGCGGACACTCCTGGCAGTCTGCATCTCGATGCGTGCATCGGGTCCTTCCCGACAATGGAGGATCAGGATCTGCTTGCCGCGCTCCGCGATGGCAGGGAAGAAGCCTACGAAGCCTTGATCGAGCGCTATCAGGGGCCGGTGTTCAACCTCGTCTGTCGTTTGCTTAACGAGCCGTCCGACTCAGCCGATATCGTCCAGGAAGTGTTCCTGAAAATTTTCCGCAATATTCGCGCGTTTCGGGGCAATAGCAGTCTAAAAACGTGGATTTATCGGATCGCGGTGAACGAGGCTTACAATCACCGGCGCTGGTTTTCGCGGCATCATCGACAGGAAGTCGGGCTGGCCCGCGACGAAAATACGAGAGGGTACGAAGACAGCCTGCCGGATCGCGGGCGGTCGCCGTTCGATCTCACATCCGATCGAGAAACACGCGCCTTAGTGGAGGAGGCGCTGGCGCAGTTGAACCCTAATTTCCGAGCGGCGGTGGTTCTCAGGGATATCGAAGATTTGAGTTATGAAGAGATCGCCTTGGTTCTGGAACTATCGCTCGGTACGGTAAAGTCGCGCATTTTAAGAGGCCGGGAGGCCTTGCGCAAGATCCTCGAAGGACGGCTGGAACCGGAACCGTCCCTGCATTGGTCGCCCCAACCGGTTGAGTGAAACGCATGACCTGCTGGAGAGTAGAACGCAGATTATCGGCTTACCTGGAAAACGCCGTCGCGGAAACCGAGCGGCAGCAGTTGAGGGCTCACGTCGTGAGTTGCTCCGGGTGTACGGCAAAGGTGCAGAGCCAGCGCCAGATGCGATCTTCGCTCCGCTCTTTGCCTCGGCTCGAACCGCCGTCCGACCTCGCCATACGACTGCGCGTGCACGCTTCGAAAGAGCGCCACACTGATCGAACGCCCGGTTCCAGGCTGCGCCGCTGGCGCGCGAACGCAAAACTCACGCTCGATAACCTGATGAAGCCGATCGCTCTCCCTGCCGCTGGAGGCCTGTGCACGGCCCTTCTGCTTTTCGGCACGCTAGTCCCGGCCTTTACCCCAAGTCGCATAATGGTGGAAGATGTCCCGCTCTGCGATCTGAATCCCTCTACTTCTCCAGTATTGAGAACCTTGGCCCCGTTTGGCTTCAGCAGCTATGGAGACGCCGAAGTGGATCTCAAGATCGACGGACACGGGCGCATTGTCAATGTTTCGATCCTCGGCGGAACCGGGCATGAGCAGGACGCTCTTCGCCGCAGCATTGAGAACAATCTGCTTTTCACCACTTTCACCCCAGCTACCGCTTATGGCGTTCCGATTCCTGCCACTCTTCGACTGTCGTTTACCAGCAGCCGCATCGATGTGAAAGGGTAGCGGACCTGGGCAGGCGACTCGGCCAGCACTTCCTCACTCGCGGATCGATTCTAGAACGGATTGCAGTCTCGGTGTGTCCCGAAAAGACTGACTTGGTCGTCGAAATCGGCCCGGGCAAGGGCGCTCTTACCGATCATCTCCTCGGTCGTGCAGACAGAGTAGTTGCGATTGAGATCGATCCGGTGCTGGTGCAGTACCTGCGCTCCAAGTATCGAGACGACCCTCGCGTGGAAATCATCGAGTCCGACATTTTGAAGGCTGACCTGTCGCATCGGGGGCCGCTGACCGTAGCCGGAAACCTGCCGTATTACATCACGTCGCCCATTGTCGAGAAGGTGCTCGGGGTGGGTCGGCAGGTGCACCGCGCCGTGTTTCTGGTGCAGAAAGAGGTGGCCGAACGGATGACCACGGGTCCGGGCTCGCGCGATTACGGGTACCTCTCGGTTGCCACCCAATTCTATGCGGAGGCTCGATTGCTGTTCACGGTGCCGCCGGGTGCCTTTCGACCGCCTCCAAAAGTGGATTCGGCAGTGATCAGCCTGACGCCGAGAACTGAACTGGCCGTCGCCGAACCCCAGGCATTCCTTCGATTCGCGGGTCACTGCTTTCGGCAAAAGCGAAAGACGCTACGCAACAATCTGCTGGGCATTTGGGACAAAGATAAGCTCGACGCGTTGCCACAAGCGGGGATGCGCGCCGAGCAGTTGTCGATCGCGGAGTTGGTCGATCTGTTCCGGCGGATGCCCGAATCATAACGCCTTGCTATGCTCACAGCAGGGCGTATGGTTCTCTCGCATCGATTGTGGCGATTGGCTGCGGGAATTGCCTTGGTGGCCTCCGTGTACGCCTTTCAGCGTCCTTTTCGCGTCTATCGCAGCCTGGAACCCTACGACGACATCACGATTCCATCCGACTTCGAGGAGAAGTGTGAGTGGGTGCAGGCGCGCCTGATGTATCCGCAGCACCCCAATGCGCACTTTGCCAGACCGTGGCGCTTTGGAAGCGCCACTGATTGGCGGGAGGGAGGAACGAGTTGGTCTCAGGACTACCCGCGCGCAGACCGTCACTTCGCTCAGGCCGTCCGACGACTTACCCGCGTGCATGCGCGTTCGGTGGAGCAGCCCGTAAATCTTGACGATCAGGATGATGTGTACAACTGGCCTTGGCTAGTAGCTGGCGAGATGGGCGATTGGAGACTGACCGACGATCAAGCCAAAAAGCTGCGCGATTACCTGCTCCGCGGCGGTTTCCTGATGCTCGACGATTTTTGGGGAACCGAGGAGTGGGATCGCTTCGAGGAGAGCATGAAGCTTGTCTTTCCAGACAGGCCGATCGTGGATGTGCCCGATGCGGATTCGATTTTCCACACTGTATACGATCTGGACGATCGCTACCAAGTTCCAGGCCAGTGGGCGCTACGTCGTGGTCGAATGTACCGGAATGACGGAGAAACTCCATTCTGGCGGGGAATTACCGATGACAAGGGCCGCATCATGGTGGCCATCTCGTTCAACTCCGATATTGGCGATTCATGGGAGTGGGCTGACGATCCGGGCTATCCGGAGAAGTACTCGGCCCTGGGCATTCGCATCGGCGTGAACTACGTGGTGTATTCGCTAACCCATTGACGCGCGACGATCTCATACGGAGGCCCGATTATCACGGAGCTTGCTCCGGCTCGAAATTAGGTGGAATTAGACCCTTCCCTCAGGGTGACGCCAAATCGCAGTTTCAATACAACCCGAATCATTTTAAGGCCAGCTTTCACGCTGGCCTTAAAACTTCCTGAGACCTTATTTTCACCTGCCGCCCGTACCTTATAGCTGATCGGCACTTCGAGAATGCGCAGACCGCACTGAAGCGCCCGCACCTGCATTTCAACCGTCCACCCATAATTCCGATCCTGCATGTTCAAAGCCTTGAGCGACTCGAGCCTGATCGCTCTGAACGGTCCCAGGTCTGAGTAGCGATGTCCAAAGAGTAGACTGATCATGGTAATCAGCAGTCGGTTTCCCCATTCTTGGTGGGCCAGCAGCGAGCCTTGGTCCGCCGAACCAAGCGTGCGGGAACCGAGCACTAGATCGGCGCGTCCTTCGTAAATAGGACGGAGCAAATCCCGTGCTTCTTCAGGAGTTTCCGAACAATCGGCTTGCATGAAAACCACTGCCTCGATCCCGTTTGGAATCACCTCCATCGCGCTGAGACAAGCGGCCCCGTACCCCCGATCCGCGATGCTCACAACCGTGGCACCGGCGGCGCGGGCGATCTCGACCGTGCGGTCGGTTGACCCGTTATCGGCGACGATGACGAGGCAGAACAAAGACGGCGGAACGCTGGCGAGCATCGTTCCGATCACGGGCTCCTCGTTCAGCGCGGGAATGATCAGGGCGGCGCTTGCGTCTGCAAACAGCCTCATGTTGTAACGAGGTGCGAAATTTTCGATATCATCGATAGTAGAAATGGAACCGGAAACCGGGACTCAGGCCTTCACGTATAACGGCCATAAGAAGCGTTCTGCGCTCGGCGTGATCGCCTATTGGGCACGGGACCTGTTTCTGTCCGTCATCATAGCGATCATTGTTATTTTATTCCTTTACCAGCCGGTCAAAGTAGAAGGCACAAGTATGATGCCCGCTCTCACCGACCAGGAGCGGATCTTCATCAACAAATTCGTTTACCGGTTTCATATTGGCGATATCGGGCGCGGCGACATGATCGTTTTCTGGTATCCGAACGATCCAACCAAGTCGTACGTGAAGCGAGTGGTAGGATTGCCGGGAGATAGGATTCAGGTTGATCGCGGCAAGGTGATCGTGAACGATACGCAGCTTCAGGAAGCGTACGTTCCAGAGGAGTATCGGGACGAACTGTCGATGGCGCCCAGGACGATCCCCGACGAAGAATATTTCGTGCTCGGAGATCACCGCAGCTCGTCGAACGACAGCCGATCTTGGGGTACCGTGCCCCGCCGGTACATTTACGGGAAGGCAGTGTTTGTGTATTGGCCTCTTGGAAAGGTTGGGATGCTGCGGTAAAGAATCCGGCTATTTTCGCTTTAGATCAAGCACCCATCCCGCGCACTTCAGCACCGGAAGGGGCGGATACTTCGGGTAGGCCGGATCCGTCTCCGCAAGCGAGCAGCGGTAGAACACCGACCCCTTATCCGACCGGACAATCCTGACGTTCAAACAGTTGTCGCACAAGCCTGGATCGATCACCCTTTAATCGCTGCCTCCACGCGTTCCATTTCCTTGCGATGAAACACGCTGAATGCCGGCTGATTCCGATACTCCCGATAAACCGCAAAGCGCCCGGTCGTTCCATTGCTTCGCCTCATCCGCCTTATGCAGGAGTGCCGTAATGGAGCCCATAGCTGCGTACGCCCTGGCCGTATACAGATGCTGACCGACCGCAGTCGCGCTGGCTGTCTTCCCGCGCTCGCCGATCGCCAAAGCCTTCCTGCGTATACCAGGTTTGCGGGCTCAGCCCGGCACAGGTCGTAGTCTTGCGCCACCACCTCGCGATAGTGTGCGGCGGCATTTTCTAAACGACCGAGGTTGGCCTCTTGATCGGCGCTGGCCGCAACGCTCGCGGTCATCGCGGAACGGGCACCTAAATCCTCGGGGTGCGTCGAAGGGTACAGCCGGTACAAACGAATTGATTCATTCAGATGGGTAAGCGCTTCGGGCGAACGCTCCCGGTCGCTTTCAAACGAACCCAGTCCCGCGCGCAGGGCCGCGAGCCTGCGCATCACCAATCCATTCGAGGGATGTTCCTGATACAGCGAGGTAGCCAGCCGGATGCCCTCTTCGTAGGTTGCCGCGCCATCGTCGCTCCGCTGCATTACGCTCTGCAAATCTCCAATGCTGCGATAGAGGCGGCATTTATCGAGATCTACTTCCAATGATGGAGGAGAGGACTGCAGGAGCGCCATGGCTTTTTGAAGACTGGCTAGCGCCTCAGTGAACTGGCCCCTGTTCGATCCAAAGGCATCGCCCTGGATCTCACCCATCCGCTGGTAGGCGCCGGCCAATTCGCGTCGAAGTTCCGGATCACCTTTGGAGTCGACCGCCATCCGGTCGAGGTACAGCATCCCAATGCTTACGATTGCCTGCCTTGCTGGCAGCGAGCCCGGTAAATTGCGTACCCGATCATGTACGTCGAAGATGATCGCATTTGCCAGTTGGCGGCTTTCGACGAAATGACGCTGGGCCCGAATCGCTTCACGAGTGGAGACCACCACCCCGGCAGCCAAAGCGCCGAGTATGAAGGCCCCGGCCACAATCTTGCCTCGATTCCGCCTCACGAACTTTCTGAAGCGGTAACCCAGCGTGTCCGCGCGCGCCGAAACTGGGCGCATTGCGAGATACCGTTGAATGTCTTCGGCAAAGCGCTCAACTGAGTCGTAGCGCCTCTCGGGCTCCTTCTGCAGCGCTTTCAGGAGGATGTTGTCAAGATCCCCAGCCAACTGGCGCGCCCGCGACCGCTCGACTGCAGCCAAACTGGGGCGCTCAATGCTTCCTTCGCAAATCGGGCGTTCCACCTCCTGCGGCGTGTACTTCCCGATGCGGTGGGGGCGCGTGCCCGTGAGCAGCTCATATAGCACTGCGCCAAGCGAGTATACGTCGCTCGAAACCGTAACGGGATCGGCGCGCACCTGCTCCGGACTGGCGTAATCCGGCGTCATCATGCTTGAAGATTGCGTGATCGTGGCGTCCGCGGGCGCACCCGCGAAGAGTAGCTTGCAAATCCCGAAATCGAGTAGCTTGGGCGTTCCGCTGTTATCCACCAGGATATTGCCGGGCTTCAAGTCTCGATGAACCACGAAGTTCAGGTGAGCGTGAGCGACGGCGGCGCAAACTTGTAGGAACAGCCGAAGCGTTCGCTGAATCATTAGACCTTCTTCCCGGCAGTACACGCTGATGGGTTTGCCCGAGATTCGCTCCATCACGATGTAGGGGAGACCATCGGCGGTTCCACTGTCGAGCAGCCGGGCGATGTTGGGATGCTGTCGGCGAGCGAGAGTCTGCCGTTCTCGCCGAAACCGGCTCAGAAAGAAGTCGGTGTCCATGCCCGGACGAATCAGCTTGATGGCCACTTCGCCCTGATATTCTTCATCCGCGCGCTCGGCCAAAAATACCGTGCCCATGCCGCCCCGTCCTAATTCGCTCCCGGCTAGTCCAGCCTTTACTACCCAATGACCTTACCTTCCACAAATCCGTCGGCGGCTTCGTCGCTCGATAAATGGCGCGCACTTCCGCCTTGAGCGCTTCATCCCCGGCACACATCTCAGCGAGCCAAAACTCGCGATCCCGCGTTGGAAGTTCGGCAGCCTGGTGGAACAGCTCCTCGATCCGGCGCCACCGGTTCGGGGTCACTGCGAATGACCGGCGCTCAGTTGGTTATGGAGCCAAGCCTGGCCCAGCCGCTGCTCTCGTCCCACCGTTGCGACCGAAATGTTCAGCACCTGCGCGGTCTCTTCGACGCTGAGCCCTCCCGCCCCCCGCTTTACGCTGCGATGCTTGCGCGCGTGGTCGACCAAAATCTGCCGCATCAGTTGAGCGGCCACGCCAAAAAAATGCGACCGGCTTTGCCAATCGGGCAAGTTCTGCGCAACCAGCCGCAGGTAAGCCTCGTGTACGAGCGCGGTGGGTTGCAGAGTGGCGGCATCGCGCTCGCGCCGCAGGTAGCGGTCAGCAAGAAGATGCAGTTCGCGATAGACGATGGGCGTGAGCAGGTCGAGGGCCTGTTTGCTGCCGCTGCCCCATTCCACGAGGAGGCGGGTCACTTCTTCGCGAGGGGGTGTCTCCTGAGCTTCAGCCATGGCTCATTTTAATAAATCCGGCGTGAGCGATTTAACGGCGATTGTGCGCCCTTATAGATGTGAGCGGGAAACGCCGCTCAACATCAACGAATCGGAGAAAGTTGGAATGACGGGAAACCGGCTGAAAGCCGGTTGCAGCCAGGATTGGCTGCCCCACAATCATTTGAAATGGATCGGTTGACTCGCCGCGCCGTTTCCCGCTGAATCCCAGGCTGCGAAACGAACCCATTTCTTACCGGAAGCATCGAAGGGCACTCGCAGAGTCTCGCCCGAAAACGGCGCGCGTGCCGTCATGGACAGAATTTTTCGCTCCACCTTTTCGCCATCTCCCCAGACCACTTCCGCAAACTCCATCGGGAAAGTCCACTCCAAGTGCACTACCAGAGTCCGCTGCTTCCCAGTTCCTTCAACCGCTACGCTTTTGAGCAGCACCTCGCCGCTTGTAACGAAGAAATCGCCCTTGCGCATGGACTCCAAAATTGGACTCCAATCCTGTTGAAACCTGGGCAGACTGGGCAGCTTTACGTAGTTCACCAGCAACTGCGCGTACGTCTCGTCCTCCGGGTACTTCGCATAGGTGTCGCCCTCCGCGATCAGATATTTCTCACCGGTCCAGTTATTCATATCGTCGAGAACGCCAAAGCAACGCTCCTCGCAAATCCGCTGCTCGGACTGGTCCACTGGCAAGGATTGAAAGGAGGCGCCCAAAAAACGGTCGCTCCGGAAATATTCGTTTTCCCGCACGGCGTCGGGATAACCGCTGGATCCTTTCGTGCGCGGATGCGCCTGCCAGATCAGCCCGCCCTCGCGCCGAAGCATGGCCAACTCTTCCGCCTCCGAGCCCGCGTGGTATACGTGTCCATACTTGGGATCGGTCTCTTCGAAAGATTGGCCGGGCTTTCGAACATGCGACCAATAGACCGGCTTCGGGAACACCATCGTGTAATGCCCGCCAAAATTCGCGTCCAGTTCCTCGCCCGGCATGATGAGAAAATCTTTGTCCGAGTGGCGCGCGCAGCCATCGAAATAAGTCTTCTGTTCCGCAAACCGCACCGGTCCTGGATCGGTGTTGTGCCCGTCCCCGTGAAAGTCGGACATCATGGCAATGTTGACTCCTAGAGATCGGAACACCGTCACCCAAGGTGTTTGCAGATCCAGCGTACCGGCGTCGGAGAGCACCTCGTTGAAGTGAGTGTGAAAATGACTGATTGCGACTTGGTAGCCAGGCAGCGGCTTAAAAACATCGTCATGGGTGAACGCCATCACAGCCTGCTGCGCGGCGGCTCCGTCTTCCGGACTCAAGTACAGGTACATCGGCATGCGCTGCCAAGTTCCCGGAGGAGCATTGTAGAGCGCGAAGTTTGCGGCGAAATGCCTGGATTCCTTCACTCGCTTGTCCCAGTCCTGATCCGAGACGCCGAAGGGTTTGTACATCTCCTCGCGGTCGCCGTGCCGGATTCCGATTGAGAAGGAGTTGTCGTCGTCCTTGCGATACCAGACGTAGCCGAGATTTACTTCAATCTCGCGAGCGAAGAAGAACTTATGCGGCGGCGGGAAGAAAGCGAGCGAGCCATGCTCTCCCTCGACGATGGCCAGCCGGTTGCGAGCCTTCAGCGCCACCGGATCGCGATTCGGGGTTCCGCCAAATTCGTACTTCTGCCACGCACGCGACGTGTCCCGCCAAATCACACGCTGGGCCGGCTCGGTCTGGAAGCCCCTCAAACCGGCCCGGTACTTGTAGGCTACGGACTGCTCGTCTGTCTTGGCGATCACCTCCTGCCGCAACAAATTGGTTCCCTGGTAAACCGTGTACATCAGACGGCCCGAAAAAATGCCCATCGACACACCGGAGAACGTGACCTCAAGCCTGGATCCCTCGGTCTTCACCGCGCAGCTTTTGGCGTTGTAGCTGGCCATGGCACGGCGGATGTCTGCGGGAGTGTTCAGAGGGGCGTCCCAGAACGCGTTCCACTTCTGCTGGTCCAGGTACGCGGCATCTGTGCGGCCCAGCTTGCGCAAGGGGGCCATCTGCTGCTCGGAGATTCGCCGAATGCCGCTCGTCACTTCATATTCTGGCGTCAGATCGCGTCCAAGCACGGCCCACTCGCCGCCCGACTTGCGCGCGGCCAATTCGCGGATCACGGGCTGGCCGCCATTCACGCCGAAGGCAGCACGCAGTTCCGAGGACGCGGCTCCGTTCCAGCTAAGGATGAGCGAGCCGTTGAGGGATTCGGCTTTCAGCCCAGGCTGGGCTTTGTATGCACTCAGGTCGCAGGTAAGTGAATCGGCCGCATGCAAGCCGCACGCTGTTGCAAATGTGATCAGTATCGCTCGTAGACTCATCGGTGGGTTCCCACACGGATCAAGCTAGCACACGCCTAAACTCTTTGCCTTTTCCGCCGATATGTGTACCAATGGCGACGTCCCTAGCCCCGCTCCAATCCAGTTTCGCTCCCAAGATTCCTCAAACCATAGAGGACACTGGAATTTCGCAGTCGCTCGTGATGGACCTCTTGCTGCGGAGGCTCCTGCTGGAAGGCTTCAGCAACCTCCAGACTCTTTCACGAAAACTGCGGTTATCCACTTCTATCTTGAGCACTGTCTTCCAGCATATGCGGCAGCAGCAATTAGTGGAAGTGAAGGGAATGATTGGCAATGACTATCAGTTCACCCTATCCAGCGCCGGAAAAAGCTTGGCGTCGGACCGGTTTCAAGTCAGCCAGTATGCGGGCGCTGCGCCGGTATCGTTGCGGGCTTACCACGAGGCTACTACTACCCAAACAGCCAAGATCAATGTGGACCGGGCTGCGCTGCGCTCAGCCTTTTCGGATCTAGTGATCACCGACAAAATTCTCGATCAGCTCGGCCCCGCCCTCATTTCCCAAAACTCGATCTTTCTCTACGGTCCTACCGGAAATGGAAAGACCAGTCTTGCCGAACGCATGCTGCGAGTCTATCGAGACGCGATCCTGCTGCCGTATGCGGTGGAGGTGGACGGACAAATTATCAGCTTGTACGATCCGGTGGTGCATCACGCACTGGATCAGGAAGATTCTCAACTTGACCCCCGCTGGATACTCTGCCGTCGCCCGTGCATCGTGGTGGGCGGCGAGCTCGTGCCCAGCATGCTCGAGCTGCGCCTGGATGAGACTTCGGGTATCTACGCCGCTCCGATGCAGATGAAGGCGAATAACGGAATCTTCATTATCGACGACTTCGGACGACAGTTGATGTCCCCGCGCGATTTACTAAACCGGTGGATCGTGCCGCTGGAT
Source organism: Bryobacterales bacterium (assembly GCA_038225555.1). Taxonomy (GTDB): domain Bacteria; phylum Acidobacteriota; class Terriglobia; order Bryobacterales; family Bryobacteraceae; genus JANXQZ01. The sequence goes on from JBBRRB010000004.1 coordinate 190,359, forward strand.
CGGCGCGTGGACTATTTGATGCTCCGCTACGGCGTAAAATTCCAAATTCCGTTCGAGCTGATGGTGGTGTTCTCCACGAATCTCGAGCCGGCCGATTTGGCTGATGAAGCTTTCCTGCGGCGTATTCATAACAAGATTTATGTGGACGCAGTTACGAGCGAGGTATTTGACCAGATCTTTACCCGCATTATTTCGAGCAAGCGCATTCCGAGCGAGCCGGAGAGCGCTGCTTATTTGCGGGGGTTATGCTTGGGCGACGGACGAACGGAGTTGCGGGCTTGTTACCCTGCCGATATCTGCAATATTCTGGTCTCGATCGGCAAGTATGAGGGGCGTCCGGTGCGGATGGGCAAGAGCGATATGGCGCGAGCGGCTGAACTTTACTTTGCTAAGAATTAGTGAGTTGGCCGCCTGGAAAGGCGGATGCAGCCAGGATTGGCTGCCCCACTTTAGACGATCTTGACGGCTGCGATATCGGCCATCAATGTATCGACATTCCTCTTGAGGGCGGTGTTGGCGTTCGATGCTTGCATGATCGCTATTGAGTGTGCCGCGATGTCGCTGGTGCTATCCTCGGTATGGATTTTGGCTGTCTTGACGTCCGTTGAATCCCGAAGCATTGTGCCGGGTGCGTAGGTCGCGCTTACATTGTTGTATTGAAGTAGAGCCGCATCCCCTGCCGCTTTCGCGTCTTTAAGAACTTTAGTCAACGCAAACGAATTGCGGGCTTGCTGCGCGGCTAGCGCCTGCGTCTTGAAAGTCGTCAATTGCTGAACGGCCTGGGTGAGCACCGGCGTTAGCTGAGTGAAGGGTGGAAGGGCCAGTATGCGGGCTTGCGCTGCGTTTCTGATCGCAGTATTGTAGGCCGTCTGCGTGTTGGTGACTTGGGTCTTCATCGACGCCAAGATCTTTGCCTGGGTGTTGTACTTGGGCGTCAGGCGGACGTCGCTCGCGCCGCACTTCGCCGCCTGCGCTTCCAGCTTGTTCAGGGACGCAAGCGCGCTGGTGAACAGCTTGCGGCTGGGAGCGGAGGCCAACGAGTCTCGCTGCTTTTCGTAAGCATCCCACAGCGCTTCGTAAACCGCCTCGTCCGCATTGCCCGCCATTTCCATCTTCTTGGCGAGACTCAGAGACTCTGTAATCTTCTTGATGTCCTCAGTCTCTTTCCGCATCGTGGTGTCGAGCACCAGAGCCTTGGTGAGCTTGTCGAATCCCTTGTTTTCAAGATCGGTCACAGTTGCTTTGCGCGCGGTCTCCAACTCGGCCAATTGCTTGCGCGCCGCGTCGCAGTTCGGAAGGGTATTCGCTTTGTCCAGCGCTGTTCGCGCGGCCTCGTAAAGCTTCAGCTTTTTCTCGAATGCCGTCTCGGGGGCGACTTTTCCGCCCACCTTGTTCTCAGTCTTGCTTTTCTGTTCAGTCCACCACTTTGAGGTTAATGGCATTGGTTAATCCCTATCCTCGAACTTTTTTTACTTCCTCGATCAAAGCGGGGACCACTTCGAACAGGTCGCCCACTATCCCGTAATCCGCCACCTCGAAGATGGGGGCGTTCGCATCCTTATTGATCGCCACGATAGTTTTCGCCCCCTTCATGCCCACCAAATGCTGAATCGCGCCGGAGATCCCAACCGCCATGTAAACTTTCGGAGAGACCGTTTGGCCGGAGCTTCCCACTTGCCGCTCCATCGGGAGCCAGCCGCTATCGCAGATGGGGCGCGAGGCAGCGAGTTCGCCGCCAAGCGCCTTGGCCAAATCTTCGATCAGCGAGATGTTCTCTTTCTCTTTGATGCCCCGGCCGACCGAAACAATGATGTCCGCAGCCGTGAGATCCACCGCCCGGGCCGATTCGCGAAAGGGATCGTGGGGCTGCTGGCGAATTTTATCTGTCGACAGCTCGGGAGTGAAGGTTTCCACGGCGGTTGATCCCGCCTCCAATTGGTCCGCACGGAAGGCACCTGCCTGGATCGACACGAAGTGAGGCGCGGGACCGCCCGGTTTCACGTCGGCACTCAACTTGCCTTGGAAAAGCTGGCGAACGAATATCGGCCCGCTGCCCTCCTGGCGATAACCAACCACGTCGCTAATCAGCACCTGATGAAAGCGCGTGGCGAGCTTGGGGGCGAAATCGCGCACCTGATATGTATGGGGGAAGAAGACGAAGTCCGGGCTAACCTTGCGAATCAACTGCTCTACGGCAGCCGCATAGCCGTCAGCGGTGTAGTTCTTCAGCAGGTCGTGCGTGACTGCGTAAACTTTGTCGAGCTTCTTGGTGGCCAGTTCGCCGGCGAGTGCTTCGATTCCTTGGCCTACCACGGCAGCCGATACGCCACCTCCAAATTGCTGACCGGCCACCAACGTCTCCCACGACATTTTGTGCCATGTGCCGCCGCGCTGCTCCATCACAACCAGGACGCTCATATGACTCGAACCTCAAACCGCAGCTTCTCCACAAGTTTGGCCGCCGCTTCCTTCGCCGTGCCTTCCAGGAGTTGGGTCTGCTTGGACCGTTGCGGCAAGTACACACGCTCGATAATGGCAGTCGGCGAGACGGACACGCCAAGATCGCCGGGGGTCAGCCGTTTGACCTCTTTCGTCTTAGCCTTTTTGATTCCCATCAGAGTGGCGTAGCGCAGCTTGTTGATGCCTGACTGAATGGTCAGGACGGCGGGGAGCGGCATCTCCACATGTTGGAACCAGCCGTCCTCGAGTTCGCGCTTCACGCGGATCCCGCTCGCTTGCTTCTCAACCTGCATGATGATGGTTCCGTGCGGCAGGCCCAGCAATTCGGCCAGCACTACGCCGGTCTGGCCGTAGCCGAGATCGTCGGACTGCAAGCCGGTAAGGATGAGGTCCGGCTTTTCCGCTTCCACAGCCTTGGCCAGCATCTTCGCCAAGCCGAGCGTATCGAGCGAGGCTAGATCTTCTTCAATGTGAATGGCCCGATCGGCACCCTTGGCGAGGGCTTCGCGGATGGTTTGACTGGCTCGCGCGGGACCGGCACAGAGCGCGACTACTTCGCCGCCGTGCTTCTCCTTGAGTTGCAGAGCTTCTTCGAGCGCATAGGCGTCAGGTTCATTGATCTCGAAGCTGAGATCGTTCTCCTGGATCCAGCGTCCTGCAGAATCCACGCGGAGCTGGGAATCCCGCACCGGGACTTGCTTGATGGAAACTATAATTTTCATTCGCTTGTGCTATTCGACAAACCTTTTGAAGATGAGGCAGCCGTTGGTGCCGCCGAATCCGAAGGAGTTGGAAAGGGCATGGTCAATGCGCATGGGACGCGCGTGGTTGGGAATGTAATCGAGATCGCACTCGGGATCGGGGAACTCGTAGTTCGCAGTGGGCGGGGCGATTTGATCGCGAATCGCGAGCACGGTAATGCCGGCTTCGAGGCCGCCTGCTCCTCCCAGGAGATGGCCGGTCATGGATTTGGTGGAGCTGACGGCCAATTTGTAGGCGTGGTCGCCGAAGGCCCGCTTGATAGCAACGGTCTCGGTTTTGTCGCCAACTTCGGTGGAGGTGCCGTGAGCGTTGATGTAGTCGATCTGGTTGGGCTCGATGCCCGCGTTGCGGATGGCGTTGCGCATGACGCGGAATGCTCCATCGCCGTTCTCCGACGGGCTGGTGATGTGATAGGCGTCGCCGCTCATCCCGTAGCCGACGATCTCGGCCAAAATGTGAGCGCCTCGTTTCTTCGCAGTCTCGAGCTCTTCCAGAATCAGAATGCCTGCGCCCTCGCCCACTACGAACCCGTCGCGCTTGGCGTCCCAAGGACGGGAGGCGTGCTCGGGATCGTCATTGCGCTGCGATAGCGCGCGCATGGCTGCAAAACCGCCGACGCCCATGGGTGTGATGCAGGCTTCGGCGCCGCCGCAAATCATGGCGTCGGCATCTCCATATTGGATCAGACGAAACGAGTCGCCGATGGAGTGGGCGCTGGTGGTGCAGGCGGTGGCGGTGGCCGAGTTAGGTCCTTTCGCGCCGGTCCGGATGGATACGTAACCGGAAGCGAGATTGATGATGACGGCGGGTATGAAAAAGGGCGATATGCGGCTGGGTCCTTTTTCCAGAAACACTTTGTGCTCGCGCTCGATTACTTCGAAGCCGCCGATTCCGCTTCCGATGTAGACTCCGGTACGCTCGGCGTCATCGGGGTTGACCTTGAACCCGGATTGCGCGATGGCGAATTCGGTGGCGGCGATGGCGAACTGGATAAACCTCGCCATTTTCTTGATCTCTTTCTTTTCGATGTAGAGGAGCGGGTCGAAAACTTTGACTTCACCGGCAATTCGGGAGTTGAACAGAGTGGCATCGAACTGTTGGATATGGGAGATGCCGCTGCGGCCTTCGCGGATCGTTTGCCAAGTTTCCTCGGTGCCCAGGCCTGCCGATGTTAGCAGCCCGACTCCGGTTACGACAACCCTGCGCTGCAATCTGGGCGCTGCAGCCATTACTTCTTTTTGGCTTCGATGTAATCCACGGCGTCCTTCACCGTCGTGATTTTCTCGGCGTCTTCGTCAGGAATATCGATGTCGAACGCTTCCTCGAAGGCCATCACCAACTCGACGATGTCCAGGGAATCGGCTCCGAGATCGTCGACGAAGGAAGCGGTGCTGTCGACTTGGCTCTCATCGACGCCCAGCTGTTCGACAATGATCTGCTTTACTCTCTGTTCAATGGACATGAATCCTCCCGAAATGTGTGTGCAAGCTCATTGATTCTAGCGATGAAAGCGGCTCACCGCAAGTATCGGATCGAGCATTTGCCGTGCAAGTCGCAATATATCATGGCCACGGAAGACGGCGAATCGGCTAGACGCGCAGAGCGGCTGGATTCTGCGACGCGGAGCTGTCGTGCGGGGCTGGCCCGTTTTGCGAAGCGAACCCATTTGGGGGAGCCTGGCCCGGCAGCGGGGCAAAGATCACGTTCTTAATGTAGTTGTCGGTGGCCTTGACTTGCATCTTCAGGTTGACTTGGCGACCGTTGAGGAGCTCGCGGTAACACTTGTGATACGAGCGCTCGATGCTGGCGAGGTAGCGCTGGAGAGCGGCAAGCGGGTCGCCTCCTTTTTCGTACATGCGCGCGACGATGTGGTCCTCTGGGGTGGCGTCGGCGGCGCCAAAGAGCAGGTACTCAAAGGCTGCGGATTCGAGGCGGGTGATGCGGGCGATGCGCCAGCGGGACTGGATCATTTGATTGACGAGAAAAGATTCGTGCTCCCCGGCGGGGACGAGGTCGGCTTGGAGGCGCTGGGCGAGGCCGTCGAAGTCGGCTTGGTTCTCGTAGGACAGTACGACGAAGTCCGAGGAGAGTCCGGATGAGGCTTTGCCTGGTTCGGTACTCGGCCTGGTACCGAAGGGGGCGTTCTTGGAATTGGATGTTGCTTGTGCTGCAGAGGTCATAGCGAGATGAGTATACCGATGGGAATTAGAAAAGCGGATCGAGCTGGAAGAGGATTTGAGGTTGGTTTGATGGCAAGTTGTTGTATCAATGTGGATACGAGTGGGCGAGAGATTTTTTGAGATTTCTGTCAACGAGTTTTGGAGGAGGCCGGTATCGGGCAGCAGAGGATGTGAAGCACGACCGAAAAAAAGCGCGTCGGCCGGTTAAGCTGCAGCGGTGCCCGTAGAACTTCTGTTTTGCCGCTGATGAAGGGCAGTTAAGATCGGGGAGCAGCAGCAGCGAACTGATCGCGGTGGGGAGGTAGGCGTCAGCAGCTCAGTAATGTGGCATTGCTTTTCAGTTTTCGGAAGGCTTCTCAACGGAATCGATCACCAATACATCCGCTGGCACCTTGTTCGACTCCAGCTTCAGCCCGAGTTGCTCCTGCAATGCCGCGAAAATGGAGGGACCTCCCTCCGGCGCACTGACCGCGCGCTGGTCGGCCGCTGGCGGTTTCGCCTGCATATCATCCGGCGTCCACTCCAGCTTCAAATCAAATTTGCCCGCGACCCCCGTCGTGTCCAGCACCGGCCGGTGCAGCACCTCCGATAGCTTAAGGGCGAGTTGGGCCATAGTACAGCCTTCGGCATCGATGCGCCCTCGCCCTGAATGGCCGACGCTGCCGCTATCAGGCGCGGAGGCCTGCGCTTTCAGCCCACCCTTCCCTAGCACGAGCCTATAGCCGGAAATAACTCTCTTCTCGCGGTGAAGTGCCAGCTTGAACCGATCGGCCAGCAGCACCTGTAACATCAGCATCAACTCATGATCGCCGGCCGGCACGGTCGTCGTGGCTTCGATATAGTAGCGATCCTGGTCAACCCATTTCGGCCCTCCGAGTATCTGGGGCTCCGGTACATCGTAAGCGCCGCGTACGCAACGTTTCAGCGTTACGTTCTTCGCGCTGATCCGGCCTTGCTTTCGAAGATTCCGCTTGAGCTGCCGGATGCGTCGGGGCTGGGCTTAATGGATGCGACTTCAAACGTCGGGGGAGTTGCCGCCTGTTGTTGGGCGAAAAGGATAGTGCAAAAAGAAGCAATAACTTCGCCAATCCGCAGGGTTGCCATGTTTACATGAATGACGATTTCCCTCTCACGAAGCGTTGATTTCCTTAGCGTACAAAATTCCCGGGATGGTCCGTCCTGCCCAATAACGCGGTTTCGGATGAATAATGCGTGTCCGGGTGAATACGAGAAGGATGCAAGCGATCAGCGCCATGTAGGAGGGTTCGGGGACTAGCACGTCCCCAAATACTTGCAAAGCACCGGTTCTGGAACCGGGGCCCACGGTCCAGGACTGGGGTACGCCATTGCTTACGATTCTGCTTGCGCCGCCATCGCTGGCGTTGCCTTGAAATAGATTTAGGCTCCAGAGGCCGAACGTCTGACTTCCGCCCGTGGCCCCAAACCAGTATCGCTGTCCACTTACGACCACGGGTTTAACGACGGATGCAATGGAGAACAAGGGGAACGGAAAGCCCAGGTTGGGAAGACCGGATAGCGTGAAGGACTCGATGACGCTGCCCGGTGCTCCCGCCGAGTCGCTGAAAAGGAAAGCCTGGAGCTGATTTGCACCGCTGCTTACGCCCAGCGGAGCTTGAAACGAAGTCAACACCGCCGTAGTGCTGGGAGTGAAGGGCACCGCATAAACGAGATAATCGCCAGCGCTCGGGAAGGCTGGAGTATGGCCGATGCCAACGGGGTCGGGTCCATATTGATTGCCGGGCTGAACCAAATTGCTGAACAGGATTGTGCTGGCGTTTGCGAGTGTCGCGCCGAAGGAAGCCAAGAGGCAGGGGAGGAGAATGGACCGCTTTAACAGGTGCATGGGCAATCTTCCTTGTTGGAGAGTATATCCCAATCTAAAGGGGGACGGCGTGGCGGGCGATGTAGTCGTCGAATGAGTGATCCGGTCCGATGTAGTGAAACTCTTCCGCGTAGCTCAAGCCGTGCCTGTGTCCTGCTTCGGCGTCGCGGGATTCGAACGCTAGCTTTATATACTCAGCGGCGTCAAGCGTGGGGAGCTTTAGCTTACGGCTGGCGAGTGCTGCCTTTGTATCTTGCACCATGTGATCGACCATCGTGCTGCAGGAACGAATGCACGCGACCTTCATGTCATGCGTGGCAGATACGTCCACCACGCGATTAACAAGCTGCGGACCGCGTGCGAAATAGTATTTCTCGCTCACTCCTTTCGGCTTCAATCCGGCAGCGAAGTGCTCGGGCAAATCGAGGCGTCCGCCGGCCATCCAACAGGCGGCCTCGACTGCTTGGGCAGTGACGTAGTGATCGGGATTCTCTTCATAGTGTCCCCAGGGGTCGTAACTGAAAACCGTGTCCACTTTCAACAGACGGAACAAGAAGATTAAACGCCCGCGCAACTCTGTACGCCCCACGTCGTCCATGCGGTGGTTTCGGTAGGACAGATCAAAGGCTTGCTTCAAGCCCAGGGTCTGGATAAATTGCTGAGTGTCACGCTCATTAGCGAGCACGGTTTCGCCCAAGGTCAGGCTGAACGAATCTTTCTCGTCGTTGCTGGTGCGGATGAAGTAGCCGGTGTAGCCTTCTTTGAGAAGCTTGGCGATGGTGCCGGACGCGAAGATGGGTCCGTCGTCGAGGTGCGGAGTGATGAGCGCCAGTACCTTTCCGGCGTGGGGCATTCCGGCGATGGGGCGCTCAATCACAAGATCGCGCGAACCGGCGACATTCGTCTGGGCGAGCAGGCCAGGGTTGAGCGCGCCACGGAGGAAGCTGCGGCGTTCCATCAATGCTTCCAGGTGGCTTTCTGGTAGGGGAAGGTCTTCCAGTCCTGGCTGGCGCGCCCGTTCAGGTCCCAGGCGACTTTGCCAGCACGCAGAGTCATTTCGCAAACGATGTTTTGCGAACCGTATTTGCGGGCTCCGGCCGAATCGACGAAGCCGAAGCGTCCTTTATCGACGCGGAGGATGGCTATATCCGCGTCGCTGCCGGGATCGAGCGTGCCAAGCTGGGGACGCTTGATCTCCTTGGCTGGATTCCAAGTGGACATGCGGACTACTTCCTGCAAAGGCGAGCCCAGATTGAGAAGCTTCGACATCACGTTCAGCATGTCTTTCATGCCCGCGTTCATGCTGTTCATGTGCAGGTCGGTCGAGATGGAATCGGGGCGGAATCCCTGAGCGTAGGCGGGTACCGCGACATACCAGTAGAAGCTGCCCGCGCCATGGCCTATGTCGAAAATGATCCCGCGCTTGCGGCCTGCTTCCATGGCGGGGTTCAGCTTGCCGTTCTCGAGCAGCTCTTCGCGGTGGCCAGAGAAGCAGTGGGTGTAGATGTCGCCGGAGCGCAGCTTGTCGAGGAAGAGCGCGTTGATGTTGCGCTTGGCGTTGATGCGTCCGAAATCGACCATGACGGGGAGGCCGGTCATCTCGCCAGCTTTCACGGCTCCGTCGATCGATTCCCAACCCGGCCCGGCGTAGTGGGCGGACTTGAAGCCGACGATGATATCGGGATTGGCTTTGGCAGTCTTCGCGGCCGCATCGGGATCGAGATCGGAGATGTCGTCCTCGTGGCCAGTGCCCATGCCTCCACCGGCAATATTGAGGAAAGCGAGAATGCGGGTTTTAGCGTGATCGATAATGCGGCTCTTGAAATCGGGAAAGGTCTTGGATCCTGAAGACCCTGCGTCGACAACGGTGGTGACGCCGCTGCGGAACGAGAATGCGTCGGCCTGCACGCCTTCGCCGCCCGCGTCCCGCCAGACGTAGACGTGGCCGTGGAGATCGATCAGCCCGGGGGTAACGTAGAGCCCGGAGGCGTCCACGACTTTCTTCGATTCTTTAGGGTCGATGTTCGCGGCGACGCGAGCGATCTTGCCGGAGGAGACGGCGACGTCCATGAGCCGGTCGATGTTGTTCTTTGGATCTATGACGTGTCCGCCTTTGAGGAGCAGATCGAAAGGCTGCGCGGTCAGAAAGGACGCGAGGAGCGGGATGGGGAGGATGAGCCTGTGCATGGTTTTCGGTAAAGCATGTAGTTTATCGCTTTGGGCGACGTTGGGGGGTTATAGCTCGGCAAGAATCGCCTGCTCGTACACTTTTGCCGGAGGCAGGTTGCTAGGAGCCGTGAAGGCCAGCGCGATTTGATCTATGGTCGTGGTCGTTTGGCCGACCTGTTCAAGCTGCCGAACTTGTCCTTCGGGCACCGGCTCCCCGATGTCGTACCACATGATCGTCACCGCTCCGGCTTGCTGGTGGATCTCCATCAGGCTGCCGCCGAGGCGCTCCGCAATCTTGTTGTACACCGGTGTTGGGCAGATAAAGAAAAGGCCCTTCTGGCATAGCGGCTCGCGCCGCAGCACATGACCCTTGTAGATAATCTGCGGCAGGATGCGCTTGTTGACGTTCTCCCAATTGAGCCCTGCAGTGCTTTTCCCCGAGAATGACCCGGTCCCCAGATAGGCTAGGCGTTCGGCCTGATAATTTCCAGTTGTGTCAATGGATTGAACTTCGACTGCGACGAAGCCAAGCAGGTTGCCTTTTCCATCGACATGCGCCAGAATCCAATCGACGAAATATGCGCCACGGCTGCCGCCCGTGGTCTTCGAGCGGCTCGGCAATCGCAGTTCCTTCCCCCAGCGCTTTCCGAATACAGCGATGCAGGGCTCACCTGGATTCTTTGCTCGGTAACCGCTCACGCTGCTTCCGATTACCAGATCGATGTTGCCGCCGAAAGCCTGCACGGCCACGTCCCTAAGAATCCGGTAATCGTCCGCGTACAATCGGATAGGACAGCAAATGACAGGCGAGCTCGTCATGGGTTTTAAGGTGCATACGCCGCTAATGGAGCCGTCGCTAAGCCTCTTTGTGCAGGTCCGGCGTAGAAAGGGGCACTCCAGCGAATCGCGAGCTTTCTGGGCTGCGGGCGATTGATCTTTTGGACTATAGCCGAAGAATTCGATTATGTTGCTAGCCATGAGCGGCGGTTTCTGGCAGCACCGCTGGAACCGATCCATGCGCTGCAAGATGGGCGCGTATTTGGGTGGCAATCGCTCTTGCCAGCAGAACCGGGACGGCATTGCCAACTTGCTCGTACTGCGAGACGCGCGGCCCGAGGAACTGATAAACGTCGGGGAAAGACTGAAATCGCGCTGCTTCGCGCACAGTCAATGAGCGCTCCTGATCGGGAAGGAACACCGTTCCCCAGTGCGGATCGCATTTCGTCATTACGGTGCCAGCGAGACCGTCGTTGCGGAGGCGGCCGTAGCGCTTGGTGTGATCCGACTTGCGCGCGCGCTGCATCCCCTTGGGCAGCAGGGCATGCGGAATGTCGCGCCAGGAGCCCCAGGGCTTCACAAATTTCATGCGTTCGGCGTTCTGTCTGGCAAGTTTTGCCGCAAAGTGGTTGTACGTTACTCCTTCGGGATTGCGCATCAATGCGGCGTAGGGGCTGACTATCCCGTCCGTATAGCCGATAGTCTCGGCTCCCTCTCCCATGCCGAGCCGTGGCAAATCCCCTATAGCTTCGCCCACAGTTACAGCAGGCAAGAGTTTGCGTTTGTCCGATTCGGTGAGCTGGAAGGTGAGCACCCCTCCCCCGCCCCGGAAATTGGCGCGTCCGAGCGCGTAATGCGTTGGGTGCGGCTGCGCGATATCGCTTAGTTTCGAGCCCAGCAGAATCAGACGCCAACGCTCCTGCGGTACGCCGTAGTGGGCCGCAAAGAGAATCTTGACGGTGACATGATAATCGAGGCGCACGAATTCGCCGACGATGCGGTCGAGCACTTTCCCGTCGCCTAGCGACAGCAGGCCGGGCACATTCTCGAAGAGGAACGTCTTTGGCTCGAACTCTTCCAGAAACCGCACATAGTCCTTAAACAGCTTATTCCGCGAATCCGTCAGGAAGCGCTCCGGCGCGTTGATGGAAAAGCCTTGGCAGGGCGGCCCGCCGACCAGGACATCCAGTTCGCCTTTGGCAATGCCGAGCACCGCTCGGATGTCGGTCGGCTTGACCTTCTCAATATCGCGGCAATCCGCCCAAGCCTCGGAATGGTTCAGCTCAAACGTCTTGATCGCCTCAGGCATCGAGTCGTTGGCGTAAAGACATTCGTAACCGGCCTGCCGGAAGCCCTCCGTAATGCCACCTGCACCTGAAAACAGATCAATTGTGCGCAGCGCGGGGATGGTTCTTGCCGAGGCTTCGGGTTTCACCAGTTCGAGCCGGGATTGAATATTCCTGCCGGGGGCGCGCATCACTCTATGCACCACGATACACCGCCCTGAATCGTGGCGCGAAATTGCAGGGGTGAAGTACATGCCCTACCCTCTTAAGCCCTTGGTATAATCTAAGTTTCCATGTACGACTCCAACCTTCGCACGAACGTCCAATCCGGCAAAAAGATCATCCTGCTGCGGCCCCGAGGCTTTTGCGCGGGCGTCGTGCGGGCCATTGATGTCGTTAAAATCGTACTGAATCTTTACGGTGCGCCAATCTACGTTCGCAAGGAAATCGTTCATAATCGCCACGTAGTGGATGAATTGCGTGCGGCCGGGGCGATTTTCGTGGAGGAGCTCAGCGAGGTCCCAGAAGGAGCGCGCGTGATCTTCAGCGCTCACGGCGTCTCGCCGGCGGTACGGATCGAGGCCAAACAACGCAACCTTCAGGTGATTGACGCCACCTGTCCCTTGGTGACCAAGGTGCATTTGGAAGCCGTCAAGTTCGCGCGCGAGGACTATACCATCATCCTTATCGGACATGCAGGTCACGACGAGGTTATCGGGACGTTGGGCGAGGCACCGGAAGCCACATATTTGGTGTCGTCGGTGGCCGATGTCGACAAGCTGGTGATCAAAGATCCGGAGCGGATGTGTTATCTAACACAGACGACTTTGAGTTTGGACGAAACGCGCGATATTGTCGAACGCCTGCAGCAGCGCTTCCCGGCGATTAAGGGTCCGAAGACGCAGGACATTTGTTATGCAACCGAAAACCGGCAACTGGGCGTCAAAGCCGTAGCTCCCATGTGCGATGTGCTTTTCGTAGTCGGATCCCAAAATAGCTCGAACTCCCGCAGGCTGGTCGAGGTTTGCGAAAACGAGGGAGTGCCTTCCTACCTGATCGACGATGCCAGCGAGGTGAAAGCCGCCTGGCTCGTGGACAGGCAGACCGTTGCGGTAACGGCGGGCGCTTCGGCTCCTGAAAATCTGGTTCAGGAACTGCTTGAGTGCCTGAAAACCAGCTTTGGGTTCGATTCGATGGAAGAGATGGAACTCAAGGAAGAAGACGTGCGCTTCCAGCTGCCGGCCGACTTGGAACGCTCAGTGTTCCGGCTGGCCCCTGTTGCCCGCGTATGACTCCAGACCTTCAAATCGCAGACTCCCTTTTAACAGGCGCATCCGACGCCGCGCAAAGATCGGCGGATTTTCTTCTGAGCCTGCAGCATGAAGATGGCTATTGGTGGGCGGAACTCACTGCGGATACTACCCTTGAATCCGACTTTATTCTCCTGCAACTGTGGAACCACCCGCCAGTAAACGGGAGCTGGAATCCGGTCACACGTCCGCTGGTCGATAAAGCCGTGCGTTCCATCTTGTCGCGCCAACTCCCCGACGGCGGCTTCAATATTTATCCGCAAGGTCCCGCCGACGTAAGTGCGACCGTCAAGGCGTATTTCGCACTGAAGCTGGCTGGTCTCGATTACAACGACACGCGGCTTGCGCGTGCGCGAGAGTGCATTATCGCTCTCGGCGGAATGCAGGCTGCCAACAGTTACGTCAAGCTGAACCTGAGTTTGTTCGATCTGTTCCCGCGCGAGTACGCGCCCACCGTTCCGCCGGAGATGATTCTGTTGCCCGGAAATTTCATCTACCAGATGTCTTCGTGGTCGCGGGCGATCGTAATTCCTCTTTCAGTGGTGCATTCATTCGATCCGAAGCGTCCCGCGCCTGCCGGTTTCAGTCTGGATGAGCTGTTCATTCCCGAAACGAAGCTGGATTTCGCGCGCGATCCGCAAACATTTACCTGGCGCAACCTGTTCGTCAAAGTCGATAAGGGCCTGAAGCTTTGGGAAAAGCGCGGGCCGAAGAGCTTGCGCCGTCGAGCGATCCAGAAGGCCGAGAAGTGGATCCTGCAGCATGCGAGCAATTCCGGTGGGGTGGCCGCAATCTATCCCCCCATGATGTATGTGATCATGGCGCTCGACCTTTTGGGATATGGCCCCGAGCATCCGGAACGCGTGGAGGCACAGAGGCAGTTCGATAATCTGCTGGTGGACGACGGCGAGCGATTCTTCTTCCAGCCGTGTTTTTCCGTAGTTTGGGATACGGCGATTGCCGGTCATGCGCTGGGCGAGTGCGAATCGGCACCGCATACGTCGCTCCGGCGGGCTGCTGACTGGCTGCTGACCAAAGAAGTGCGGCAAAAGGGCGATTGGTCAATCAAGCGCCCAAATCTGGAACCCTCCGGCTGGTATTTTGAATTCGCCAACGAATCGTATCCCGATATCGATGACACTGCCATGGTGCTCCTTGCGCTGAGCAGGGCTCGAGCCAGCAAGGCAAGCGATCAGTCGGCTAGCGAGCGTAGGGCGATTGACTGGCTGATCGGAATGCAGGGCCAGGATGGAGGATGGGCGGCGTTCGACGTGGATAACGATTGGGTCCCGCTCAGCTATGTGCCGTTCGCCGATCACAATGCGATGCTGGACTGCAGTTGCCCCGATATTACGGGACGAGTGGTGGAAGCGTTGTGCGCTTATGGCCACGACATGTCCCACTCGGCCGTGCGCAATGGCGTCCATTTCCTGCTTCAGACGCAGGAGCAGGACGGAAGCTGGTACGGGCGCTGGGGTGTCGATTATGTTTACGGCACTTTTCTGGCGCTGCGGGGCATGAAAGCGGCGGGGGTGAGTGACCGTGAGGCACCCGTGCAGCGGGCTTTGGAGTGGATCCGTTCGATTCAGAATTTCGACGGAGGCTGGGGAGAGAGCTGCGCGAGCTACGACAACAATACGTTCGTGGCTGCGCCGAGCACTCCTTCCCAAACAGCTTGGGCGATTTTGGGGCTGCTTGCGGGCGGAGATACGACCAGTTCTACGTTGCATGATGGAGTCGAATATCTGATCAAGACTCAGAAGCGCGATGGCGGCTGGGATGAAGATCTAGCCACGGGAACGGGTTTCCCCAAGGTGTTTTATCTTTCGTATCACTTGTATCGCAATTCGTTTCCACTGTTGGCGCTGAACACGTTTATTAAGGCGAAGGCGTCGTGATCCATCGACCGCAAATTTACAACTTGCCCTACGGGTTTCCCGACGAAAGCCGACTGAAAGGCGGCTGCGGGCAGGATTGCCCGCCCCACAATCGTTGGCTGCGTCGCAAGTGAAACCCACCTTGGTCACCGGTGCATCCGGTTTTATCGGCTGGCACGTCACAAGCAAACTGATCGAGCGCGGAATTCCGGTACGGGTTCTGGTGCGATCGGGCAGCGTGGTCCGCGATCTCGATGCGGAGCGCGTAACCGGCGATCTTCGCGATGCCGCCTCGCTCGAAAAAGCCGTGGCTGGCTGTGGAGTTGTATTTCACATTGCAGCCGATTATCGACTTTGGGCCAAGGACCCCTCAGAGCTGTACCGCTCAAACGTGGATGGCACCCGCAATCTGCTAAAAGCCGCACGAACCGCCGGCGTCGAACGCGTGGTGTACACCAGCACGGTCGGATGCATCGGCATGCCCTCCGGTGCTCCCGGCGACGAGAATACCAGCGTGCATATCGATGAGATGAAAGGCGCCTACAAGCGGTCTAAGTTCCAGGCGGAACAGGTGGCTGTGGACTTTGCGAAATCCGGGCTGCCGGTGATCATCGTAAATCCTACGGCGCCGGTGGGCGATCACGATTTCAAACCAACTCCCACAGGCAAGATAATCCTCGATTTCATTCGGGGAAATATGCCCGCTTTTCTCGACACGGGGTTAAATCTAATAGACGTGCGCGACACTGCGGAAGGGCACCTGCTGGCTTGTGAGCGCGGGAAGAGCGGGGAGCGCTATATTCTGGGCCGCGATAATCTGACGCTGGAACAGATTTTCGGGCATCTGGAGAAGGTCAGTGGAATGAAGGCGCCGCGATGGCGCATTCCTTACTCAGTGGCATACGCGGCGGGGATGGCGAGCACAAGCTGGGCGAACCTGACGGGACACGAGCCGAGAGCTCCTCTGGATGCGGTCAAGATGGCGCGCAAGAAAATGTTCGTATCGGTAGCGAAGGCCGAGCAGGACTTAGGCTTTCGACCCGGACCGGTCGACGCCGCTCTCGGTCGCGCAGTCGAGTGGTTTCGTGCGAATGGCTACGTATGATCGCCTTCGTGGCTGCGGAAGCGCGCGAGTTTGCCGGCCTGGAGTTGCACCTGCAAAACCGGCGGCGACTCTCGCTAGGGATCGACCACGCGGTTTCGGGAACGCTGAAAGGGAGACCTGTGATTCTGGCGGCGAATGGTCCGGGGAGAAATTTGGCGAGAGCAGCGGCGCGAGAGGCGGGAATGCATGAGGGGGATACATTAGTCAGTGTGGGTTTTTGCGGGGGGGTTGCAGCAAGGTTGGCGGCTTCTGATATTTTTATCGCGACCTCGATCAACGGCACGCCAGTGCATCCGCCATCCTCGACGCCGCCCTGCGCTCGAGGGGCTTTGCTCTCGGTGGATCGGGTGATCACCACAGCGGAAGAGAAAAGAACGCTGGGCGAGTCGGGTGTGGAAGCCGTTGAGATGGAAGCTGCCGGACTGCAGCCAATGGCTCTAGGCGGATTCCACTGTGTCCGCGTGGTAACGGACACGGCTGGCGAGAGTTTCCCGCTTGACTTTAATGAAATGCGCGACCAAGCGGGCCGGTTTTCCCGTCTTAAAATTGCGGCCCATGCGTGCCGGCACCCGTTCCAGCTGGTTCCGGAATTGTTCCAACTGGACAGAAGGTGCAGGAGCGCCGCCCGTGTGCTGGGAGACTTCATTGCAGACTGCCAATTCTGAGCTAATGGGCGAAATTGCAGCTCCTCCCGCGACCATGCAGGCCGCAGTTTACACGGGCGACAGCAACGTTTCAGTCCATTCTGTTCCCACGCCCGAGATCGGCCCCGGCGAGCTCTTGATCCAGGTGGAAGCCTGCGGCATCTGCCATACCGATCTGAAAAAGATCGAATACAACCTGCTCGCGCCACCGCGTATCTATGGTCATGAAACGGCTGGCGTCGTGGCCAAGGTGGGCAGGGACGTCCGGGAATATCGGGCGGGTAACCGCGTGATCGTGTTCCACCACATTCCCTGCATGGAATGTTTCTACTGCCGGCACCACTTGTTCGCGCAATGCCCGGTGTATAAAAAAGTGGGCGTGACGGCGGGATATGAGCCGGCGGGCGGCGGTTTTTCCCAGTATGTCAGGGTCATGGATTGGATCGTGAAGCGCGGGGTCGAGAAAATCCCGGATAACGTATCATTCGACCGCGCCTGTTTTGTCGAGCCTCTCAATACGTGCCTGAAAGGCGTGGTCCAGTTGGACCCCAAGCCTGAAGACGTCGTGGTGATTCTAGGCCAAGGGCCGATCGGCTTGCTCTTTACGATGCTGGTGAAGAGGATCGGCTCAACCATGGTAACCACGGATGGAATGGCTTTCCGGAGGGAAATATCGACGCGCTTCGGGGCGGTGCTGGCGTCCGACCCGCAGGATCCTGAACTGAAAAACCGCATTCTCGATATGACCGGCGGCAGGGGCGCGGATATCGTCATCGTGGCGGCTTCAGCCAAAGGTATCGTTGAGCAAGCGGTTGCATACACGCGGCCGGGGGCGCGCATCCTGCTATTCGCGCAGACGTCTCACCAGGAGCGAATCGAACTTTCCGGTGCCGACATCTGTATGGGGGAGAGGATTCTGTTAGGGTCGTATAGTGCGTCCGTGGATTTACAGAGGCAATCGGCAAACTTGGTTTTTGACGGGGAGTTGCCTATCGAAGATCTGATTTCACATCGGATTCCGTTAAACGACATCCGGGCCGGGATCGATCTTGCGTTGCATCCTGAACCTAAATCGTTGAAAATAATAGTTCAGCCCCAAAGGTGGTCAGAGTGAATTCTCAGATGACGGCCGCGGTGCTCTACGGCAAGGAGCATTTGCGGATCGAGGCGGTGGAGGTCCCGGAAATTGGCCCCGCTGACGTGCTGGTGCGCGTCAAGGCTGCGCTTACCTGTGGAACCGACGTCAAAGTTTTCCGCCGCGGATACCACGCCCGCATGATCGTTCCGCCCGCACTGTTCGGGCACGAGTTGGCGGGCGATATTGTCGCCATGGGCGAAGAGGTTCGAAATTTTCAGCTTGGGCAGCGAGTTGTGGCTGCCAACTCCGCGCCTTGCGGCGTATGCTTTTTCTGCGAGAGGAACAACGAGAATCTTTGCGAAGATCTGCTGTTCAACAACGGCGCTTATGCCGAGTACATCCGCATTCCGGGCCGCATCGTTCAGAGGAACCTTTATGAAGTTCCGGCCCACGTCAGCTATCAGGATGCGGCGCTGATCGAGCCTCTGGCCTGCGTGATTCGAGGGTTGGAAGAGAGCGGAATCAATCCCGGCGACAACGTCACAGTGATCGGGCTGGGACCGATCGGATTGATGTTCGTGAGGCTGGCAAAAGTGTACGGGGCGCGCGTGATCGCCATCGGGCGCCGACAGACGCAATTGGAACGGGCGGCGGCCATGGGTGCGGCTGAGCTGGTGCTCTCTACGGAAACCGACGCGCTGGTAAGGCGGATCAAGGATCTAACCGGCGGGCGGGGAACGGACGTGGCGATCGAAGCGGTGGGTCATCCGGATGCGTGGGGAGCGGCTGTGCGCATGCTGCGGCGCGGAGGCACGGTGAACTTTTTCGGCGGGTGCCCGAATGACAGCCGGATCAGCCTGGACACGCAACTGCTGCACTATTCCGAACTGACTTGCAAGGCCAGCTTCCATCACACTCCGACTCATATTCGCAGGGCTCTTGAAATTGTGAGCCAGGGCGAAGTGACGTCCCGCGACTTTGTAAATCGCGTGGAGCCGCTCACCAACCTGCTTGAAGTGATGCAGCACCTGATGAGTCATAACGGTCATATGAAGACCGCGATCATTCCATAATTGGACATGGCAGCGGCTCCTTCCCTGAAGCTGTTCGCACCGAAACAATTCGTCCAATCGCCCGAAGAGCTGGTCCGGCGCTATACGGTCTCCGAAGCGGAAGCATATACGCGCTGGCTGGCTACGAGCCACTACGAAAATTTTCACGTCGTGTCGTTCCTGCTGCCGAAGAGACTCCATCAGGATTTCTACAACGTCTACTCGTTTTGCCGCTGGGCCGACGATCTAGGCGATGAGATTGAGGATACGGGCGAAAGCCTGCGCCTGCTGGGCTGGTGGCGAAGCGAATTGGACGCCATGTGTCGCGGTGAGGTAAAGCACCCTGTCTTCGTCGCTCTGGAAGGAACGGTCAGGAAGCATGGCCTTCCAAAGCAACTCTTCTCCGATCTAATTACCGCGTTCGAGCAGGATCAAACCGTCACCCGCTATCGCGAGTGGGATCATTTGTTTGGCTATTGCTCTAACTCGGCGAACCCGGTAGGGCGCTTGGTGTTGCGGCTGTGCGGCTACGACGATCCCGAACGGGACCGCCTGTCGGACGCTACCTGCACGGCTCTGCAGTTAGCCAATTTCTGGCAGGATGTTACGGTGGACTTGTTGAAGGATCGGGTTTACCTTCCGCTTGATTTGCTGGAGCGTCATCACTACACCCTCTGCGAACTGACGGCTCTGGAGTTCAACGCGCAGTTCCGGGAAGTAATGCGGGAGGCTGTGGCGATGGCCCGCAAGTTTTTCCGGGAGGGGCTGGCGCTTCCAAAGATGGTCAACCGGCGGCTTGCGTTCGATCTGGAACTCTTCAGCCGCGGAGGCATGCGGGTGCTGGCTAAGATCGAGCGGCAGGACTACAACGTGCTGGCGCGGCGGCCTGTCGTTTCGAAGTTCGAGAGAGTGGAGTTGCTGATCGGCAGCGTGCTTCGGAGTGTATTTTAGATGCCGGTTTCGCTAGAGGAATCGTATGCGTTCTGCCGCAGAATCGCCCGAACGCGGGCGCGAAACTTTTACTACTCTTTCATCCTGCTCTCGCGCGATCAGAAAAATGCGATGTGCGCCATGTATGCCTTCATGCGGTTCTGTGACGACCTGAGCGATGAGCAAGGGGCCAATCTTACGGCCATCGCAGAATGGCGCAGGCAACTCGAGGCCGCTCTCAAGGGCAGCTACGGCGACCACCCTGTCTGGCCGGCGTTTCACGACGCTGTCAGGCGCTACGCAATTCCCCAGGACTACTTTCACCAAATGATCGAGGGCGTTAGTTCCGATCTTGAGCCGCACACCTTCCAGACATTCGATCAGCTTTATCGCTATTGTTACCAGGTGGCGAGCGTAGTAGGACTGACCACGATTCATATTTTCGGGTTCGACTCGCCCGAAGCGCTTCCGTTGGCTGAGAAGTGCGGAATTGCGTTTCAGCTAACGAACATCCTGCGCGACGTGCGCGAGGATGCCGACAATGGGCGAGTCTACATTCCGCAGGAAGATCTCGAACGCTTCGGCGCGGATCTTCGCAAGCACGACGGTAATTTCATCCGGCTGATGAGTTTCGAAGCCGAGCGGGCACGGGATTATTACAAGCAATCACAGCCGTTGATCGATTTAATTCACAAGCGGAGCAGACCCTCGCTGTGGGCTTTGATTCAGATTTACCGACGCCTGCTTGAACGCATCGAGCGTTCTAATTTCAATGTCTTGGAACAGCGTATCAGCCTGCCGACCTGGGAGAAGTTAAGCATTGTCGCGCGCGCGGCAGTTAGATAGCGTGAGTACCAGAAGTCATGTGCTTTCCCTTCGTACACCGGAAGGCATTACGTTCTCGTTGCCTTTGGCGAGTCCAGTCAGCCGATTTCTCGCGTGGCTGATTGACTGCGCCTGCATTCTCGCCGCCTCCGCAGTATTCAGCAAAGTGTTCAGCGTGGTCGGCGTGGCGGATCGAGGGCTGGCGGAAGCGTCCATGGTGATCGGCTACTTCGCGATATCGGTCGGATATGGGATCGCTTGCGAATGGCGCTGGAGGGGGCAGACGGTGGGCAAGCGCGTGATCCGGCTGCGCGTTATGGATTCGGAGGCGCTTAACCTGCAATTCAGCCAAGTGGTGGTGCGAAACCTGTTGCGTTTCGTGGATGCGTTACCGGCCTTTTATCTGGTGGGCGGCGCGGTTTGCTTGTTGTCGCGGCACTCGCAACGTCTCGGCGATTTGGCGGCCAACACGATTGTCATTCGCCAACCCAAGCTGGTTGAGCCGGAAGCGGAAAGATGGCGGACCGCCAAGCTAAGCGCGAAGTACAATTCTTTGTTGGAACATCGACACTTGGCCGCCCGTTTGCGCCAGCGTGTGCCTCCCCGCCTGGCGGCGATCGGATTTGAGGCGCTCACCCGCAGGGACCGCCTGGATTCCCGGGCAAGGGCCGATCTCTTCGCCGAGCTGGCCGCGCATTTCAAGGCAGCCGTAGAGTTTCCCGCCGAGATCGAGGAGCAACTCAGCGACGAGCAGTATGTGAGGAACGTCGTCGAGGTGCTCTATCTTAAGTAACTTCCTTTCCAGCGTGTCGAGCCGCCTAGAAAGGCGGCTGCAGCCAGGATTGGCTGCCCCACAAAGCAGCTTACGAAACGGCTGCCATTGCGGGAAGAATGATCCCCGTCAAATTCAACGGGTCGCTCGGTGCGAGATCCAGGAAATCTTCCCGAGTATCGGAGCGCTTCACCACTCTCAACAGATCGACTGCCTCGGGGCGAGCGAACTGTTCTCCTGAAAATCCCGCCACAAATCGTCCGCCCCGAATCTCACCCCGAGCTTCCATGCGTCGCAACACTACCAGCAAATCACGCCATGGCGGAGCCAGCGTTTCGCGGGCGATCAAGTCGCGGAACACCACTCCCCAGCGAAGCAGAAGCTGATTGACGAGCCGCTCGGGATCGAAGGCAGACTCTGAGACGAGCAATGCCCAGCGACCAGGAGCATGCCGTGGACGCCTCTTTCCCCGGTCGATCAATGAGCGCAGATTCTCAAATCCATCGGCGGTAACCAGGCCTCCCGCGACGAGTTCCCATAGGCCGTCTTCCACCTCGCACGCCAGCCTGCCGGTGGCACGCAGCAGTTCGTTAAAGAACGAGGCTCCGCGCTGCCGAAGAGCCGCCAACACCTCGCGCGCCGGATGCGACGGCGCTTCCGGATCCTCGCGTTCGCCGATCAGCCAGCCCGCGTCTTCTCGCAAAAAGATCGCCAGCGGCGTAACGCGCGTCGCCCGCACTCCCCGCGACGACAGACGGCCCCACATTGCTTCGCCGGAAAGACAGAGTTGATCGAGCAATGACGGATGGTAGTTCGCGATGCGGCGCGGCAAGATGAACTGTTCCCAAGCCGCAGCCGCGATCTCAAAACCCTGCAATTGCCGAATCACCTGCAGCGCGCCGTCCAACCCATGCAGCTGCTGACCCGGCGCGACGTGCTGCCAGCGCAGCAAAAAGCGCATGAAGCAGGCCGTGGTGACGGGCTCGATTTCCCGCCGCAAACGACCCAGGGTCAAACGGTGTATACGGGCCAGTATTCGTCGATTGCACCACTCGATCTCTTTGCCGGCATTGGCCGGCGTAAAGCGTCCGCGCAGGATCTGGCCCTCTGCTTCAAGCTGAGCCAACGCTATGTCGACGGCTTCTTGCGCAAGGTCCAGGCGCGCCGCCAAGGCGGAAGCGGTTTGAGGACCAGTGCAATCGAGCCATCCGCGCAGGATGGCAACCGCATCGGTGGCGCGGGCCAGCCGTTCGGTAGCTATCCAGAAGCCCCGCTCCCAATGAGCGCGTCCGGCCAGGCGGAGTTCTTCGAACCAGCTTTCCCATGCTTGCACGGGCTGGAGCAGGACCAGGGTGAGAAGGGCGTCGTGCAGCTCGTCGGCATTGCGAACGTCGGGCCATGACTCTTCCGCCACTTGCGCGATGGCTGCAGGATCAAGGGCGCCGACACCGGCTGCGACATCGGGATTCAGACTACGCCGCAACTGGACCGCGCGCGCACGGCGTTCCTCAAGCGGTGCGTCATCGAGATAGGCGTATGGATTCGAATTCAAGATCTCGTGCGAGAACGGAGATGGAGATACGGTCTCGATGGCCCGGGTCTGAATCGCTCCGCTTGCAATTTTGCTCAGCAGATCTTGCAAGCCGCGCAGATCCATCGCCTCATGCAAACAGTTGTCGATCGTTTCCCGCACCAGGGGATGATCGGGAATGCGGATTTCTCCCACCAGATTTTCCGCGCAGGCCGCCTGATCGGGAAACACCGCTGCCAACAAATCATCCGACTTCATGCGTTGAATGGGCGGTGCGATTTTGCGGCCTCCGATGAATCGAAGAATCGCGAGGGAGCGCGACGCGTTCCACCTCCAACGGGCAGCGAACATCGGCGAATCGAGCATGGCTTGGGTGAGCACGTGCTCTACCGTGTCGGCATTCAGGAAGCCGAAGATGATGTCGAGCGGAAACGAATGCTGGTCGCTCAACGAGATGACGATGCCATTATCGGTGGCGGCGGCCTGCAGTTCAAAATTGAATGACCGGCAGAAGCGTTTGCGGAGAGCGAGTCCCCAAGCGCGATTGATGCGAGCCCCAAAGGGAGCGTGCAACACCAGTTGCATCCCTCCAGCCTCATCGAAAAAACGTTCGGCAATTACCGTTGTTTGCGAGGGAACGGCCCCGAGGCTCGCCCTGCCGGCCTGCACGTATTCGACAGCTTGTTCGGCGCCCAGGCGATCCAGACCGCACTCGCGCATCAGGAAATCTCGAGGGTCAAGCTGCCGCTCGATTTCCCCGATTACTTCCGACACCTCTTGAGACAGTTCGAGCGTTCGTCCTGGAGCTTCCCCCACCCAGAAAGGAATGGAAGGCGCGGCACCGTTCGCATTCTCCACCCGGACCCGACCCGGCTCCACACGCCTGATCCGCCAAGACGTGGTGCCGAGCAGGAACACATCGCCAGCCAGGCTTTCCACCGCGAAATCCTCTCCAACCGTTCCAACCGACATCCCGTCAGGTTCCGCAATTACCTGATAATTGCCCGTTTCCGGAATCGCTCCGCCCGACGTGATGGCGGCGAGCCGAGCACCGCGCCGAGCTCGTACCACTCCGTTTACCTGATCGCGATGCAGGTAAGCTCCACGCCGTCCGCGCACGGTCGTGATGCCCTCCGACAACATCTCAATGATTTCGTCAAAGTCCTTTCGAGGCAGAGTTCGATAAGAATAAGCGCGGCGAACCAGCGCGAACAGGTCGTCCTCGCGCCACTCCTGCTCAGATGCCGCAGCCGCGATTTGCTGCGCCAGGATATCCAGCGCGTTGCACGGAATTTCGAGGCGGTCCAGCTTCCCGGTTCGGATCGCTCGGATGAGCGCGGCGCACTCGATCAACTCATCGCGCGTAGTGGCGATCAGGCGACCCTTCGGAATCGCGCCTACCCAGTGGCCCGCTCGCCCGGTCCTTTGCAAGGCCACTGAAATCGAACGCGGGGACCCGATTTGAATCACCAGATCAACGCTGCCGATGTCGATGCCGAGTTCCAGCGAAGCGGTAGCCACCACCGCCCGAAGTTGGCCGCTCTTCAGCCTTTGCTCCGCATCCAGCCGCAACTTCCGAGAGAGGCTTCCGTGGTGCGGCAACACGGTATCCGGCCCAAGCCGTTGCGCCAAATGATGCGTCACTCGCTCGGCAAGCCGCCGCGTGTTGACAAATACGAGCGTAGTCCGGTGCTGCTGGATCATCTCGGCCAAGCGGCCATAGATCTCAGCCCACATCTCGTTGCTGGCGACCGCGCTCAGTTCGTCGTTCGGGACCTCGACGGCAAGATCCATTTCGCGCCGGTGGCCGACATTGACGATGGTCGCGGAATCGCTGAGAAACCGCGCGATTTCCTCGATTGGCTTCACCGTCGCGGAGAGCCCGATCTTCTGCAACTTGCGTCCGGTGAGATGTTCCAAACGAGCGATGGAGAGGCTTAAATGCGATCCCCGCTTGTCTCCCGCCACGGCGTGAATTTCATCCAGGATGAGCGTCTTCACGGTCTTGAGCATCGCCCGCGACTTCTCGGCAGTGAGCAGGATAAACAGCGATTCGGGAGTGGTTACCAGGATGTGGGGTGGTCGCTTCAGCATCTGCTGCCGCTCCCAGACTGGCGTGTCGCCGGTGCGGACAGCCGTACGAATGGGAGCGCCCATCCCGGCGATGGGCAATTCCAGGTTCTTCTGAATGTCGTTGCCGAGCGCCTTCAGCGGCGAGACGTAGAGGACCTCTGTCTCATCCGGCAATGTCCCGGCGTGCGACTTGCGCACGAGGTCGTCAATGCAGATGAGGAAAGCTGCGAGTGTTTTGCCCGAGCCCGTGGGTGCTGAGATTAGAACGTCGTTGCCAGCGCGGATTTGCGGCCAACCCAGGCGCTGCGGTTCAGTGACGGCGCGAAACTGCTGCTCGAACCACTGGCTGACGACGGGATCGAATTCAGAGAGTGGCACTCTAGTTCAGAGTAGCCGATTCCCGCTATTAAGAGGTCAACAGGCGAAGCTGAAGTAACATCCGAGATTATGCCTTCCAGGAAAAAAGCTCCGCCAATTCCAGCCGACCTCCGTCAAATGCTTGATCGTTCATTTCCTCATGGCGCTGTCGAGATGGGTTGGCCGACCGAGGAAGCGGAAGAGAAAATAATCGACAGCATTCAACAGCTTTCACCCAAGATTCGCAGCATTCAGAACGTTTCCGTGTACGAGCGAGATGCCGAAGAGTGTTCCTACCACACCTTCTTCCTCGTTATTTCGGGCGAGCAGTTTCGCTATAAGACCGAGACTGACCCGAATGATTTCGAGGAAGAAGTCGGCGATTCAGTCCCCGGCAGCGGCGAGATCGGACTGATAGTTGGCCTTTCCATGCTCGCTCCCATCGCGATGGTCGCGACCTCCTATCAGGAATCTTTTGAGAACGGCGACTACACCGAGCCCGATTTCCGCAGCCCCGAATCGGAGTATCCCATCCATCCGGACATTGCTGCCGAGTTGGCTGTTCTTTCCGCCAAAGTCGTCTCACTTATGCAAGAGCAGGGCCTCCGCGTTCTCAGCGTGGACGAAGCCCGCCAGAAGACACCCTGGCTCAAGCCCTGCGAGGAAGTCGCGCTGGACCCGCAAGGCGAGATGACGGTCTTCGACGCGTTCTTCTTCGGACGAATGTGATCCGCCGCATACAGGTTGCTTGGTCCGCGCTAGAATAAAATTTCACCGCCGGAGCACTTCGTCTCCACACTGGAGCGCTTCCGCGCATAGAACAGGAGCCAACCCACATGGCCGTTACAGGCGCAGGACTCGAAGGCATCGTTGCCACTACGTCCGAGATTTGTTACATCGACGGAAACGAAGGCATTCTCAGCTATCAGGGATTTAACATCCACACCCTGGCTGAACACGCCACTTTCGAAGAGGTTATCTACCTTTTGTGGCACGGGAGTCTGCCAAAACAGGCGGATCTTGACGCACTGAAGAAGCTTTTGGTCGAACATCGGCCTATTCCCAAGCGGGTGACCGATTTCCTGGCAGGCGCCAGCGAGGCGGGACCCATGGACGTGCTGAGAACTGCCGTCTCCATGCTTAGCTTGGATGATCCAGACGCCAAGGACATGTCCAGCGAGGCGAACCTTCTGAAGGCGCACAAGCTGATGGCGCAGACCGCTACCATCGTCACCACCTTCGACCGCCTTCGCAATAAGAAAGAAGCGGTGCAGGGCGACTCCTCGCTCGGTTTCGCCGCGAATTTCCTGTACACTCTAACCGGCAAGAAACCGGACGAGGTGATGGAAAAAGCCTTCGATGTGGCTCTCATCCTGCACGCCGATCACGAGTTAAACGCCTCCACCTTTGCCGCCCGTGTTACAGCCGCCACTCTGTCCGATATCTATTCCGCTGTGACGTCGGGCATCGGAGCGTTGAAGGGTCCTCTGCACGGCGGGGCGAATGAAGATGTGATTCGGATGCTGCTGGAGGCGGGCAGCGAAGCCGCCGCGCTGGAGCATATTCGGTATCGCCTGGCGAACAAGATCAAGATTCCCGGATTTGGTCACCGGGTTTATAAGACGGAAGATCCCCGGGCCTCGCACTTGCGGCAGCTTTCGGAAGAACTTGGGAAGCGGACGGGCCACGTAGATCTGTATCTCACCTCGAAGAAGATCGAGGAGACGATGAAGGAGCTGAAGAACCTGAACGCGAATGTCGATTTCTACTCTGCGTCGGCTTACTATTCGCTGGGCATTCCGATCGATATTTACACTCCGATTTTCGCGGTGAGCCGCATGTCAGGCTGGACGGCCCACATTCTCGAGCAGTACAGGAATAACCGCTTGATCCGTCCCCGCGCCGATTACACCGGGAAGCCGGTAGGCGAGAAGTGGAAGGCCATTAACGAACGGTAGATGCACGATTTAGCGTATTTCCGCAGCCATCTTGACGCAATCGCCGAGAGGCTGGCAACCAGGGGCTTTCAATTCGACGTCGCGGCCTTTCGCGATCTTGACGTTCAGAGACGGGGCGCGCTTACCGAGGTGGAGCAACTCAAGGCTCAGGTCAACAGCGAGAGCCAGGCCATCGGGAAGCTGAAAAAGCAGGGTGCGGACACCTCCGAACTGCAGGCCACGGTCCGCGCGCTGGGAGATCGGATCAAGTCGCTGGATGAGAAGGTGAAGGAGGTCGACGAAACCTTTCGCGGTCAGCTCGCGGGGATTCCAAACGTTCCGCACTCGTCCGTGCCCGTTGGCAAGACTGAGGACGACAACCTTGAAGTGCGGCGTTGGGGCACTCCTCCCACGTTCGATTTCGAGCCTAAGCCGCATTGGGACCTCGGCCCCGAGCTTGGGATTCTCGATTTTGATCGGGCAGCCAAAGTAACGGGCGCTCGCTTTGTCGTGTACTGGGAAGCGGGTGCGCGGCTGGAACGGGCGCTGATGAACTTCATGCTCGACACGCATACGCGGCAGCACGGATACACCGAGACCTTGCCGCCTTTTATGGTCAATTCGGCGAGCCTATACGGAACCGGCAACCTTCCGAAATTCGCCGCCGACCTATTTAAGATCGAGAAGCACGATTTTTGGCTCGTCCCGACGGCCGAAGTGCCGGTAACAAACCTGTTCCGGGATGAGACGCTCGACCTTGAAAAGCTGCCCATTTGCCTGTGCGCCTATACTCCATGTTTCCGGAGCGAAGCAGGTGCCTATGGCCGCGACGTGCGCGGCATTATTCGGCAACATCAGTTTCAGAAGGTGGAATTGGTGAAGTTCACCCGCCCTGAGCAAAGTTATGAGGAATTGGACAAACTGACGGCGGATGCAGAGGACATTCTGCAGCGGCTTGGCCTGCCTTATCGCACCGTAGTCCTGTGTACTGGCGACATGGGGCCTTCCTCCGCCAAGACTTACGATATCGAAGTCTGGCTACCAGGTCAGAATGCCTATAAAGAAATTTCGTCCTGTTCGAACTACGAGGCTTATCAGGCTCGGCGTGCGAATATCAGGGCCAAGTCAAGCAAGTCGAAAGCCGACTACGTTCATACGCTGAATGGCAGCGGTCTTGCGATTGGCCGGACTTGGGTCGCAATCGTCGAAAATTATCAGCAGGCGGACGGGACTATCCTCATTCCCGAGGCATTGCAGCCTTACGTCGGAAGCGATCGAATTGCGGCGCAATCTTCGAAATCGTTCCGGCCCTAAGTCCAATCACAAGGGATTCCCGGAATTCCGGTAGCTGTAACTCAAATAGAATGATCGGTTTGCTGCAATTGGCACCTTAATTCTAACGACGCGGGCAAGGCTGCGCCCCTAAACTGAAGTCGATTACGATTTTGTTCGGACCCGCCCCACTGCGCGGGTCCGTTCCTTTTAGGAGGCAGGAATGCTCAGTTATCGACGATGCCTGAACGGTATCGCTTTGCTTTTTCTGGTGGGGTTTGGCTCGATTTTTGCGGCACCCCCGCTCACGACGGTGCAGGATATTTTGTTCAACGCGGACGGCACGAAATTCAACGGAACGGCCACCATATCGTGGAACAGCTTTGAGGCGTCCGACATGTCCAATATTCCCGCTCATTCGTTCACCACTCAGATTGTAAATGGGCTGGTCCGGGTCCAACTGGTACCGACCACGAACGCGCTTTCGCCCGCAAGCTATACCGTCGTATACAACAGCGACGGAAGCACTCAGTTTACCGAGAGTTGGGCTGTTCCGCCGAGCAATGTGCCGTTGCGGGTTAGGGATATTCGAATCGGTGGTCCAGGCAGCATTATCGGAGGAGGCGGGAACCCTCCGCCGCCGCCCATTCTCACGGGCGTGAACATAGCCGACGTAGTCGGGTTGGTAGCGGCATTGAACACGCGCGCTACTATCGGGACCGGGTTTACACCGTCCCGGGCCGCAGTGATCGATGCGGCGGGTGCACTGGATGGGGCGATCGGGAACGCCGCCGATTGCTTGCACGTGGATGGATCCTCGGCAGCTTGTGGCGGCTCCTCGTCGTCCGGTTCGGGCCCGACGTTTGTCGATGGCGAAGTTCCAACAGGGAGCCTGAATGGCGTCAATGCGGCGTTCCTGCTAGGGAACATTCCCAGTCCTGCCACTAGCGTTTACCTATACAGGAACGGATTGCTGATGAGGCAGGGCACGGACTATTCTCTAACTAATAGCGCCGTCACGTTTGGCCCGTTGTCGCTCCCCCAACCGAACGACATATTGCTAGCCTCCTATCGGATGGGGACAAATTCGTCCGCCGTAGTGTTCGTGGATGGGGAAATTCCGAGTGGAACAGTGGACGGCTCGAATACGGCGTTCACCTTGAGTTTGGCGCCGAATCCGCCCGCTAGCTTGCAGCTATATCGGAATGGCATTCATCTGCGGTCGACGCTGGACTACACGGCGTCTGGTGCGTCCATTGTGTTCGTGCCCGGTCAGGCGCCGCGGCCGGGAGATGTATTGGTCACCTCCTATCGGAGATAGCGGGACTACGGTAGGAATAGGGCATTTCACGAATTGCGCACTTGACGCGTTTCATTCATCATGGAGTCAAATGCTGCGCAGACTCATGGAAAGGCTTTGGCGGGAGGAAGGCGGTCAGGACTTGATCGAATACGCTCTGCTCGCGGCCGCGGTGGTAGTTACAGTGGCCGCCTTCCTTCCGCCAGTCATCATGCCTGCTGTCAATACAATTTTCTCGAAGATTAGCAGCAGTATGGCCGTTAGTTGACACGTTGCGCGGCCGCTTGCTCTATTCCAAATACTTTTTCAGATCGGGGTGCAACTGAGCCTGAACATCCGGATCGTTCAGATTCGCCTTTTCAATTAAACGAGGAGCCAAGTCATTAATCTTAGTCACTGGCTGCCCATTCAGTTTCCTAACAGCCGCAATAATCGATTCATAACCCATCTTGAACGGATCCTGCACTACCAACGAATCGATCAACCCCGAATTCAAATCATCCAGCAGCGTCGGACTCGAGTCGAACCCAACCAGCTTGATGTGTCCCTGCCGGGTCCGGAGCGCCCGGGCAGCCCCCATCGCGCTCGATTCGTTCGATGCAAATATCCCATCCACGTCGGGATGCGCCGCCAGCATATTCTCCGACACAGTCATGGATTGGGCGAAATCGGCCATGCCAAACCGCTTGTCGATAATTTGAATCCCAGGAAAATCTTTCTTGATAATGTCCTCGAAACCCTTCTCGCGCGCCTCGGTAGAAGCCGCCCCAGGCTGCACTGCGACTACGAAAACCGTACCCTTTCCATTCAAAATCTTGCCCATGCGTTGCGCCGCCATCTGTCCCGCCTGGTAATTATTTGTGGCCACCTGCGAGACAAACTTATCCGTGTCTACCGGCGAATCGAAAATCACCATGGGTATGTTCTGGGCAGCAGCGCGGTCCACCACGCTGACCATCACTTTCTTATCGATAGGCGCCAAGGCGATGGCATCCACATGCCGATTAATCATGGCCTCAACAATCTGCAATTGGCCCGTGTAATCGGTTTCAGTCGCTGGACCGTTCCACACCAAATCGATCCCGCTTTCCTTAGCGGCCTTGGCCGCACCCGCATGCACCGACTGCCAAAACAGGTGCGCCCTCCCCTTCGGGATCACCGCGATCACCTTCTTGTGATCGCGGTTGCAGCCTGCCATGCCCGCGCACAACAGGCAGAACAAGGCAAATGCCTTGCTCCTATTTTTTGACATAGCCCTGAACGTAAATGGCTTTAAACCCGCCGTGATCCGCTTCGGTCCCGTTCACTTCCATAATGTGGGCGAAATGATCGATAGCAGCTTGGCGGATGCTGGCTTGCCCGTCGCGACGCGGATCGTGCTCTTCCTCCATCAGCATGTAGACCGTTCCATTCTTGGTCAGCAAGCCGATGGGCTGGTTATTCTGGATGCACTTGGTGCCGCAAGCCTTGTGCTTTTCGCCATGCTTGCCCAGTTGCAGGTAGCAGGAAAGGTCGATGATCTCTCCGGTGGCTGTGATCTGTTTGCCCGCCTGCGGCTTCTTGTCCACTCCCGCCGCGATGGTGGTGTCAGTCCAAGGTTGGGCCGCTTTGTCTCCCAGCGTTCCCATCGGTTTATCGTAGCTGCCAGCATCGGCGGCCACCGTCATTTCCGGATGCAAGATCGCTCCGGACCCTTTCTTGGGTTTCTCAGGCGCCTGCGCCAGAATCAGGCCAGCCGCCGCTATCAGTGAAATCGAACTCAAAAACATTTTCATAATTTGTGTCCCGCTGTCCCCATAATTATCGCCGAGCGCCAGGCGCAACGGCTGAAAACTAGCATACTTGGTTTGAATCGAGAGTGTATCCTGAGCATGTGAGCATGGAAATCCAGCTGCTCTATTTTGACGGCTGCCCAAATCACGAACCCGCCTATGAACGGCTGCGCGAGGTACTGCGTGACGAGGGCATCTCGGTCAAACTTGATCAGGTAGAAATTTCGAACGAGGCAGACGCGGAGAAGTTCGGCTTTCTGGGTTCTCCCACCATACGGGTGAATGGCAAAGACATTGAGCCTGCATCCCGCGATATGGAAGGCGGCAAGCTGGCGTGCCGGCGCTACCCAGGCGGAGGATTGCCTTCAGCGGATTTGATCCGAACCGCGCTGCGCGAGGCACAATGTCAGACAGGGTGAATTCGACCGCTGCAAGCATCGCCGCAATCGGGAGCGTTCTTGCCGCGTCCAGTTGCTGTCTACCTATTCTTCCCTTCGTATTTGCAGCCGGACTGGCTGGCAGCTCGGCCCTTCTTGCGACCCTGCGGCCGTACCTGCTCGCTCTTTCGGTCGCGCTGATTGTGTACGGCTTCTATCGAGCGCGACGGGCGAAACAATGCAAGTCCCGACCGAGCATCGTGAACTCGGTTCTGCTATGGAGTTCCGCGTTGTTCGTCGGCATTTCAATTCTCTTTCCGCAGGTATTTGCGGACCTGCTAGCCCGATGAACCGGACGCGCACCCTCATCGCCGTGGGGTTAATCGGCCTCGCCGCAATTTTGTTCTATTTTTACGGTGGGCATCGGGTTCCGAGCGGCCAGCCGCAGCTTGCCTACCTGACTCCCGAAACCTTCCCCGGCCTGCAGGCCGCTTTCAATTCTGCAAAAAGCGACGTCCGCGTGATGCTGCTTCTCTCTCCCACCTGAACAAAATGTCTGCAGGGGGCCTCTGCAGCCGGGCGATTATTGAGAGAGTTCACAGGAAAACCGATCAGCGTATTTGTTGTGTGGGAGCCAGTGCTCTCAACCGATTGGAGTGCTCCCGCGACGGCGGCGCTGATGAGAATTTCCGATCCGCGGGCAGTCCAGTTCTGGGATAAGCAGCGGCTCGTTTCCCATACGATGGGTGAGCACGATAAGAACAGCATCGTTTGGGACCAACTCTCGGTTTATGCGCCAGGCGAGCTGTGGGAAACGGCAGTCCCGCCCCATTCAATTTACGATGGCAGGACCGTTGTGGAAGCGATCGAGCCAGCCAGAGCAGCGATCAAAGAGGCGCAGTTGAAAGCGCGCTCACGAACGTGATGCCGGGGATCGTCTTGCGGCATAGGCGGTCATCGTTGGTGATGAAGAGGTCCGCTTTGAAACGCGCGGCGCAAGCCAACTGAATAGCATCGGAAGGACGGATGCTCCTGTCCCGGCGGATCTGCGCGTACAGCTCACTGGTAGGCATGTCGAAATCCACCACCCGAATGGCATCGCTCTGGAACAGGGACCGATACCGATCTACCAGGGCCGCGTCCCCGATTGCCAGAGGCTTTGTCAAAACTTCACCGACGGTCAGCGTGCTCGTGAGCAACTCATCGCCGCGCTCCTTCATCCGGCGATACAACTCCAGCACTGTCTTGCCGAACTTGGGGTTCTTCTCGAACAAATAAATAAAGAGGTGTGTGTCCCAAAAGATAAGCGCCATGAGAAATCACCAGCCCGCTCGTAAGGATTCGACATATGAGTCTGCGTCCGTATCGGCCCAGATCTCTTGGCCCAGTCCCCACATTTGCTCGGCGAGATCTGGCTGCGGAGTGGCGGTGGGACGGCGACAATACTTTTCCTCGTACCAATCCAAGAGGCCCCAGTACTCGGTGGGAATCTCTTCCCGTTTGGGCTTTGTTTTTCCGTGGCGCTCCGGGTGCGAGCGGTCGCCGGGCCTGTAAAGACGCCTTAGCTCGTCGTTCAGCCTCATCAGCATACGATAGTGGCCCCCATTGGGCTTTGCATTTGCTACCAAGTGCGAACTGAGATGAGCGGACAGCGTTTGCGGGTTGACATCCGGCTTCAGAAGTCGAGCCGCTCTAGCGATCTCCTTGGTTGTAAACGATTCGCGATCGCCATGATCACGGTGAAGGGAGGCAAGCGCGATCCAGACTGCATCCGCGATCTTGAGCGGTGTGGATGTCATATCAGGAGCATACCTTGACAACCAAGGTATGGCAAGAGATTCTTCTTAGGTAGCCGAGGTGGTTTTGATAGAGTAAGACTCACCACGTGATGAAACGGCTTGTACTCTTGATCCTGCCACTCTGCCTCGCGGCGCAGACCGAATTTGACCTGCTCCTGAAAGGAGGCCACGTTATCGACGGCAAGAACAACCTCAGCGCTGTACGGGACGTCGCCATTGCAAACGGGAAAGTTGCACTGATCGATACCAACATCGATTCAGCACGCGCTCTTAAGACCGTCAACGCTACTGGCTTATACGTTACGCCAGGCCTCATC
Source organism: Bryobacterales bacterium (assembly GCA_038225555.1). Classification (GTDB taxonomy): domain Bacteria; phylum Acidobacteriota; class Terriglobia; order Bryobacterales; family Bryobacteraceae; genus JANXQZ01. The sequence continues at coordinate 224,164 of JBBRRB010000004.1, forward strand.
GACATTCACGCGCACGTGTATACCGAAACTGGCGAGCGCGGCTCCTATGCTGGCGATCTCAGCATTCCGCCGGACGGCTTCACGTTCCGCGTTGGCGTGACCACTGTCGCGGACGCAGGCAGTTCCGGCTGGCGCAATTTTGAGGACTTCAAAGATCGAATTATCGACCGTTCTAGAACGCGCGTGCTGGCCTTTCTGAACATCGTAGGCAACGGCATGAGGGGCGGCAAGTATGAGCAAGACCTCAGCGATATGAACGCGAAACCTACGGCCGACATGGCGCTCAAGTACAAAGGCCTCATCGTGGGCGTGAAGAGCGCCCATTTCGCCGGCCCCGAGTGGAAGCCTTACGAACAGGCGGTGGAGGCCGGCAAGACGGCGGGAATCCCTGTGATGATCGACTACGGCGCGAACCGGCCTGAACGCCCGCTCTATGATCTACTGACTAGGGTTCTTCGCCCGGGAGACATTTATACCCACATGTACTCGGGTCTTCGCGGTGAGCAGGACGAATCCGGCGGGCCCAGCCAAGCGCTTCTGGAGGGACGGAAGCGAGGGATAATTTTCGACGTCGGCCACGGCGGAGGGAGCTTTCTCTGGCGCGTCGCTGCACCGCTGGTGAAGGCCGGATTTATCCCGGATTCGATTTCAACGGATATCCATACAGGCAGCATGAACGCAAGCATGAAGGACATGCTGAACGTGATGGATAAGATGCTCGCTTTGGGCCTGCCGCTCGATTCTGTAATTCTGCGGTCCACCTGGAATCCGGCGAAGGAGATTGGCCATCCAGAACTCGGCAACTTGTCGGTTGGCTCACCTGCGGATGTTGCCGTTCTGCGTGTGGAGAAGGGCAATTTCGGTTTCGTAGACATGTATGGCGCGAAGCTGGACGGCACGCAAAAGCTCGACTGCGAGTTAACCATCCGCAACGGAAGGGTTGTTTTCGATCTAAACGGATTAACGCGCGAAACGTGGACGAAGCTGCCGGCCAACTACCGGGCTCAAGGCGATCCGCATTGGGATGGATTCAGCCGCCAAACGGGAGGCGGACTCGCGGGAACTTGGGTCACATCCATCACGCTGCCGAACGGTGATAAGCGCGACACGACTTTCGCCTTTATCGCTCGGGGCTCATCGTTAACAGGATATCTTTCCAATCCGCAAGGAGACGTTCCCATCGTCGATGGCCTAATGAGCGGGAGCGAATTTTCGTTTGCAACCATTCGCTACCAGGGGGTGGACGAGAGGAAAATTTCCTACAAAGGCAGGATTACGCCCGAGGGAATCGCAGTCACCATGCCGGGTTTCGGAGGAGGGCCTGGACGCGAGGTGATGGCACGACGGATCTCGTCCGAACAACCGAAGCCAATGCCACCCGCTCCGCCGAGAATTCTGCTGCCTCCGGCCGAGCCGCTCCCTTTCAACGGCTTGGCGAAGACGCCGCCGATGGGCTGGAACAGTTGGAACAAGTTTCAAGGCAAGGTGAATGACCAGGTTGTGCGCGAGATCGCGGACGCCATGGTTCGCAACGGAATGCGCGACGCAGGTTATGTCTACGTCAATATCGACGATACCTGGGAAGCTGGGCGGGACGCTCAGGGAAATATCCTGACCAACGAGAAATTTCCCGATATGAAGGCTTTAGCGGATTATGTTCACGCCAAGGGTCTGAAGCTGGGGATCTATTCTTCGCCGGGTCCCAAGACTTGCGCGGGATTCGAGGGCAGTTTTCAGCACGAAGAGCAGGACGCCAAGACCTACGCCGCATGGGGCATCGACTACTTGAAATACGACTGGTGCAGCGCCGCTCGCGTGTATCAGCCTGCCTCCATGCAGCCCGCTTATGCCAAAATGGGCCGAGCGCTAGCCGCCACTGGACGGTCGATCGTCTACAGCTTGTGCCAGTACGGACTGCTGGATGTCGGCGAGTGGGGTGCGAAGGTGGGCGGCAATCTATGGCGGACCACTGGAGACATTCGCGACACCTGGGCATCCATGTCAGCGATCGGGTTCGACCAGCAAAGCGGGCGCGAAAAGTATGCCGGACCGGGGCGCTGGAACGATCCGGACATGCTGGAAGCGGGCAATGGCGGGATGACCGATACCGAGTACCGGACCCACATGAGTCTCTGGGCGTTGCTCGCGGCTCCTCTGCTGGCCGGAAACGATTTGCGCAGCGTTCCTTCCGACACCTTGGCAATTCTGACGAACAAAGAGGTGATCGCGGTAGACCAGGATCCGCTTGGCGCGCAAGCCCGGCGAGTGTCCAAGGATGGAGATCTCGAAGTGTGGGCTCGGAAACTGCAAGATGGCGGAATGGCGGTCGGTCTTTTCAATCGTGGCCCGAATGCGGCAAGAGTCGTGGCGCGGTTTGCCGACCTTGGACTAACTGGGAAATATCTGGTACGCGACTTATGGGCGCATGCCGACCGAGGAGATCTTGCGGATCACTTTGCCGCGGAGGTTCCGTCACACGGCGTAAATCTGATCAAACTAGGACACTAACTCGTCGGAGCTGAAATATACATTACAGATCAGGCAATAGCTGACTAAGGTTGATTGCTTAGAAAGCGAAATATGTCTGTAAAAAGGAGGGAAACAAGCTAGAATCGTTAAGAACACAAAATCTTAACGGGGTGGAGCGGGCTGTTGGTCCGTGCCGCTTCAGCGTAGGAGTGAAATCTTGCGCGGAGGTAGAGGTATGACCAAGTTCATGCGTTACGCCATAGTAATGCTCGCGTTTGTCCTCGCGGGGCTCGCGCAGGCACATGGCAAGGCCGGGATTGTAGGTGCCGTCACCGATGCGTCCGGCACGCTCTTGCCAGGAGCCACGATCACGGTTTACGCTACTGGCCAAGCCGACGCCCATCACGCAATGACGAGGCAAGACGGCAGCTTCGATCTGGGCACCCTGCCGCCTGGACTCTACACCATTGAATGCGCAGCGCCCGGATTCCGAACGTTTACCAGCACCTTTGTAAGCCCGGATACCTCGCTCGCAGCAAGCAAAGGTTTAAGACTCGATTTGACACTGTTCGACAACGAAACTGCTGTTGCGAACCTGCCTCTTCGACACCCGTCCAGCTCGTCCGTGTCGATAGCTCTTAACTCCTGCGGTGAGATTACTAAAAGCGGCAGTTACTCTCTGACTGCAGATTTGACCTCTTCTGGAACAGCGTGCATTAGCATTCACGACGTTTCAAACGTGCTGCTGGATTGCAGAGGTTTCAGCTTCCCGGGAATGACGATTGGAAATGCCGCCCGATATTCGATTGCGAACTGCAGAATAAACGCGCTCGATCACAAGGCGACGCCGGGCTCACCTGCAGTATCGATTCAGAATAGCCCTCATGGCTACTTCGCGAACAACAGAGTCAGCGGGGGAGTGATGCGAGTGCGAAGCAGCGCCAATCTCTCCATAACCGGCAACACTCTCGACACCGATCTGGAACTCTTTGACAGTGACAATCTAACTATTGTCAACAATACTATTAACTCAGAGTCTTACAGGAATTATCTCGCCGCTCCTGCCGAGGCAGCGGCGTCGGCTGCCTCTACCCCCGTGTATTTCGCCGCACCAGCCGACGGTCAGACTGTTTCCGGCTTGCTCGACGTAAGAGCCTCCGTGTCTCCGCTCATCAACGAGAGCGCAGGAATTACGCTGATTTTGGATGCAAGACCTCCTACCAAACTCTACTTTAGTGCGAGCGGCTATGACACTCTGATTAATACGGCTGTCCTGAGCGACGGTTTGCACACGTTGACCTTGAGGGCGTATGATCTGAGCGGGAATCCGTATACTTCGACGATCACCGTCACAGTGGCTAACTCGGTTCCCGCGCCGGTCCCGACACCAACGCCGACTCCCACTCCCACGCCAACTCCGACACCAACGCCAACGCCAACACCAACGCCAACACCAACACCAACACCTACCCCTACTCCGACACCAGCCCCGCCTCCGGTAGTAACCTCGCCCCTCTACTTCGTTACACCCACTAACGGCCAAACAGTTTCCGGGCTAATTGACGTGAAGGCTGGCATGACGTTCACTGTAGACGACGGCGCGGGAATCAGACTTTCTCTGGATGGAAGACCGCCGCAGCGGCTGTATTGGAGCTCAAACGGTTACGACACTCTTCTGAGCACGACTAACTTGGGCGACGGGTCTCACACAATGACGTTGACAGCCAAGGATGTGATTGGAAACTCGTATACGGCTACGGTTACGTTTACGGTATCCAGTGTCGTGACTCCGCCACCTCCCACTCCTACCCCAACTCCCACCCCAACTCCCACCCCAACTCCTACTCCAACGCCCACACCAACCCCGGGCAATCAAAAGCCGCTTGGGAGTTTCGACAGTGTTGCTACGGATGGAACCGTGAGCGGTTGGGCGGAAGATCTGGACAACCTTTCCTTGCCTGTTCAGGTCCGTATCTACATTGATATCAACGCAGGGACGGGAACCGCCATTGTCGCTCCTGTGATTCCCCCGATCGACCCAAACAACCCCCCGCTTACGCCAAATGGGGACGTTTGCCACCTCGACTTGATCACCCAGAACTTGGGTTTGCTTTTGCTTCCTCCAAACCTCGCGTGCGCCACCATCAACCGGCAGTTCGTAGGACAGATCGATTATCTGGGAGTGGACGGAAAGTGCTATCACGCGGATTGGAAAGGCACTGCCGCCATTGCCTGCAATCCCGGTTACCTGCCGCCCAGGCTGCCGACCGGGCAGATACCCGATCCGTTCGATCCCTCTATCAGCTGGCAGGCAGCCAATGCGCATTGCTACTACACACCCGGAGACACCGGCGGCGGAGGCCTCCCGTATGGCGCTAGTTCCGAAAAATTCTGCGGAGTGGGAGGAAGCGATCCCCGGAGCGCGGGTCATGTGGCGTTATTGCTGAACGTGATTAATGGTGGAGCGGGCTCTCCCCCTATCGCCGTCGTCGCGGCTTCGGACACACTCTCCGGCAAGGGGAATCATGGGTTCCATTACAAGCTGCCGGCCTCGTACTCCGACGGTCGGCCTCATCAGGCTTGGGTTTGGGCGGCAGATTTGACGGATACTTCCGGCGCATCCGATGTCCAGCTTCCCGGTTCACCGAAATCGTTCACGCTTGGGGCCGCCCCGCCGCCGACTCCCACTCCGACGCCGACGCCGACGCCGGCCCCAGTCCCGCCACCCACTCCCGCAACGCCGCTCTACTTCGTGTATCCGGCGAACGGGCAGACCGTTTCCGGTTTGATTGACGTGAGGGCCGCCATGACATTCTCGGTGGACGACAATGCCGGGATCACGCTATCCGTTGACGGCGGAAATCCCCAGAGACTGTATTGGGGTTCGGCCGGCTATGATGTGTTTCTGAACACGCCGTATCTGAGGAACGGTGCGCACACTTTGGTCCTACAGGCTTCGGATGTGGCACATGCGGCGTACACGGCCACTATCACCGTTACGGTCGCCAACCCTTAGCCCCTGCCGCCGCATTGATCGGGATCCGCGGCAGCAGGGCTGCTCGATTCGGCGTCTGCTATGGCAGAATGGTGATCGATCTCGTCCACTCCGCTGAGTGGATAAAGTCGATTCCGTTAATTACCCGATCATAGACTAGCAAGACGAACGTGTGAGCGCATTTGGTGGAACTGGAATCCCCCAGTACCGCCGCCTGCCAGGGAGTTTTCGGCGGCATGGGTGCCGGGACGATGCTGTTCGCAATCCCTCCCCACAAACGGGACGGAACCGGCACGTAGGAAGCGCTGTCAACACCGCCAGACTTGTTGTCGCCCCACACCGCATAGAGGATCCAGCTTCGCAAGTGCTGATTCGACTGGCTGGCCGTGATTTCGAAAGTCCAATTGTCATTCCCGGCGATGCTTACGATTGAGCAAGCGGGCACGACTACCCCGGCGTGAAATACGTTCTCAATCTGAGCGATGGGCTCCTTATTGTCGATCAAAAGCTTGAGGGAGCGGCCCGCGTCACCTGGGCTGCCAATCTCGACATGGGCGCCATTGTAGAGATGGAAGCTGAATGTGTGCAACCCGTCAGTGAGATGTGTCGTGTCGAAATACAGCCCGAGTGTCGGATGAATCGGCCATAAGCTAATATCGGCTCGAACTTCGTAATCCGCCACGCCGGCGGTCGGGTTCGCTACGGCGTCATCGTGCATGGTCACGCTGTTGTATTTGTAATCCGTGAAAGCCATGGTCGGTTGATCCACTCCATCCACCTGAAGCCGGTAGAAACGCGCCCCTTCATTGACATACGCGAAAGTGTGATTGAACACTAAGGGCAAGGTGCCGCCGAATGGGCAGTCCTTGTACTGATACGGGTAAGCGGGATCGCTGGTGGTGTCGGCATAGCCCCCGAAGATGCGATCGAAGGGGACGTTGCCTACGCCCAGGAAAATGATTTTGTTTGCGGTAAAGCTAGTCAGCGTCAGCCTGCTGGCATGCGCATCGCTGAACACGATCAATTCCGTTGGAGAGATCACTGCGGTGCTGGACGGGCGGGTGGGAACGCCTGAAGCCAGATGGGTGACCGTCGGGACAACCGTGGAAATGTCGATCCTGAGCACGTTGTTGAACGGATCGCGCTCAGTGGTGATCAGCGACGTTTCCGCCGTTCCGAACCAAGTTAAAAAGAAAGGCGCGTTCAGCCCGGTATGGATCGTGCTCTTCGTCCTTGTGAGTAAGTTGACGCGCGTCAACTTGCCGCCCGTCTGTTCCGTCACATAGGCCGTGGATAGGTCCGAAGTTACCGCGAGACCCACAGCGCTTTGCAGGCCTGAAACTACGACTGACCAGGTATGCGCCGCCAGGTTAACCTGCAACAGTCGCCCGCTAGGCGCGAACTCCACGATAAAAGCTCGGTTATGCGCTTCATCGAGCGAGATCTGGTGGGGCGCGGTCATGCCGGTGGCGATCACCTGGGCGTTAATTCGCTCTCCATTCTGCAGGTCGACTTTCAGGAGGTTCCCTTCGCGCTCCGTCACATAGGCGTGACGTCCATCGCTGCTCAGCGCAATGTCTTCCAGGTGTCCGTAGCCGGAGCCGACATAAGTGAGTTGTCCGGTAACGATGTTAATGTAATCGATTTCGCCATCGAATTCGACGAAATATACGCGGGAGGAGCCGGTCAATGAATCGCATCCTACGGCTCCGTCCAACGCTGGACCAATCGGTGCTAGCGTGCTCATAAATGTTCCTTGTTAGTTTGATCTGTGAGCCTCGCTAACTTCTCTTCCGCTCACACTCGTTCGTGAAGATTGGTCGTAAGACGTTTCATGCTATTTGGACCTGAGCCACAACGAGCAATCAGCGCATGCGACACTTGATGTAGCAGAAACCGCTCCCTGACGGTCACGTCTCCGCACGTCGCCAAAACCATAAGTGAGAGGGTTTCCATTCTTCTTCATGACCAAGACGTCTCTCGACAAAAGCAAAATCAAAATCCTATTGCTGGAAGGCGTGCATCCGAGCGCGGTGCAAGCTTTTCGGGCCGACGGTTATCACGAGATCGAATCCCATCTCAAATCGCTGCCCGAGCCGGAATTGTTGGAGGCGGTGAGCGATGCCCACTTCATCGGGATTCGCTCGGCGACGCATCTCACTGCCAAAGTCTTCGAAAACTCGCCAAAGCTTACTGGAGTGGGATGCTTTTGCATCGGCATTAACCAAGTTGATCTGGGAGCGGCGGAGGAGAGAGGCATTCCTGTCTTCAACGCGCCATTCTCCAATACGCGCAGCGTGGCCGAACTGGTGATCGCCGAAACGATCCTGCTGATGCGCGGCATCCCGCTGCGCAACGCCAGCACGCACCGGGGCGGGTGGATCAAAACGGCGACCGGCTCTTTCGAAGTGAGGGGAAAGGTCCTGGGCATTGTCGGTTACGGGCATATCGGGACGCAAGTGGGCGTTCTGGCGGAGTCAGTGGGAATGAAGGTGGCCTACTACGACGTTGAGACAAAACTCGCGCTTGGAAACGCGCGACCGATGCCCTCGCTCGACGAACTGCTCGAGATAGCGGACGTAGTCACGCTGCATGTTCCCGAAACTCCGCAAACATTCCGCATGATCGGCGCAGAGCAATTTGCCAAAATGAAGGCGGGAGCTCGGCTGATAAACGCGGCGCGGGGGACGATTGTCGACATTGAGGCGCTGGCCGATGCCCTTGAAGCCAAGCATCTCTCCGGGGCCGCGCTCGACGTTTTTCCAAGCGAGCCCATCACCGCGCACGAGGAGTTTATTTCGCCTCTGCGAGGTCTGGAGAATGTGATTCTGACCCCGCATATCGGGGGGAGCACGGAAGAGGCGCAGCAGAATATCGGGATCGAAGTGGCCGGCAAGCTGATCAAGTACAGCAACAACGGCTCCACTCTAAGCGCTGTGAATTTTCCAGAGGTATCGCTTCCGGAACACCCAGGAAAGCATCGGCTGCTGCATATTCATCATAATCGGCCTGGGGCGTTGTCGGCGATTAACGCGGTATTTTCGGAGAATAAGATCAATATCGCGGCCGAGTATCTGCAGACCAACGCCAGGATCGGTTACGTGGTGATCGATATCGAAACCGGCGAACGGGAGCACGCGTTGGCGATGAAGCGGCGGCTGGAAGAGATCGCGGGCACGATTCGGGTCAGAATACTTTACTAAGTCTTTGGCGGGAAAGTACCCACTAGTTGGGATGGTCAGGATGCGCAAGGATCTTTTATCCTTTGGACTACGGAGCCAGCCATCGCCAACGAGAATCTCGAAGCACTGAAGCAGTTCGATACATGCATCCTCGCGGACGCCATCGAGACCTGCGATGTTCGCCTCCGGAACCAGGGATATACTCAACCGGGTCTCCGGTGCATGAATGGCGACTTTGCTTGCGTGGTTGGCTATGCGGTAACGGTTCGAGTAAAGACGTCCAACCCGCCCGTTCTAGGAAGGTCATTTCTATCGGACCACGATTGGTGGCCTGCCATCGAAAGTTGGCCGAAACCGCGCATCCTTGCGATTCAGGATATCGATAGCACCCCCGGCCTGGGCGCTTCGGTTGGCCAGGTTGCCGCAGCCATCCTTCAGGCCCTGAACTGCGTTGGCGTTGTGACCAACGGGGCCGTGCGCGACCTACGGGCCGTTGCCGACATGGGCCTCCCGCTTTTTGCTTGTCATGTTTCGCCCTCGCATGCCTACGCCCACGCAGTGGATCACTTCCAGCCTGTTGAGATTTGCGGGCTCGCCATTCGCTCCGGTGATGTCTTGATGGCCGACTGTCACGGAGTGGTCTCGATCCCGCTTGAGTTAGTGCCGAGCCTGCCAAGAATAGCCAACGACCTGTTGCATCGCAAACGGAGAATCATCGATTTCTGCCGATCAAGCGAATTCTCCCTGGAAAAACTTCGTGAAATTACAAGTGCTTGAACGACACTCTTCGATTCCGATAATCTTGATCCTCGCCGCGGGAGCTTTTTCCTGCGGACGACCGAAAACCGTGGAGGCGCGCATCGCGATGGTGGAGATTCCAACCATCGCGGTCGCAAAAGCGGATACTGCGGACCTATCCCATGTGCTCGTTCTCACGGCGGAATTTAAGCCGTATCAGGAAATTGATGTGATGGCAAAGGTGTCCGGGTACGTGAAGCGCATCAATGTCGATATCGGGGATCGAGTGCGGCAAGGCCAGCTTCTCGCTGTTCTTGAGCTGCCCGAAATGACCGATGAAGTCACCAAGGCGAGGGCCTCCGTGCAACGCAGCGAGGCGCAAGTCACTCAGGCGCAAGACGAGGTAAGGCGCGCGGAATCCAATCATCAGATGGTGCACCTGTCTTACGAGCGGCTGGCCGGAGTGGTGAAAACGCGGCCCGGCCTGGTGGCGCAGCAAGAGGTGGACGACGCACAGGGCAAGGACCTTTCGTCGGAGGCGCAGGTGCAAGCCGCCAAATCCAGCATGGCGGCAGCGGTTCAGCAGGTGGATGTTTCCAAAGCCGAGCTTGGCAGATTTCAAACCATGTTCGACTACACCAACGTCACCGCTCCGTTCTCCGGCGTGATCACGAAGCGCTTCGCCAATACCGGCTCGATGATCCAAGCGGGTACGGCCTCTCAAACTCAGGCTATGCCGATCGTCCGCCTATCGGATAATTCGCTGCTGCGCCTCATTCTCCCCGTGCCGGAATCCGCCGTTCCCACTATTCATGTGGGACAACAGGTGGACGTGCGCGTGCCCACTCTCAACCGGACATTCCCCGGCAAGGTTGCACGGTCTGCGGGGAACATCCAACTGGCAACGCGGACCATGGAAACCGAAGTGGATGTGAAAAATCCGAGCCTGGCGCTAGTGCCTGGCATGTACGCGGAAGTAGATTTGACGCTCAACCGCAGCAACGATGCGGTGGCCGTGCCAGTCTCGGCGGTGGATATGGACCCTGGCTCCACATCCGACGGCAAGGTAATGGTAGTGACTCCCGAGAACAGATTGGCCCGCCGTGCCATCAGGACCGGAGTGGAGACCGCCAACCGCATCGAGGTTCGATCGGGGCTGCGCGATGGAGAGCTGGTAGTGATCGGGAACCGCGCTGGATTGCAGCCGGGTACGTTGGTCAAGCCGAAGATCACGACGTTGTCGGCTAAAGAGGAGAAGTAGAGCTCTCATGTCGCGCTTTGCGATCCTGAATCCGTACTTCATTGTTGTGATCTGTCTGGTGATTGCGGTCGTCGGCGTCACCAGCATGGCGCGGATGCCTGTGGATATGTTCCCGGCCATGAACATCCCGGTCGTGGTGGTTGCGACGTTTTACTCTGGTATGCCTCCTGAGCAAATCGAAACCGATATCACCAGCCGTTTTGAACGATTCTTCACACTGGGGAGCGGCATAGAACACATTGAGTCGCGGTCGCTGCCAGGCGTAAGCGTGATCAAAGTCTACTTCCAGCCGGGTACGAATCCGGACTCCGCCGTCACCACCATCTCAAACTTGGCGATGGCTCAGTTGCGGCGCTTGCCGCCCGGCACGCTGCCACCGGTAGTATTGAAGTTCGACGCATCGAGTTTGCCGGTCTGTCTGGTCACTTTTAAGGGCGAAGGGCTCAGTGAAACGAAGCTCCGGGACTTGGCCCAGTTCAATGTTCGCAACCAAATCGCCAGCGTGCCCGGCGCATCGGTTCCACCGCCTTTCGGCGGCCTCTACCGTCAGATCATGGTGTACGCCGATCCCTACAAGTTGGAAGCTCATCAGCTCAGCTTGATGGATGTAGTGCGCTCGGTCAACAATTCAAACCTGATTCTTCCCGCGGGAGACGTTCAGATCGGGACTCTGGACTACAGCATTTACACCAACAGCCAACTGGACACGATTGGCGAGATCAACCAATTGCCTCTGAAGATGGTGGGCGAATCGCCGGTCAGGATCGCCGACATTGGTTATGCCAAGGACGCTCAGCAGATCCAGTCGAATCTGGTCCGTGTGGATGGCCAGCGCTCGGTGTACTTGCCGGTTTTGAAACAAGGCGGCGACACGAATACAATCGCCGTGGTGGATGGGGTGCGCCAGGCGCTCTCGAAGCTGTTTGACGTTCCTTCGGAGCTGAATACCCGCGTTGTTTTCGATCAGTCGAAGTTCGTGAAGACGGCCATTCGAACGCTGTTGGACGAGGGCGCCATCGGGCTGCTGCTCACGTCGGTGATGATTCTGATCTTCCTCGGGAGCATGCGCGCCACGGTGGCTGTCTTCTTTTCCATTCCCCTATCGGCGTTGGCCGCGTTCATCGCCCTTTCGTTAGGTGGAGGATCGATCAACAGCATGGTGCTGGGTGGATTGGCGTTGGCTTTTTCGCGCTTGATCGACAACTCGGTGGTGGTGCTTGAAAACATTTACCGGCATCTGGAATTGGGAGAAGCCCCAGAGGTTGCGGCGGAGAAGGGCGGGCAAGAAGTGGCTCTGCCAGTGCTATCGGCGACGCTGACCACCGTGGTGGTGTTCTTTCCCGTAACGTTCCTTTACGGCGTCAGCAAATTTCTTTTTTCCGCGCTCGCACTGACCGTGGCGCTTTCGCTGTTCGCATCGTACGCAGTCGCGCTGACGGTGGTGCCGCTGTTCTGCGCCCGGTTCATCAAAGCTCCCGCGCACCATGGAACGCCATCGTCGGAAGTGGAGGTCGAGATTCGACTGGAGAATAAGAGCCGTTGGAACGTCGGCAATCGGTTCAACGTGTGGTTCAATCACCAGTTTGAATCTTTTCTAAGAGCTTATGACCGCGCCGTTGGGGCGGTGATGGCGCATCCGGTAGTCACCCTAGCCATATTCGGCGTGTTGTTTGCCGCGAGCATGGCGATCTTTCCTCTGCTTGGGCTTTCGTTTTTCCCAAGAACGGATGCGGGACAATTTGTCATTAATTTAAAGGCACCGACCGGATCGCGACTCGCCGTTACCGAAAACGAGGTTTCGAAGGTTGAGGATCTGATTCGAACGGTGGTGACGCCCGGCGATCTGGAGATGATCGTCTCGAACATCGGCGCTACTCCCGGGTTCTCGTCCATTTACACCCCTAACTCCGCAATGCACACGGCCTTCGTCCAGGTCAGTTTGAAGGACGGACACGTGACGGGGAGCTACGAGTACATGGCGCGAGTGAAGGAGAAGATGGCGTCCGAGTTGCCCGAATTGAGCGCCTATTTTCAATCGGGCGGTTTAGTGGACGCCGTTCTGAACCTCGGTCTGCCGGCACCCATTGACGTTCAAGTCGCGGGCTCCAACATGGGCAATACGTATGCGGTGGCCCTGCGGCTGGCGTCTCAGTTCAAGGGAATTCCAGGTGTGGCCGACGCTTTCATCCCGCAGGACATTGATTATCCCGCGCTCAGGCTGAAAGTGGACCGTACTCGGGCGAGCGAACTTGGCTTGGATCAGCGAGAGATCGTGGGCAACGTGATCACCGCTCTGGCTTCCAACCAGATGATCGCTCCCAGCTTCTGGATCGATCCCAAGTCGGGCTACGACTATATGCTGACCGTGCAATACCCGGAACACCAGGTGAAGAACCTGACCGATCTCAAGTCCATCCCACTGCGCGGACCGGGGCATGCCGAGTCTACGCGCCTCGACATGATCAGCGATATTAGCAAGATCAAATCGCCCACCGAGGTTGATCATTATCAGCTTCGCAGAACAATCGATATTTACGTTAGACCACTGAATGAAGACTTGGCTCGCATCGCCAATTCGATCGATCGCATTGTGAGTGAGACAAAGATCTCGAAGGGCATCTCCATTACGCTGCGGGGCATGGTGCAGGGCATGCGCGCTTCCTTCCAGAGCTTTGCGCTGGGGCTCTGTCTGGCGGTAGTGCTGCTCTACCTGATCCTGGTTGCGCAGTTTCAATCGTTCGTGGATCCATTCATCATCTTGCTGGCAGTTCCTCCCGGCTTGACCGGCGTTATTCTGACGCTTTATCTCAGCGGAACAACTCTCAACGTCATGTCGCTGATGGGAGTGGTGATGCTGGTCGGCATCGCTGTTTCTAATAGCATTCTGATCGTGGAATTCACGCGCCACCTGCGGGGAGAAGGCATGGCCGTACGGGAAGCTGTGGCCACCGCTTGCCGCGTTCGCCTGCGCCCGGTTTTGATGACGTCCCTGGCAACGATCATCGGACTGATGCCCATGGCGCTCAAGTTCGGCGAGGGCAGCGAAGCATACGCTCCATTAGCGCGAGCGATTCTCGGAGGACTAGCGGTGTCCGTGCTACTAACCGTCTTTCTAGTGCCGGCGGCTTACCTGCTGGTGCATGGCCGTCGTAGTGAGGCCACTCATGCATAAGCGTTTTCCCCTTCTTGCCTTAGCGATTGCAGGACTAGCGTTCGGTCAGGAAACGCTGCACCTCACCCTCTCGGAAGCGGAGAGACTAGCCATTCAAAACAACCCCGCGCTGCAATCGGCGAAGTTCACGGCGAGCGCAGCAGGCCAAGTCCCGCTTGAGCTGAGGTCCGGCCTGGAGCCCACAATGTTCGGGAGCGTCACAGGAGTGGGCGCGGACTCGGGTAGCCGCTTGGCGGCAGGGACTCTCAACAACCCTGTCGTCTATAACCGCCTCGGATCGGGGCTTGGCCTGAATCAGCTCATCACCGATTTCGGGCGCACGTCCAACCTGATCTCCTCGGCGAAGTTTCGCGCCTCCGCGCAGGATCAAGTTGCCGAAACCGTTCGAGCCAACATACTACTGGAAACACATCGCGCCTACTTTGACGTGCTGCGGGCGCAATCGATCCTCACAGTGGCGGAACAGACTGTAACGGCAAGGCAGCTGGTATCGGATCAGGTGACGCAGCTCGCCGCGGCGAAGCTGAAATCGCAACTGGATGTTAGCTTTGCAAACGTCAATCTGGCTGACGCGCGGCTGCAGTTGGCCGATGCGCAGAACGGCCTGAAGGCGGCAATCGCAGAACTCGCTACGGCGATGGGGATCCCGGGCCAGCAGAATTTTGCGCTCGCCGAAGAACCTATGCCAGCGGAACCCGAGAGCCGCATGGAGCCGTTCCTCGAAGAAGCAATTCAAAAGCGACCGGAACTTGCCAATCTTCGGCTACAATCGACCGCCGCTCAGCGCTTTTTCCAAGCCGAGAAGGCTTTGTCTTATCCATCCATCGGCTTGGTTGCCAGCGCTGGTTTCGTTCCGGCTGGCCAAGCCGTGGTCCCGGGGCGATACGGCGCTCTGGGAGCAAACGTCAACATTCCAATTTTCAATGGGGGATTATTCAAAGCCAGACGTACCGAGGCGGAATACCGGGCGCTCGCCGCCAGCAAAGACGTTCAAGACCAGGAGAATCGCATCATTCGAGACGTTCGTCTCGCGTACCTCAACGCAATGAACGCGTATGAACGGGTGGGTCTCACGGCGCAGTTGCTCGATCAGGCAAAACTCGGCCTCGACTTGGCGCAGAGCCGGTACGACCTCGGCTTGGGCTCGATCGTGGAGCTAAGCCAGGCACAGTTGAATTACACGTCCGGGCAGATCGCAAACGCGAGCGCGAAATACGATTACCAGGTTCGGCACTCGCTGCTGCGATACCAAATCGGAGCGCTGCGTTGAACTGGCTGACCAATATCGTTCAAGGCATCCGGACGGACTCCCACGTGGTTCGAGTGCTGGCGCTTGTACCCAAGGACTCGGACAGGCAGGTTCTTTCCGAGATCGCAGAGAGATCAAAATGGCACCTCGACTTCGCGCTGAGCTATGAGTCGGCCGTGGAGCTTATCCGCAGCCACAAGTTTGCCGTCATTCTCTGCGACCGGGATCTTTCATCGGCTTTCAATTGGCGCGAGGCCGTTCAGAAGCTTGCGGGTCTGGCACCGGGGAGTTGCGTGATGCTTACGTCTCCTGTGAACGACGATGTTCTCTGGCAGGAAGTGATCGATCGCGGCGGCTACGATGTTTTGACGAAACCGTTTCACGAAGAGAGAGTTGTGCGCTCGGTGCGCTTCGCTTGTTCATCTCCGAGATAGTTCGGTCGGGCTTGGTTTGAAATGTTGCCGACTCTGCTCAGGCAAAGATCTCGGCAGCTGCCAGCTCGGAGTGGAACATCCGCACTGGAATAATATCTCCAATTGAATACACGACGGTATTGCCGGCGCGTAGCGTTACGCTGACCGTCTGGCGTTTGCCATCCACCACCCAGAACTCCTCGGTTCCAGTCGCCAGACAAAGAGCAGCCGTGGCCTGTATCTTGGCACGGGTGTTAGAGGGCGAGAGGATTTCAATCACCAACTCCGGTGATCCTGCGAGATCCTCCGTTCCGACACTCGCCCATCTGTCGCGTGAAACAAAGGCCACGTCGGCGGCGCGCAGGTCGTACTCCGGCAAAGCGCGAAACGGAAACTCGGTCCTAACATGACCGAGATGGGCGGCTTTCGGACGAAGCAGGTCATCGAGACGCCATTGCAGGTTTAAGTGTGGGGGGTTCGGTCGGCTCAGAGTAACCGCCTGTCCCCAGTGCAGTTCCTGGATGACATCAAGCCTATCCGGCAACTGCCGGTATTCTTCGACCGTCATCAACAAGGGTTTGGCTGCGGATGGGCCCCTGTACAATTCCCGACTCATGAGATCACCCCTTTGCGCACAGCATATAAGATCAGTTCCGGCGTCCCTTTCAGATTGAGCTTTTGCAGTATGTTGGATCGGTGAGTCTCAACGGTATAGAGACTCAGATTGAGAATCGACGCAACCTCTTTATTCGACCTCCCCTCAGCCAACATATGCAGAACCTCCCGCTCGCGAGCGGTCAATAGCTCATACGTATCCTCGCCTCCTCGCTGGCGCAAGTGGCGCAGATAGTCTTCAGCCAGCATCTTGCTAATTGCCGGACTGAAAAATGCCTTCCCGTCGTGCACGGCTCGAATGGCCCCGATCAAGTCCGATTCGGGAGAGTCCTTGAGCAAATAGCCCCGCGCGCCTGCCTTCAGCGCGCGCAGAACATACCCTTCATCCGAGTGCATGCTCAGAATAATCACGGCGATCTTGGGATGCTTCGCCGTGATCTCGCGAACGGCATCGATCCCGTTCAATCTGGGCATCGCTACGTCTACTACCAATACGTCCGGACGATGGGCCTCTGCCAGATCCACCGTCTCGCGTCCGTCGGCGGCTTCCGCAATCACACGAAATCCAGGCTCGCGCTCCAAGAGCACCCGAAGACCCGACCGCATGACCGTGTGATCGTCGGCGAGGAGAATCCTAATTTCTGGCATGCTTCTCGATTGGCAGCCGTACGGTAATGAGCGAGCCCCGGCCCACCTCCGACTCTACGTTAAACATGCCGCCCAGGTTTTCGATTCGCTCCTGCATGCCTCGCAATCCCAAGCCCTTCTGAGCACACGGCTCGATTCCGCAGCCGTCATCCTGTATCGAAAGCAGTAGAGTGTCATGCTGCTGTCGGACCTTAATGCGAATCTCCTTCGCCCCCGCATGTTTTTCACAGTTGTGAAGCGCTTCTTGAACCACGCGATAGACTGCCGTCTTCTGCTCGTCCGAAAGCTGCTCGACGATCTCTTCGCCCGCGAAATCCACCACCACCCCGCTCCGTTTCGATACCTCCCTTGCTTGCCACTGGAGCGCAGGAATTAAGCCCAAATCGTCCAGCATGGAAGGCCGAAGCAGGAGAGCCATGTTTCGCACGACACCCACCGAAGATCCGGCGAGCTTCCTGAGTTCCGCGATTTGTCCGATCAAATTTGGCGCGTGCACCGTTTGCACCGAAGCGGCCAGATTGCCAAGGCCCACCACGAGCGCCGAAAGCGATTGACCAACTTCATCGTGCAACTCTCGCGAGATTGCCCGGCGTTCAGTCTCTTGAGCGTCCACCAGGCGAGCCGATAGTTGCTTCAACTCGACGCGTGCTTGCGCGGTTTCCTGAAAACGAGCATTGGATTCCCGCTCCAAAGAGAGTATCCTGCTCATGCTGTAGCTGGCAAGAAGCAAGCCCAATCCCAAAGTCACGACCAGAGTGAGACTTAAACGCACCCGAAAGCTGGCGAACAGATCCGACACCTGTACGTTGCCCGTGGTTAATTGCCGCTCGTTGAGAGTGCCTATCTCGTCCGCTAAGCCGAGCATCGCCGTTCGCCGAGGGTACACCTCATCTCTGAGAAATGCGTAGCCAGCGGACTGCCTTTCTTGCGCGTTCCAGCGCATCACTGGCGCGAGCACCTGCCAGTATTGCGCTAACTCCCTCTCTAAGTTTGCGAAAGGTTTCTGCTCGCTCTCGCGCAAGAGCCTGGCGTATTGTTGTACGGCTGACTCCATGTTTCTCCGTGCGTTCTCAAGGGCGGTCCGGTGAGATTCGGCTTTGCTCGGCTCCGGCTCAAGGAGATAATCGCGCACGTACGTGCCGGAAACATACAGGTCGGACCGTATCTGATTCAGAAATCGATTGCGATTCAGGAACTCGCTTCGAATCGCATTGTTGCGGTCTTGAATGGTTCGCAGGACCTGGATCGTGTCCAGTCCGGCAAAGGCCATCAAGATAAGGAGTCCGCCAAAGCCGGCAAGCAGGAGCGTTCGCGTGTTCCGTCGAGTTTCCCGCATTCGGATTACATGCGATAGATGGCTGTGTGCCGGATGCGTTGGATGAGTCGGTCGCCGCTGGTGACTTCGACGTCCAAGACGACAAAGTCCCTACCCTTCTTCTCAAATCGGTCCCGAATGACCCCGCGCGCTTCGACATCGTCGCCCCACTGAGCGCGACTGAAAGTCGCAACGTCGCTGGAGATATGCATCCACGGACCCAGCCGGTAATTTCGCATGAGAATCCGATTCGCGAGTTCGAGAAGGGCAGCGGGGATATTGTCCGATGCCGCGCTTGAAGCGAGCGGCCCTGCTACCGTATCCAGGATCGTTCCGGGATCCATCGACCCCGTGCTCACCCTGCCCGCGGCGATTGCAGGAAAATCCAACGCATCACCATCCACCCGAGCCACGGCGCAAACCTCACCTTCCCGCTCAGCAGTCACCGCGTCCGCGTCCGTGCGGATCAGCAGTATGTCGCCGTCGAACACCGGCTTCACCAACCGGACATGCACCGTTCCCCGCTCCAGAAACTCCTGCGTGACCATATATCCATACACAGTGACGCCTGGCACCAGAGCGGCGGCATACCCGTACTGCTGCGCGACCTCGTCCGAATGGATGCGGTTCTCCGAATCCGGCGCTCCGTTGCGAGCGGTTACCTGAATCATGGAGCGGTATCCACTTCTCTCAGCCAGTCTGGACTCTTCAGCACTTCGCGAGGCTTGCTGCCATCCGGCGGACCAATAATGCCGTCACGCTGCATCATATCGAGAATGCGCGCCGCTCGGCCATAACCTAGCCGCAGCCGCCGCTGCAAAGTGGAGGTTGACGCCTTGCCCATTTCCATCACAACTTTGACCGCGTCCTGATACATGGCATCCTCGGTGCCATCGAACTCTTCAGACTCCGCCTCGGCATCTGGCGGCGCCACCAGGAAGGTTTGATCGTAATCCGGTCGCGCCTGCTTCTTCCAGAACTCGACCACACGGTTGGTCTCCACTTCAGTGACGAATGCGCCATGCACTCGCATCAGTCGAGAGGATCCGGGCGGCAGGAAGAGCATGTCTCCCTTGCCCAGAAGATGATCCGCTCCCATCACATCGAGCACCGTACGCGAATCCACTCTGGTTGCAACTCGGAAGCTGATTCGCGAAGGGAAGTTTGCCTTGATCAGCCCCGTGATCACATCCACGCTTGGCCGCTGGGTCGCCAGCACGAGGTGCATGCCCACCGCGCGGGCCATTTGCGCCAACCGGGTAACAGATTCCTCAACGTTGGCCCGCTCCAGCATCATAAGATCGGCCAACTCGTCAATGATGATCAGGATGAAGGGCAACGTTTGCAATTCTTCCGGAGCCGGTTCATCCTCCTCAAAAAGACTCCGAGGCTCTTGCTGCAACTGCTTGACCTTGCGATTGTACTGATCGATATTCCGGACGCCCTGAGCAGCCAGTTGCTTGAGCCGCCGTTCCATCTCGATCACCGCGTTGCGCAGCGCGTAGGTTGCCTTCTTGGCATCCGTAATCACGGGCGTTAACAGATGCGGGATTCCCTCATAAAGGCCCATCTCCAGCCGTTTCGGATCCACCAGGATCATGCGAACCTCGTCGGGCGTCGCCTTGTAAAGGATCGACATGATGAGCGAGTTGAGCATCACGCTTTTACCCGATCCAGTGGAGCCTGCAATCAGAAGGTGAGGCATGGACTCCAGGGCCGCCACCTTGATCCGCCCGTTGATGTCCTTCCCCAGACAGATGGTCATGTGCGATTGCGAGCTTTGGAACTCCTCTGATTCCAGAATTTGCCGGAGACTGATTACTTCACGGCGCGAGTTGGGCACCTCCACGCCCACGGTCGGTTTCCCGGGAATGCGTTCAATCAGGATGGACTCGGCCTGCAAGCCCAGGCACAAATCGTCGTTAAGAGTGGTGATGCGGCTGTATTTGATGCCCGCCTCGGGCTTGAACTCAAACGTGGTGACAACCGGACCTGGATTGATTTGCACCACATTGCCGAGCACGTTGAACTCTTCGAGCTTGGACTTAATCTTGACGGCGATCTCTTTTAGCTCAAGCGAATCGTAGGCGCTCTTCGCGGGCGGTTCGTTGAGCAAATCGGTCGGCGGCAGATGATACTCGCGGATCTCGCGAGACTCCGCTGGCACGGGTATGGCGTCAACGGGACGGTGCTCTTCGCGAGGAATGGGCGTTATGTATATGGGCGCGGGACGAGGCGGCTCGTACTCCAATTCTTGTATGGGAATGTCGTCCTCGCCGGTTTCCATGTGCCCCACAGGCGACACGTCCCATGGCGGCACATCGGTGGCTGGCTTAGGGCGCTTTGAGACAGGTTCAGACGGAGCTTGCGTTGTTGCATGCGTTGTTGCAGGCTGGCCAGATTTCGCTGCTCGTCTTTCGGCGCGCAGCCTGGCCTTCTCCTGAGCGGCGAGTCGCTGCGCCTCCCGCCATCTCGCGAAGCGGTTGCTCCAGCGCCCTATCATTCGCCTGGGACCGTCGGCCCAAGCCACGGCATTCGCTACGGAGAAGCGGGAGAGCAAGTACATCGAGAGGATGATGGCCATCGCGGTGAACAGCCAAGTGCCGGCCAGATTCAGGCGCGAAGTTCCATACTCAGCCAACATCAAACCGACGACGCCGCTAGGAGCGAGTTGGCCTCCCCATGGTCGAAAATTCGGGCCAAGGGCCAAGGCCGTACACAAGCCGCCGATGAGGAGCAGGGCGCCGGCAACCTTAGCGAAGCTTGCGCCGATAGGCTGGGAACGAACCCATTTCCAGGCAAGCGCCCAGAGCAGAAGAGGTAAACCGAACGCCGCCAATCCAAGAAACTGGATGCACAAGTCCGAGATGCCAGCGCCCATCGGACCGATCAGGTTGCGCGGTTTTGTTAAGCCGGAGACCGAGTCCCACGATGGATCTTGTGGATAGTACGAGACTAAGCTCAACGCCAGGAATACGCCGGCGAACAGAAACACGAGTGCTACGGCTTCGTTCAGTCGATTAAAGCGAGTGGGACCCAATAATCTCATTCCGCACTGAAGCGGAAAAAATAAGCCAGAGCGATTACTATTATGCCAAAAACCACGCGATAGTAAATGAACGGCTTCAAGCTGTTGCGGCGCAGGTATTGGAGGAAGAATGCGATCACCGCTGTGCCCGCTATTGCGCTGACCGCGATTCCAACCAGGAACGGGATCTGCATCTCATGCGGGATGCCGCCGTGCTTGCGAAGGTCGTAGAGGCCCTTGGCGGCCGCGGCAAGAATCGCGGGCGTGGAGAGCAGGAATGAAAAGCGCGCGGCGGTTTCGCGATCCAGGCTTTGGAACAAGCCCGCCGTAATGGTGATGCCGCTACGTGATGTGCCTGGAACCACTGCCAGCGCTTGCGCCGCGCCGATCACCAAGGAGTCGGCCATGGTAACTTGACCGATGTCCTTGCGAGCGGTGGCCATCTGCTCCGCAACCCACATCAGCAGGCCAACGCCGATCAGCATTCCGCCGATCAGGTACGGATTGCGCCAAGTGGTTTCAGCTTGTTTGCCAAACAGGAACCCGGCGATGCCAATCGGTATGGTTCCGAGCACGAGATACCAGAACAGCCGGGGATTGCGGCTCAGTTCACGATCGTGCCCGAAACGCAGGCCAAAACCAGCGGCCAGCACTTGCAACCAGTCCTTGAAAAAGTAGATGAGAACAGCCGCGAGCGTTCCGACGTGCAATGCGATATCGAAAACAAGACCGGGATCCTTCCAGCCGAATAGCCACGGCGCGAGGGCCAAGTGGGCGGAACTACTAACGGGCAAGAACTCAGTAAGAGCTTGGATCAGCGCTAAAACAATTACTTGGTAAATTGGCATGGCCTAGCTGTTCCAGGATAACAAGGGATTGCTAGAATGGAAAATCATGGAAGAGAATAAGAAGATAGTCCCTGCGCTCGTGGGACTCGGGGCATGTGCGCGACTGCTCCCCCATCCTTGGAATTTCACTCCGATGATGGCGATCGCGCTGTATGCAGGCGCTAAAGCGACGAAGTGGCGCACGGGAGTTCTGGTCACGCTCCTGGCCCTATTCCTAAGCGACGCTTTAATCGGCTTCTACAGGGGAATGTGGTACGTGTACGCCGCATCGCTGGTCGCGGTGCTGATCGGTAGATTCATCGGACAAACGAACCGAGTAAGCGTAATCTGCGCTGGTGGCTTGCTAGCCAGCTTGTCTTTTTTCGCAATCACGAATTTCATGGTTTGGGCCACGGGCCACATGTATCCTCACACCCCGGCAGGGCTCGCCGCCTGTTTCGTGGCTGGCATTCCCTTCTACCGCAACCAATTGTTTGGCGACGCGATCTACACTGTGGCTTTCTTCGGAGGCCACGCAGTGATCAGCCATTTCGCACCACCCGTACAACAGACGGCATAGTTGTGAATGAAAGTCGTTCTATTGTCTTGGAGCAGCGGCAAGGATAGCGCCTGGACCTTTCATCTCCTTTCGAAGGAGAAACATTTGCGGGTCGCCGCGCTGGTCACGACATTCAACAGTGCTGCAGACCGCGTTGCCATGCATGCTGTTCGACGAGTGCTTGTCGAAGCGCAGTCGGAAAGCATGGGCGTTCCGCTCTGGGCGGTCCAACTACCTTGGCCGTGTTCGAACGCGAAGTACGAGGAAGCCATGCAGCTTGTGTGGCGACGCGCAAGAGACGAAGGAATTGCCGCAGTTGCCTTCGGCGATTTATTCCTGCAAGATATTCGCGCTTACCGCGAGCGTCAGTTGGAAGGGACGGGCCTTGAGCCGCTATTCCCGCTATGGGACATTCCCACCAGACGGCTCGCGCTAGACATGTTAGGCGCGGGGATAAAGGCTAAGATCACCTGCATCGATCCGTCCAAGCTCGATAAATCGTATTCCGGCCGCGACTACAACCTTGAACTCGTTGAAGGTCTTCCGCAAAGTATAGATCCTTGCGGCGAGAACGGCGAGTTCCACACATTCGTGTACGACGCGCCATTTTTCAAACATCCGCTAGTGTCCTGAGTTGGTAATCCGTTCACAAAGTCGCTGAACCTTGCCGAGGATGAGATCGGCGTCTGCGGTCCAGACGAAGGGTTTCGGGTCTTTGTTGCGTTCGTCGAGATATCCGAGCATCGCCTTTTCCAGGGTG